>NZ_JBHTLM010000004.1:0-344632 GCF_042678945.1 Paenibacillus puldeungensis | reverse complement strand
GCATTCTTTCTTTGGAAATCACGGATTGCAGAATGTTTGATAATGAAGTAGACTTTTTCATGAGGCCGCCTCGTTTCGGATGGTTTGTAGGGGTACAAACACTTTACCGAATGTGGGGCCTTTTTGCCACCCTTTTTTTAGTTAATCAACAGTCGTGCATTTCGTACATCTAAAATAAGGCAATTTGCCTTGGCAGGTTCGTTTTGCCGATTTTAGCTGCACTTTCTGCATTTAAATGCTCAAAGGTTCCAAATACCCAGAATTTAACTGTAGAAAATACATTTAGTCTGTTAGTCCCAACGGTAACGGTAAGTTTTATGGTAAGAGTAAGCCCTCTAAGTAAAGGTAGTTCCTGCGATAACAGCAAGTTCTACTGTAACAATAATTGCTACGCACCTATTTTCACTCGCCATATTACCCTTTTTCTGATCGTCAGCAAGGTCAGAAAGTGTGGAAGCTTTTTATTTTCCCCACATACATAGCTAACAAGATTCTTTCCCCAGCAATTTTATACTTTCTGATCTGTGAACAAAAGCGCCGTGCCGCTATCTAGAAGACAGCGAAGCACGGCGCATCGGTTAATCCTTTGCTATTTATTACCCGGAAGCGGGGTGGTTGTCCAATGTAATCGGCCGCCGCGGATCCGAAGGATAATCCTCAAGGATTCGCTTCAAGTGAGAACTTTCGATCCCGAGCACTTGGGCACATTCCTGGGGAGTTAGAAATCCCCGCCGATAAGCTTCGATGACTTTGCGCTTGTCCATAGCCTGACCTCCAAAATGACCCTGATATTCTCAAGTATTGGAAAGGAAAGGAAGGAATATACAGCGTATCTAAGCTTTTTTACGGTAAAAGAACGTCTCCCCAGCCTCAAGTCCGTATTGCCCCGGTGAGAAAATTTGCTCCGTGCTGCCAACGAACAACATACCGCCAGGTCGTAATGCTTTAGAAAATTTGTGATAAAGACTTTGTTTCGCTTCCTCGGTAAAGTAAATCATGACATTCCGGCAGACAATCAGATCAAACCCTTCCTCAAACGTATCGAGCAGCAGGTTTTGTTTCTTGAAGGTTACTGCCTTTTTCAGTTTGGCATCGAACCGATACATCGGACCTTCGGGCGTAAAATAACGCTCAGCCACATCTTTAGGAACATCCTTCAACGAACGTTCCAAATACATCCCTTCCTGCGCCTTGCCCAGAGCTCCGTCATCGATATCCGTTGCCAAAAGGTAAGTATTTTGCAGAAGTCCCTTATCCGCAAGTATCATGGACAGTGTGTACGGCTCTTCGCCCGTTGAACAAGCAGCACTCCACACCTTAAGTTTTGCTTTATCCCGAGATAGCTCGGGAAGGACAACATCCCGCAACACTTCCCAACGATTGGGATTGCGCCAAAATTCGGACACGTTAATCGTCATCTTGTCTAAAAATTCGTAAAATAGCGCTTTGTTGCTCATCATCGCTTTAAAGAACGAATCAAATGTCGGATAACCGTTTTTATTACGCAGCGTCGTCAAACGACGCTTCATTTGTGCTTCCTTATACTGAGCCAAATCAATGCCGGTATTCTTCTTGATGTTTTGGATAAAACCCAGGTAATCAGGATCCGCCGCTTCCTTGGTGTCTCCCTGTGGATTATCCGAGAAAAACGGTTTTAGATCCATGAGCTGACGCTTCTAGTATAGTTAAGTAATTCGTGCTGCGCGAAGAAGTTGGCGATTTCTCGTTCCGCGCTTTCCACTCCATCGGAACCATGGATCAAATTAAAAGGCGTATGGGCTGCAAAATCCCCTCGAATTGTTCCGGGAAGAGCCTCCGTCACTTTCGTCTTGCCAATTACGAGCCGAGACAAGGCGACGATATCGTCCCCTTCCCAAACCATGGCAAATACCGGCCCGGAAGTAATGAAGCCTACCAATTCATCAAAAAAGGGTTTTCCCTCATGCTCCGCATAATGCTTCTTAGCTTGGTCCTCTGTTGCTTGAACCAGCTTGCCGGCGACCAGTTGAAAGCCCTTGTCCTCGAACCGGCTAATAATTCTGCCGACGAGTCCGCGCTGTACCCCGTCCGGCTTAACCATCAAAAACGTTCTTTCCATGGTTCCCCTCCCGAAATTAATCAACATCGACTCATAAAATGATAGAAACACTCCAAAAAAGAAGGCGGTTTCATCTGCATTTTACCAGAAAAATACGAAAAAGGTAAGATCAATACGATCTTTTGTTGACAAAGAGGGCAATTTCTTGCAAATGAGCCCGAGCTTTATTGTCCGGAAGACACTTCAGCGCGTTTAACGCTTTTTGTATGAACCGATCAGCTAGCTCCTCGGCGCGGTGAATTCCGGGACTCGTACGAATCATTTCGATCGCCCGGGTGACGTCACCACTCCCGTCCCCGGCTTGAATGCCACGAATCTCTTTAAGCAGCGGTCCACGCAAGCTTGCCTCCTGCAATGCATATATGACAGGAATCGTAATATTTCCCTGACGCATGTCACTGCCCGGAGGCTTTCCTATGACCTTCTCCGTCCCGAACAGATCTAGCAAGTCGTCGCGGATTTGAAACGCCATTCCGACATTATAGCCATATCGGTAAAGCAAGGAGCTTACCTTAGCAGGAGCCTCGGCTGCCATGGCTCCAAGCTGACAGCTGATGGCGATCAGTAGCGCCGTTTTCCTGCGGATTCGGAGCAAATAATTCCGAACACTCTGTTCCGTATTGAAAAAGTCGCGAATCTGCTCCATTTCACCTATGGACATTTGCACCATAGCTCTAGCCAAAATACGGTGTATGTAAGGATTGTCGAGCTGAGTAACCTGCATGAGCGCCTTGGCATAGATGTAATCACCGGTATACATAGCAATCCGGTTGTCCCATTTTGATTTAACGGTCGGCTTGCCCCGCCGCGTATCTGCGTCGTCGATCACATCATCGTGAACGAGAGACGCCGAATGAATCAATTCCAGCGGCACGGCAATATACTGCAATCGCTGTAAATCGTATACCCCAAACTTTCCTCCAAGCAGCACAAAAATGGGGCGCAGCCTTTTCCCCCCCGCTTTCAATAGATGCAGGGACGTCTCTCCCAGCAGTTCATCATCGCCATCGATGCTCCGGTACAACTGCTGTTCGATAAAGTCCATATCCTTTTTCAAAGCACCGAAAATATCCAATAGTTTCATTCTTTCACCCGTGTCAGCGAATTATGACTCCATACGTTCATCTGTACTGGATGGTCCAAGAGCCCCATCTCATAAGCATATTTAAAGTATAACGCCAAACCTTCCCGGCGTTTATCTCCAAAATCATAACATAAATTATTAAAATAATGGTGCCAATAATCGGACGTCCCGCCGATCTCCCGGCATGCCTCCACAATCAGCGGGGTTAAGTCACTTAAACTTTTCGCCCGGCTCGCTTCAAAAGCGGCAGACACTTCGTCCAAATACTCACCGTGTGTTTCGGCGAATGTCTGCTGAACCGCCCACACCGCAAAGGTCATCCCGTAGCCGGTCCATCTTTTCCAGACTTCCCCCAAATCGGTAACGATATAACCATGATCTCGCCACGATGCCTCAATCGCATGGTCACCTATGAGTAGTGCGGCATCGCTCTCCGCCATCATCGACTCCAGATGAGGCTCACTATCCCAATACGTCGGTTTGCCTCCATAAGCCTTTCCCATAATGATCTTGAGCAGGTTCACCGACGTAGCCGAGGTATTCGTTAACGCAATCACTCCGTCTGCGATTTGTTCAGGCGGCTTTCTGGAGAACAGCAGTATCGAGTTTACCGGGCCATCCGAGCTTATGGACAAGTCGGGCAGGAGTAAAAAGCGTTCCGAACCGCAGCCGAAGGCAAAGGAAGACACCGGAGAAATATCCAGAGCTCCATCAAGCATCTGGCGGTTCAAAACAGCTGGCACCTCAGTCACCAACCGGCTACTCCGCGAAAGGGAGGAAGTATTAAAATGGTAAAAAACAGGCCATACGTTACTATAATTTATTTTTCCGATGAGGATGTCGTCATTCTCCCGGTTGTTCATTGTGATCCCCCCATCTCGTAAACAACGCGTGTTCGATTCCCAGATTGTCCAGCACTTTGCCAACCAAAAAAGAAACCAAGTCATCGATATTTTTCGGACCGAAATAAAAGGCCGGCATAGCCGGGATGATACGAACGCCGAGTCTAGCAAGCTTCAGCATATTCTCCAAATGGATAGCATGCAGTGGTGTTTCGCGAGGAACAAGCACGAGTGGCCTGCCTTCCTTAAGCATAACGTCGGCGGCGCGAGCCATCAGGTTGTCCGACGTTCCGTTCGCGATCGAAGAGAGCGTCCCCATCGAGCAAGGCATGATGATCATGCCTTTAGTAAGGAAAGAACCGCTGGCGATCGAAGCCCCGATATCGGCAACCGGATGATATACGACGGTTCCGGGAAAGCTGCCGAACTTGTCCCGCAGCAACTCCTCACGATCTGACGTACTCCAACCGAGCTCTTCCTTAATGACTCGCCAGCCTGCATTTGAAATCACAAGATGCACTAGGTATTCCATTTGCAGCAGCGTTTCTACTAATTTAATGCCGTAGATTGAGCCACTGGCACCAGTAATTCCAACAACGATCGATTTCTGTCTGTCCTCCATCAGTAATACCGCACCACCAAATCAATCAAAGTGAAACAGAAGACGACGATACTCAGCACTCCGTTCATTGTGAAGAAAGCGGTCTGCAGCCGGCTGAGGTCGCCCGGAGAAACGATGTGATGCTCATAGAACAGGATCAAGTAAGCGATGATCATGCCGGCGATATACCACCAGCCAAGATCAGTCATAAACAGAAGTGCGATAAATCCGAGTGCGGTGATGATATGAAACACTCTTGCGATTTTCAAAGATTTAGCGACGCCGAAACGCACGGGAATCGAATATAGTCCCTCTTTGGTATCAAACTCCACGTCCTGACAAGAGTATATGATATCAAACCCTGCGATCCAAAACGTAATTGTCGCATAAAACACCATCGCCGTCCAATTGACCTCACCGGTAACTGCGGCCCAGCCCCCTAAAGGAGCAAGCGCAATAGTGAGGCCTAGCACAACATGGCATAGCCAGGTGAATCTTTTAGTGTATGAATAAAAAACGAGCATAAAGACAGCGATGGGCATGAGCTTCATCGCAAGCGAGTTTAATTCGGCAGCGGCCCAGAACAGCAAGGCGAATGAAGCAATGATAAACACCACAACTTCTCCAATTTTGAGCAGTCCTGCCGGTATCGCTCGATTGGCAGTCCGGGGGTTTTTAGCGTCACTGACTCGGTCAATGAGCCGGTTTAACCCCATCGCTGCACTTCGGGCTCCAAACATGGCCAGCAGAATCCAACCGATTTGAGCCCAGGTCGGAAGCTCCTGACGAATGACGACGGAGCCGAGAAGAGCGCCCATAAAGGCAAACGGTAAAGCAAACACCGTGTGCTCAAACTTGATCATTTGCAGAAAAACACCTATTTTTCTAAACATGAGGCGTCTCCTTTGTTCCGATATGTAAGGCGGCAATCCCGCCGGTCAAAGGATACGCTTCAACTTTCTCAAGTCCGGTCTCCCGGAAAATCTGTGCTAATTGTTCGCGGCCGGGAAATTGGATGAGTGAATCCGGCAGCCATTTATATTGCTCGTAACGTTTCGCCACCAGTTTACCAAGCAGCGGAAGTACTTTCTGAAAATAAAAGTAGTAAATGCTCTTGAAAGGCTGCCAGGTCGGTTTGGATAGTTCCAGGCACACGACCATGCCGCCAGGCTTTACAACGCGTTTCATTTCCCGCAGCACCTGGTGAAGATCAGGTACGTTGCGAAGGCCAAAACCGATGGTAGCGTAATCAAACGTATTGTCAGCGAACGGCAAGTCCATGGCATTGCCTTGAATCAAGGTGATCGAATGGTCAAGATGGCTATCCAGAACTTTCCGCCGACCGAACTCCAGCATATTTTCGCTGAAATCAAGTCCCGTAATCTTTCCACCACTGGTCTTGGCCATACTGATCGTCCAATCGCACGTGCCGCAGCACAGATCGATCGCCGTATCACCCGGAGACATGTTCATTTTAGCCATCGTAAATTTCCGCCACGCTTTGTGGCGTCTAAAGCTCAATAGGTTGTTCATCATATCGTACTTCGGGGCGATGCTCTCAAAGACGGAATGAACAAACTGTTCCTTTGTTTCGGAAGATGAATTACTCATCAGCTTTCATACCTACCCTTCCTGCACGGATCGGCGTGCCGGCGAGATCATAGCGATAAACGGTTCTAGAATCGCCTTAATTTCCACACGGGCCGATTCCTTCTTGCAATCATGCAGCAGCGCTTGGACGCGATCGACCGATTGGCGAAGCATAGCCACTAGCTGCTCCTTGACATTGTATTTCACTAGCAGTAAGGTCCACTCCCGCTCCCCAAGCTTACGCCCGGAAAGGGTTTCTCTATCTTCGCGGGAACCGGTCTCCATAATTTTTAAGAAAGCATATCCTTGGCGGTGATGCGGTAGTTCACTGCTCGATTTGATCTCGTCAAGCATGACTTCACAGCGGCTCAGTTCGGCAAGTAATAGGCTCCAAATATTTTGCATCGACTTGTCCAGCAGCTGGGAGAAAGAAAGAAAAAGTCCCATTTTTACATGGACGCACTCTTTTAAATACTCCTCAGCCGGTAGAAGCATCTGCTTCAATTTGGTATATAGTTCTACTTTGAGCCTGTTTACTTCGCAGATGGCTGCGCTCATGGCCGATACCATCCCGATTTCTCCCGTCTTAGCAAGCAGATCATAGAACACTCCGCTAAAATAATCCCCGGCGAGTACCTTCAATTGCCGTGATCGCATGGATAATGTTTCATCGTCCATCTCTTCCCCGAGCCCAACCAAGTCATGGGTATCCATGCCAAGCTGAACGAGGAAGGCGGCTAACGCACAAGTTTCTGCAGATCCTGGATTTGAAGCCTCGCGGTCGTTCAAAAAGGTATAAAGCAAACGAACACGGGGCACCGGATACTCCGGAAGCGCCGTGTATGCTGAAATCATGTCATAGGCGACATATTTATTTGCCATTTCTGTTATGCGATAAGGTCTCATCCTTTGCCTCCGTGCCGCTGTACTTGCCATTTTGAATTTAAAAAATATGTCACAATCTTGTCTATTATAGCACATGTTTTTTCACTGCGCACAGTTGCTTCGTATCTATTCCTGATTGAATTGCTTCTTCCATAGATGCGTTTCCGTCACCCTAAGGCGCTGGCGCAGCGTGTCTGGTAGCTCCACGTTCCCCACCGAACGAAGCTGCGACATCGCCTCAGCAGGCCATTCATCCCGGCGGATATCGGCCGCCAGAAGTAAATATTTTGTCCCAAGCCACCGGTCCTCGGCCAGTAGCCGCAGCAGCAGCTGATCCACATTGCTCGTTCGATCAAAAGCAAAGGAAATCATTTCGGCCATTCCTTCATAAATGAGCTCGGCATCAAAGTTGTCCTCGGTTACCTTTAAATCAACGGATAAAATGCCGCGAGATAAATCAACCCGGGCGATCGGGACAGGAAGATCAAGCGCCTGCAAACCATCTACAAGATTGTCGCTCGTCAGTTCGGGAGGCTTCCCACCCGCAAAAACGGCCGACACATGTGCGGGCTTTCCGATTTTTTCGCCAAACCATGATAATGACGCCATAACCGGCGCACAGAGGAGCGTTAGGATGAACACCTGGATCATCAATTTATGCTTCATGGGGCAATCCCCCTTTATATTTGGAGATGATGCTTTTTGTAGCCCTAGTATACTTATACCCCATTGTACAAAGAAAAAAAGCAGGCTATGCCTGCAATTTAAAAAATCATTCTTCCGTGTCTATGATACCGTGCTTCGTATATACGATAGCTTTGCCTCGAACCTTCACTGCGGAAGTATGATCTGTAAATTGCGCGATCAGCACTTCGCCTTTATCCAATTTCTCCGTATGGTGGAATCGGGTGTCCTTCCCCCGGGTTAATCCAATGACGGTAACTCCTTGTTCTTTAGCCTTTACAACGAAATAATCGCCACTTGATGCACCTTGTTCTCCTACGCCTGCATACTGCTGATTCTCCATAGTTGGCGTTCTTCCCCTCTTATTAGCTTTCTTGATTAAAAGAAAAAGCCGTGAACGACAGCCCACGGACTTTTGCACGGAAGATATGTAGAAATCTTTATTTAATTCCGTCTTTGAGCGCTTTACCTGGTTTAAATGCAGGGATTTTGCTCGCAGGGATTTCGATTTCCTCTCCGGTTTGCGGGTTACGGCCTTTACGGGCGGAACGCTCGCGGACTTCAAAGTTACCGAAGCCGACCAGTTGAACTTTATCTCCGTTCTGAAGTGCCTCGGAAATAGCTTCGAAAACGGCATCAACTGCTTTCGTAGCATCTTTCTTGGACAACTCCGTGCTTTCTGCTACTTGAGAAATCAAGTCGGATTTGTTCATCTTGATTCACCTCCCTACTAAGGAAATAACACCACTTGATATTCTGTGTTTCCGTTTTACCGCAGAATATACGTTATTATCGTACGCAATACGTACAAATCCCCCCGAAAAAAGCTATTTTCCCGCTTCTTTAGGGGCGCGGAACAAATTTATAGTAATACAGCCCATGCATAATTTCAAGTTATTTAAGTGTTTTGAGCCTACTTTTTACAAAATGCACATATTACGGTCCATTTATTTAAAGGAATCCAATCGATAAATGAAACAACCGCACGCGGCCATTTCGGCACACGCACGGTTATTGAGGAGGAATTGCTATAGTAAGCTTCAATTTACTAGGGCGTTTCTCTTAAAGGATGATAGCGATCAAGCCGCCAGAACCTTCATTGATGATTCGACCAAGCGTTTCCTGCAGTTTGTAGCGGGCATTGTCAGGCATCATCGCAATTTTGCCTTGGATGCCCTCTCTTACGATAGAGTGAAGCGAACGCCCGAAGATATCAGATTCCCAAATTTTGATCGGATCGTTCTCAAAGTCCTGCATCAAATAACGGACCAGCTCTTCACTCTGCTTCTCGGTGCCAATAATCGGGGCAAACTCCGACTCTACATCAACGCGAATCATATGAATTGACGGAGCCGTTGCTTTCAGCCTTACTCCAAATCTGGAGCCCTGACGAATCAACTCAGGCTCATCCAGCGCCATCTCAGCCAAGGTAGGAGCGGCAATGCCGTAACCGGTTGTTTTGACCATTTCGAGTGCTTCGGCAAAACGGTCATATTCCCGCTTGGCATGCGTAAATTCCTGCATGAGCTGCAGCAAGTGATCTTTACCGCGAATTTCTACGCCAACGACTTCCATCAGAATCTGGTCATACAAATCGTCCGGTGCGTACAAATCAATTTCCGCTACACCTTGGCCCATATTCAGACCACTAAGACCAGCCCGGTCAATAAAATCGTATTCCATGAAATTTCCGACGACACGGTCAACATCACGCAGCCTGCGGATATCCTTCACCGTATCGCGGACAGAGTTCTCATAATTACTGCGGAGCCAGTGATTCTCATTCAGCACCATGACCCAGCTAGGTAGATTGACATTCACTTCGTGTACAGGGAACTCAAACAGCACTTCTCGCAGCACACCGGTTACATCCTCTTCCGTCATCGTCGCAGCACTTAGCGTAATGACGGGGATGTCGTATTTTGCTGCAAGCTCACCGCGGAGCTGCAAGGTTTCTTCGCTGTTTGGGTGCGTGGAGTTAATGACGAGAACAAACGGTTTGCCGACCTCTTTCAATTCTGCGATAACACGTTCTTCTGATTCTACATAGGAGTATCTTGGGATATCGGCAATCGTCCCGTCCGTTGTGACGACCACACCAAGAGTAGAGTGCTCTTGGATAACTTTCCGTGTGCCGATCTCAGCGGCTTCCTGGAACGGGATCGGTTCCTCAAACCAAGGTGTTGAGATCATACGCGGTCCATTCTCATCCTCGTAACCTTTTGCACCATCGACAGCGTAGCCTACGCAATCTACGAGCCTTACATTAACATCCAGACCATCTGCCACCTTGATTTGAACCGCGTTGTTCGGTACAAACTTCGGTTCGGTCGTCATGATCGTTTTGCCAGCCGCACTTTGAGGAAGTTCATCCACTGCGCGTTGACGATCTGCTTCATTTGCAATGTTCGGGAGAACGACAGTCTCCATGAAGCGTTTAATAAAAGTCGATTTCCCGGTGCGGACTGCCCCAACAACACCTAGATAGATGTCTCCTCCGGTACGTTCGGCAATGTCCTTAAAAATGTCCACTTTCTCCAATACCAATGATATCCCCTCCTCAAATTTCACCGAAGGAAAAATGCTCTCCGAGCATCCGCTTCGTTATTCACCATATTTTTCATCATCACTGCTACGGCAGGAGCGGCAGCTCCTCTTCCCCGTATCCGCCGCTGCAAGCCTTTTTGGAGGAACCTGAACGAAGCGGCGTTAACTCGTACATGCATTTGGACTAGTAACATCTTATGTACCAGATGCGGAATTATGACGGATTTAACCGTCCGAGCCCACTTTTTTTCCAAACCGCTGATTCGCCCCGAACAAGGCGCACATTTATCCGCCATACTCCATCTATATGATTCTAGCCCGCAAAATATGACGTGCTAGCCCTATAGTTACGCTGAAATTATGTATAAAAAAAACCTAGCGGATTCTAACCGCCAGGTTACTGTTAATAAGCAATCACATTTCTTTCGTTTAAGTTACAATTTGTGTATTTAAACTATCAAGCTAGTCTACTCATCAGATCAATCAAGCATAGGCACCGGTGCACCATCAATATAATGATATGGCAGCGACTTAACAGGCACATAAGCAGAGTATTCGATTAGCAGCTCCCGTAAGTCCATATCCTGCTTAGGGGTTGTCTTAGATTGATCAATGATCTGCATGATGTCAAATGCGTAATCCACATATACTTTCCCCTGAGCATCCATCAAGTAAGGAAGGGACTGACCAGAATATACGCTTGTCTGCTCATTATCCTTGGCCTGGATCTGCGACAAGTCCACCTTGAATAGTCCTGAATAGGTCTCAGCGCCGCCTTGCCCCGGCAGTTTTCCGCCATGCGAGGAGCGAAAAAGATCTACCCGCCGCTGCACGTCGTTTACTTTTTGAACTGTAACCAAATCAAGCACTTTCACCATAGGGTCGATTTCCTCATTAATGACGAGAAAATAAACGCCGCCACCTTCCTCGAAAGCGGCCTTCGGAATCTCATCTAAAAATCCCATTTGCTTCATCTTGCCGAGATCAATGCGGAACTTCTCATACCGCGGCGTTTCCGGTCCAGCTGTATAGATCGGGAGTATCCCTTGTTCTGACTGGAACCGATCCAGAGCCCGCTGTACCCGGTCAACACTTTCGGCATAGGACATAGGAGCTTGTTGAAGAGCCTGTTCCTGATACATACAGCCCGAAAGCAAAGCAATAAGGCTCCAGACAAGTGCAAAACGGCCGACTAGCCGAGCCCCCTGTCCCTTGAATGCTTGTGGAACCATCGATTTCAATCATCCTTTACCGGTGTTTTCTAAAAAAACCATAGCGTTTACATTACCAGAGGCTGTCATCTTCCTCTTTCGCTAGTTGTTTACGTATCGCAGCCTTGAGCGGATCCTCAGGCAGCTTTACTTGAGCTTGCCCTACAATTTTCGCCTGACATGATAGCCTGGTTCCTTGTTCTAGGAGCGGGCCGAGCTTACGTCGCTCTGAATCGGTGGGAGGCGTTAGAGCTGCGGCATATGGTTCATCCACTTGGACCTTACACATAAGACAGCCGGCAGTCCCCCCGCAACGAGTGGCAATATGGATTCGCGCTTCACGAGCTGCGCGTAACACAGTCGTCCCCGGTCTAACCTTGACGGTTTTGCCCTCCGGTAAAAAAGTTATTTGTACCTCCATATGTTGTCTCCCCCTTAATCCTCACTCGGACGATGCTCACGCCACGGTTGAGACAAAAGGGGGCGATCAAGTACTTCGGCCATTTTGGCGACGATATCGGCAGTCCATTCGTTACGCCGCAAAAGTACGGAAAGTAGTGGCAAATGACGATCCGGCTCCCTACGAATCACTTCGGCGATGGCTAAATAACGATCCGGACGCCCTCGAAGCATGTTAAATACAAATTCATGCGCAAGCGGCATGAGATGAACCTCCGCGTCATCCAGCCGATGAATGGAAGAATACTCGCTAAGCACCTCAGTGACTTCCGTCCGGTAAAAAGCACCCTGAGATCTGATTTCAAATCCGCCAACCAATTCGATCGTGAGCCCACCGCATTGGTAATGGCTGAGCAGGGACGTGTAAAACCCACTCTGATCCAGACGAGGCTCGTCTGTAGCTACTTCACTTAACCGCTTATGTAGAATTTTAGATTCCTCAGGATCGGCATAGACGTCTATATCTCTTGGTGCAGCCGCCAATTTTACGCCCCGCAGCCACAAACTGCAGCTCCCACCCAGCAGCCATTTACCGGCATCCTCTTTCCAGTAGGACGAGAGCACTTTTAAGGCATCAATTAATTCGGGATAATTATTCGTCAATTTATCTTTCATGCTTTATGATTCCCTCACTTTCTGTTCCCATCATAAGCCAGTCTATTTGTAAAAGAAAGACCACCTATGTAATGGAAACAAGACCAGTCAGAAATCCTGTCAACATAATGATGAACGCAAGCAGCGATAAAATCCCTTTGATGACTCCTTTAGTTTTGGTACGTGCAAACGTAATCAAAAAAACGGAAAGTCCCATAATCAGAACGGCAGCGATCGATAGCCACATTTTCGTCATTGCATCCATCAGCGTCATTCTCCTATTTTTTGAAATAATATGATCCATATTATAGCATTTTCCAGCATTTTAGGCTATGAGCCCTTAAAAACGCCTGATGGCGTTCTCAGAAATGGCTTTGACTTCTACATTGGAGGGATGGGTATGGGATTTCACCCCATACCCATTCCCTCTTCTGTTCTACTTTGAGAAGCCCTTCCACTTTTTTCATTGTCCGAAGTGAATCATCTCCGTCCGTTCTAAAAATTCTTTTCTTATAAACAAAGGCCCTGCAGCTTCATCGCCGCAGAGCCCATCTTTAGCCCAGTCTATTTTTTTATCATCATTTTCATTAAAGCTTCCATATTGGACGGATTCATACCGCTTTTTTTCACGGCGTTGACGATTTCAGAAATCGTGCTTTCCGTTACAGGCACCTTAGCCATCGCAGACACTTGCTTGATCAGCTTCCGTAATTCAGCTTCGCTATGCAGAGTTGATGGTTTTACAGTGCCGGCCAACTTCTTAACAGAGCCTTCTGAAATATTTTTGCCAGCTTTTTTATTGATGGCGTTCAGGGCCTCTTTGGATATTTTGCTCATTCTTTCGCCTCCTCCGCTGTCCTCTCCAACATATGTATGAGGAGGCGGTATAAAAGGTGAGTGAGTCTATCCAAATCGGGCTTAGGTGTGCCACTGCTCCCAAGTTTCCAGAGACATGACTTCCATCTCTGTTTTCCGGTCGCGTCCCATAAGTGCCTCAACGGCCGTTCTCGGGTCGAGCCCTTCAAACAACACATGGTATAGCTGGGTAGCAATCGGCATTTGCACCTGATATTTTTCGGAAATCGTATGGGCTGCCTTTGTGGTTCGAATACCTTCTACGACCATGCCCATCGAGCTTAGAACCTCATTTAGCGGTTTGCCCTCACCGAGCATAAATCCGGCACGCCAATTCCGGCTATGCCGGCTTGTTGCCGTTACAACAAGGTCACCGATTCCAGCAAGGCCTGCAAAAGTTAAGGGGTTCGCTCCCATCTCCACACCGATTCGCGTTATCTCGGCGAGCCCGCGTGTCAGCAAAGCAGCTTTGGCATTATCACCATAACCAAGACCGTCTGACATACCAGCACCAAGCGCAATGATATTCTTCAAAGCCCCCGCAAGTTCAACACCAACCATATCCCGGTTCGTATATACGCGAAAATATGGGTTCATGAACAAATCCTGCGCTAAATCCGCTTGTTTCTCCTCTTGGGAGGCAACCACAACCGTAGTCGGGCAGCGCTTCACCACTTCCTCTGCGTGGCTAGGTCCGGATAATACGACGATCCGCTCTTCGTCACAGCCAAGCTCCTCAGCAATCACGGTTGAAATTCGCTTCAGGGTTTCGGTTTCAAAACCTTTGGTGGCATGCACGACCAGCATATCCTCATGCCAATGCGGTTTTAGTGTACGGGCTACCTCACGAACTGCCGATGAAGGAGCCACCATCACAACCGCTTTGGCACCCGAAACCGCCGCTTCCATATCGGTTGTAGCCACCATACGGTTTGACAAGTCCACACCCGGTAGAAACCGCTCATTCCGGTGTTTTGTGTTAATCTCATCCTTTTGAGCTTCATTGTGCGTCCACAAAGCAACTTCCATGTTCTTGTCGGCGAGCACACTAGCGAGCGCCGTTCCCCAACTGCCCGCAACCAACACAGCAGCTTTTTCAGACAACGCGATTTCCTCCCTTTGCTCCCAGCTTATTTTCCTTCCCATGTATTATTTTAACGATGTTTGTGCGATGTCTCCAGAAGGCGAATACGCAGATAATCAAACTCGTCCAGAAATATGGGCCAAATTCGCCAGAGACCATAAGAAAGATCGGCGTCAAAAATACGAAAATCAATGAGCCGAGCGAAACGTAACGCGTAAGGAAAATAGAGGCTATCGCAATGATGCCGGCATATAGTGCCGGAAAGAAAACCAGTGTCGCCATTACTCCGATCGTTGTGGCGATGCCTTTACCACCGCGAAAATGGAAATAAAGCGGCCAGTTATGGCCCACAATCGCCGCGATACCGCAAAGCGCAGTAGTCCACTCGGCATTGCCTCCTAGCCAGCGTCCAATCCAAACTGCTGCAATCCCTTTTATAACGTCAAGTGCCAATACGAGGATAGCTGGCCCTTTGCCAAGCACTCGCAGCGTATTCGTTGCCCCAGCGTTTCCGCTGCCATGCTGACGAATGTCAATGCCCTTCAGTGCTTTTGCGAGAACAACGCTAAAGCTGACAGATCCTAGCAAATAACACACTACAACAGCTATTACGGGTAAAATCACTTTATTCTCCCCTAACCTTCATCAGACTTGCGCCGCGTAAACAAACGGATCGGTGTGCCTTCGAAATCGAATGCTGCCCGAATCTTATTCTCCAAATAGCGTTCATAGGAGAAATGCATCAATTCCGGATCATTTACGAAGATGACGATGGTCGGTGGCTTAACAGCTACCTGAGTCACATAGTTGATCCGAAGTCGCCGGCCTTTGTCCGTGGGTGGAGGATTGATCGCAATCGCGTCAGATACGACGTCATTAAGAAGATGCGTCTGAACACGTTTGGTATGTTGATCCGCCACATGTTGAACAACAGGAAGAAGCTTATGCAGCCGTTGCTTTGTTTTCGCGGAAAGAAAAACGATTGGCGCATAGGTCATGAACAGGAAGTGGTCACGGATCTTCTGCTCAAACTGGTGCATTGTTTTATCGTCCTTCTCAACCACATCCCACTTATTTACCACAAAAATCGAAGCCTTCCCAGCCTCATAGGCGTAACCAGCGATGTGCTTGTCCTGCTCAATAATTCCTTCTTCACCATTGATTAACACGAGGACAACATCAGCGCGCTCAATAGCTTTCATGGCCCGCATGACACTGTACTTCTCAGTCGTTTCATACACTTTACCACGCTTACGCATCCCGGCCGTATCGATAAGAACATAACGCTGTCCGTCCTTTTCGAAAGGCGTATCGATCGCGTCACGAGTCGTTCCTGCGATATCGCTAACAATAACTCGTTCTTCCCCCAAAATGGCATTCACCAGAGAAGATTTTCCGACGTTTGGCCGACCGATCAAGGCAACTTTAATGATGTCCTCATCATATTCTTCCTCTGCAAGCTCTGGCAAATTGTCGACGATCGCGTCAAGCAGGTCGCCAATCCCTGTTCCATGGCTGCCTGAGATGCCAATCGGATCCCCAAAACCCAAATTGTAAAATTCATAGATGTTGTCGGTCCGACCAATGTTGTCCACTTTATTCACGGCCACTACGATCGGTTTGCCCGAGCGGTAGAGTATATTAGCCACTTCCTCATCCGACGAAGTGACTCCGGCTTTAGCATCGCACATAAACACGATCACGTCCGCCTCTTCGATAGCAAGCTCTGCCTGCATACGAATCGATTTCAAAATTGGTTCTTCGTCATCCAATTCGATACCACCAGTGTCAATAATGCTGAAGGGCTTGCCGTTCCATTCCGAAGTCCCATAAATCCGATCCCGGGTTACCCCCGGCTTATCTTCGACAATGGCTAACCGGTCGCCGATAATGCGGTTAAAAATCGTAGATTTCCCCACATTAGGCCTGCCGACAATAGCCACTACGGGTCTTGCCATACACATACCTCCTAATTGCTATCTATACATACATAAACTGTTTGATGAACCACAAATATTTAAGCCTATATATATAAAGTTATCCTTATTTTCGTTACGATACACGTTAATCATCATAGCAAAAAAATGTTTAAAAGGCTAACGGGTCGAGCCCATCCAGCCAAGTATTACACAACAAAATCGGCGAACCCGTCTCTTCAGGGTTCGCCGATGTTCGAGCCTCTAAATCCGGCTTATTTCAATTTGCTCAGTTGATCGCCGAAGCGCTCTCCAAGCGTGATGCTAAGACCTTGATTGCTAAGTGAAACATTCGGGTTGTCGCCCAAATCTTCTTTTCTTACAGAACCGCCTTTAGATGGTTTTTCAGCCTTCGGCGTCGGAGCCGGTGCTTCTTCGGTTTCCTTGATGCTAAGGCTTACCCGTTTTTCGGAAGAATTCACGTCCAGTACCTTAACTTGAACGGTTTGGCCTTCCTTCAGCACTTCATGTGGAGTGCCGATGTGTTTATGCGAAATTTGAGAGATATGAACAAGTCCTTCAACACCTGGCGCGATTTCCACGAAAGCGCCGAAATTGACAAGACGTTTTACTTCGCCACTCACGATATCCCCAACGTGGAACTGCTCAGCTGCAGTATCCCAAGGACCTGGAAGAGCTGCTTTAATACTTAAGCTAATTTTTCCTTTTTCCGGATCAACTTTGAGTACTTTCACTTTCACTTTATCGCCTTCGGAGAGGACGTCTGCCGGTTTGTCCACATGGGTCCAAGCGATTTCAGAGACGTGAACAAGTCCGTCAACTCCGCCTACATCAACAAATGCTCCGAATTGGGTCAAGCGTTGAACAGTTCCTTCAAGAACTTGGCCTTCTTTCAATTCAGCCATTACTTTAAGTTTGTTTGCCTCGAATTCCTCGTCTAAAACGTCTTTTTGGGAAAGGATGACCTTATTGTTCTCGCGGTCAATCTCTTTGACTTTGACGCGAAGAGTACGCCCTTTGTAATCGCTGAAATCTTCGACAAAATGACGTTCAACCATCGATGCCGGAATGAAACCGCGAACGCCTACGTCCGCTACGATGCCGCCTTTTACAACGTCAGCAACGGTAACCTCGAACGTTTCTTGGCTTTCAAAACGTTTAGCCAGCTCATCCCAAGCGTTTTCGCTATCGATCGCACGTTTGGAAAGAACGAGACGTTCTTTTTCGTCGTCAATGCTAACGACTTTCGTTTCCACTTCTTGGCCAACCTGAACGGCGTCAGAAGCGTTGTCCAGATGAACAGAGGACAGTTCGCGAATAGGAATTACACCGTCATATTTATATCCAATGCTTACGTAAGCTTGGTTGTCCTCGATTTTGACAATCGTTCCTTTGACGGTGTCCCCTTTTTTCAAGGAAACGATTTGTTCCATCTCTTCCTGGTTCGCCACTTCCGCAGCTTCCTGAACATTTTTTGTTTCTTCCGACATGTCAATAACCTCCTCAATTCAACTACCCATTTATTTAAACCCGCTTGATGCGAAGTTCAAAACTAGTTCTGTCATATAGCTTTCCAAATGTCCCCTACCTTCATGCATAAATCAGTTCTAAGAGTAACAATTAGCTGTTCTTCTTAAGTTCTGCAATCGCGGACATGATTTTCTCGGTCGCTTTCTCGGCTGCATCCGGCACACCGGACTCTTTAAACTCCGTCAGATCAACGGGCGGCCCATAGACAACCTTCATTTTCTTGAACATTTTATAATGGCCGATAATGGCAACCGGAACAACTGACGCATCGCTCCGAAGAGCAAACGTAGCAGCTCCTCTCTTTCCGATGCCTCCCTCGTCGCCCTTGTTTCGAGTTCCTTCCGGAAAAATCCCCATCACATGCCCCGTACGAAGCAGCGTTAGCGATGTTTTGATAGACTCTTTGCTTACGCCTCCACGTTTAACAGGAAATGCTCCGAGTTCTTTAATCAGCCAGCCAAAACCAAAGACATCGAATAATTCCTTCTTAGCCATAAAGTGCACTTTACGTTTCAGCAAGATACCGATAGTTGGAGGGTCCAATAAACTAAGATGATTGGAGCAGAGAAGGACGCCGCCTTCTTTCGGAACATGCTCTGATCCGATAGCCTCCAAACGGAATAGCACTTTGTAGATAATGCGCAGTACACTACGACAAAAATTGTAAATCATCTTTGCTCTCGCTCACTTCCATAGGTTCTGCACAAGGAAACAATACGTTCGGTCACTTCATCAAGGGTCATTTCCGTTGTATCCATCAGAATTGCATCCGTCGCCTGACGTAGAGGTGATATTTCCCTTTCCTGATCAAGACGATCCCGTTCAGCTATATCGCGTACAAGCTGTTCAAACGTAATTTGGTTATGTTCTTTCATTTCCTTGTATCTCCGGTGCGCCCGTTCTTCTACGCTTGCGATCATATAGATCTTGACCTCAGCATCAGGAAGCACCGTTGTCCCGATATCACGCCCGTCCATGACGACGCCTTTGCGCAAAGCCATTTGCCGCTGAAGAGAGACAAGTCTGCTCCGCAGCCCCTCGATTTGCGCATATCGGGATACCATTGCGTTAACTGCTAGAGAACGAATTTCGTCCGTTACCTCAGCACCGTTAACCCACACCTGTTGTCCATGTTCGCCGGGTAACAAGTCAATGTCCAGATCAGGCACGATTTGCAATATCTTATCCACTTCATCCGGACTTACGCCTAGCTTCTGGAAATACCAAGTTGCTGCCCTATACATCGCGCCGGTATCGACGTAGACGTATGACAGTCTGCCAGCTACCATTCTGGCAATCGTGCTCTTACCTGCCCCAGCAGGACCGTCGATCGCGATGTTGATCTTATCTTGAGCTGTTGACGCCATGCTTGCCAAAGGGGCATTCCTCCTCAAACACTTTCTCAAGAAAAAAGCAGGCATTGCCTGCAACGTGAAAATTATACCACAGATAGCAAGGGGATGCAAAAGATAAAGATCGGTTCGGCCTTATTTAGCCGCCGATATTCCGGTGAATCTGTACGCCTTCATGTTTATCAGCCGAAGAAAGGAAGTGGCGAAGCTCCGGTACACGCAATGCTAATTGAAACAGGCAAAGAGCCGCAAGCAGCCCGAGAAGAGCTCGTTTCATCCACCTTTCAGCACGATTGGAAAATTGTATAAACAAAGAAGTAAAGACTTCATCATCCTTAGCATGACTCATCGCGCAATCTCCTTTTTTTCCAATATGGGTCTACGAGGCTACTGTAATATCAGCTTGCCCAAATTTGGAAGCAAAGAACCGATTAGCCGGACTTTAACGATCTCTGAAGTCAAATTGTCGTTCAAAGCAATAGCGAATAATCTTCTGACGCTCCATATCGGAAATGCTGATAAATTTCAGCATAACCATAAGTCGTCCTGTATCAAGCTTCTTGATGCGTACAACCTCGGCTTCGAATGGAACATGTTCAATAGTTCCGTTCTTATACGGAATCAACAGCCAGCAAAACAGTTGTTCACCCTGGACCACCTTGAAGTGCCCTTGGTAAGTGAAAGAAACACCGCCGCCGCTGACATCTTCCGTATACGTTACAAACTGGTTACCGTCTTTCATCTTAATAGCGATTTCCAGTTCAGCAATCACGCGCAAAAAATGCCGCCGCTGGATTTTCGTGATCGACTCTGGCTCAGGTTTACGAATTCTAACCAATTGTACAACATCGTCTGCAAACCCAAGCACATATGTATTAAAATAGTTTTTTATCCCGGCCTCGGTTAAAAAATAGACAGAAAGTTCGTCACCGATGTATAGCTTCTTCATGCGCCCGCTACCGCTCTCAATTGGCACTTCAATCAAAAATGATTCTTCTTCTACGTCCGCGATCCGCGATTTACATTCCTTTTTCTCATCTGGTTTATCCGAGGTAGCCACCTGAATGTATACGAGATCGTTCACTTTAGGAAACAAGTTCCCCACCGCCCTATTATGGTTGTCTAGCTAATTACTATCTGATTATAGCATGTCGTAGGGAGCGTTGTGATGGAATTTTGCATAACAATAAATTAGCGCAAGCTGTTGGGCAGATAAGCCCTCATGCTCACGCTATCTTTACGAAAACAGGTATACAGACTTTTTTTAGGATTGAACAGCGTTTCCGTTGCTCCGTACCTCTTCAACAATCTCTTCATTTCCGTTCTCAGCATTAATGTATATCCGGTATTGTGAACCATTGATTGAGCCGCCAAACTCGTAAGTAAGCACCTTGTCCGACTGATCGTTCTCAATAAGAGCAAGTCGGTTGTATTTCTCCTTATACTCCGAATTTAAAAACTTGCGAGCCTGCTGCAGCGTCAATTTGGGAGCTTTGATTTTTGCCCGATTCCCATGCTCGTAAACGTAATCGCTAGCCTGAAGACCAGTGACCTGACCATTATCCAAAGCTACTCTAAGTGTAACTTTTTCAGGGTAAATCAGTACATCACCTTGCTTGCTAACAAACGTGAAATTACCTTCATTTCCAAACTCATCGTAAGTAATTGGTGTAAGATTGGTATACCCTTTATTTACAAGAAACTCATCTGCTCTCGCTCTTGCGGTTTTATGATCTACAGCTTTTGGCCCAATCGGTCGAATGTAGGTATACGAAATCAGATGTCCGCCATTTCTGGTAAAATCGAGAGTCCATGATTCCCCGTCGTGCATTCCTTTCACATTAGCCGTGTAGGAGGCCCATTCAGTCCCGCGGCCGTTTTCGACCACTTGGATAGCGTTGCTATCCTTCACGTTCGTGAAAGCAGCTGTCTTCTCTTTAATATCCTGGATGGTGGTAGGTTTGCCGTTAAGTTTTTTTACCGAGCGTTTATTGTACATGCTGGAAATCGACGGTCCCCAATCCAGCTCTGGATATTCACCAACCCGTTTATCCACGGTTTTGAATCCGTCTATAATTGTATTGTCCCGCGGCTCTCTCTCACTAGCCAGTGCTGTCTCTACATCCATCCAGCGAAGCCGGTTACTGATAACTTTATTTTGTACTCCCTGCAAATCTTTCGATATTTGAGCGGAGCTTTTGTATAGCTCGTTCAAGTTTTTTACCTCGTTCGCACTGAGCGGCTGCTTGGTCATATCACGTACAGCCACCTGGTAAGAAAACTTGGAAATTCTAGACAGAAACTCTTCGGTCTTGTTGAATGGCAAAAGTGCCAGTGGAAGCTGGTTAATTTCATTCTGAGCCTCGCTCGTGATGCGCCATACATTGACCAGCCCTTTGCGCTGCGATCCGGTCGAGGCGGAATGTACCGCCAGCGTATTCCCTAGTTCTGTATGGAGCTTATCGACATGGTAAGATAAATCGTGAAAAGCACGCTGGTATTGGTTTTCAGCTTTAATCAGTATGGAGTTTTTCTCCTGATTTTCTTGATACCCCCACACCAGAGCACCAATCAATAGCACGGTAGCAACCGGAAATAATATAGCACTCAAACGTTTATACATCAGTCACGCTCTCCCTTCTTCAACTGGTTGAATTTAGTTTGACATGAAGAAAGGGACTTTATGCATTTATAATGGAGCATCTTCCTCAATTTCAAATTCATTGCGATTGTCGCATATGCATTGCTTGAATCCTGTTTCTATGCGACCCCGCTCTTTTTTTCCACGAAGCACAAATCGCTCTCCACATGATTTGCATATTATCTTTACCTTTACGCGCATGAAAAAGGCACCCCTTTCCAGTTTCAAGCCGTAAACACGGCCTAAATCAACTAGAAATAGGATGCCCTAATTTGCTGCTGATTAGTCTTGACCCTTTGCGCTCGTAAGACGAAATGGCGAACGGTTATTGGCACGATACATCTTTCCTATTCCTCCATACCATAGGAAAGCCATTAAAGGAACGATATACCAGAGCCAATATTGGGTTAAGTTGTTTAATATCCAATCGTAAACCCCGTGCCAGAACAACGGGATCAGTAGGGAGTACAGCAAAAACTTTCGACTTCTCCAGCCATCGGAAAATTTAGCTCGGCCTAAATAATACCCCATCATGACACCAAACATCGCATGTCCCGATACCGGCAAAAGTGCTCGAACTAATAAAGCTCCAATGGAAGCGTGACTGGCAAAAGCATAAATGACGTTTTCCACAGTCGCAAATCCGAGTGAAATAGCGGCTGCATACAATATACCATCATAGGGTTCGTCGAACTCCGTGTGATTGTAGATCATATGGAACAGAACAAACCATTTCAATACCTCTTCTACGCCTGCAGAAATGCCAAACGCCGTTATGAGCGGACCATCGCCCAGCCAGATCGTTAGTCCGCGTTGAATGATCATAACGGGTAAAACGATTAAAAAACCTAGCAAAAACACTTTGATGACCATATGCAGTGGTTCGGAATCATACTTGTCCTTGAGATAAAAATAGGTTAGCAAAGCGATACCGGGAGCCACCGCTGCAGTCGCAATCGAGAGAAAGAGCAACGGTTATCCCTCCTCACTAGCCGCTCGCTGTTCCTGTCTCTTGTGTATCATAATCAAAACCACATCTTTCGCCTGGCTCAAAGATTAATCCTGACGTTTGAAATGGCTACAAATGACCTCGATGGCATTTTGAGCCATGACGAGATTTCCATACTCTTCTAGCATCGCCGTGGTTACGGAGGTAGCTTCGCCAAATTCGGCTAACACCGCAATCAATGCGGGATGTTTTCCTTCTTCCAACTCGTCAGGTTCTAGCTGAAGAACCCATTTCCCATTGTATTTATACAGTCTGCCGGCGTTTTGAAGCATGGGCTGCAGAACGTGAGCTGCTTCGATCAGGTTTTCAAAATCGTCAAACGAATACAATATTGTATCGCTTTGTTCCAGCGTCACTTCCATCTCATAAACTTCTTCCGGCAGTTCATCCTCATAAGGCGATCCGATCCCGTGATGATGGTGATCGTACTTTCCGCGCGTCACTATAACGACCATTCCTTGAGCGGGAAGGGCGAACACTTCGACAGCCAAAGGTCCGGTGGCGTCAAAGCCCACTTCATTATAAGCCTGATCCATCATTTCAGTGAACAGGTCGTGGACTTTAGGAATTTCTTGCCACATGTCCTCTTTCTGAATACCGCGTTCGCTAAGATCGTCAAAAGTGAGGAAAATCCGTATCTTATCCTGGCCAAGTCTTTCTATCTTCATACAGGATCCTCCTCTCTATGCCGTGTAATAACAGATTATGAAACCTGCTGTAATGTGTGCTGGAAATGGTTCTTTGTATGTATGTTATCATTTATTCCCCCTAAATGCACGCAATAAAAATAGACAAAAAAGAATCATTTCCCGCCGCTTGTCAAGCCAGCAGAAAATGATTCTTAATATGGAACTTCCTTCCTTAAAGTCCGGGAATAACAGTATGCGTCTCTTTAAGAATGGCGTCGACTTCTCGGCGAACATCCGCGTTCGATTTGATGAAATCTGTGATTTGCTTCAGACGGTATTCCTTCGAATGATTCGAATCTGTCTGAGATACCGAACTGGGATACACCTGGGCATTCCCTGCCCCATTAACCTTTGAACTGGCTGCGGTATTAGGTCCCTGCTGCGATGTTTTGGACATATCAGCATCGCTGCGATGGTTTCGTCCCATGGAGAGCCCCGACATGTTAAGCGCAGAGCCTACCCCATTCAGTGTGGACATGACTCCATACCCACGCCGGGACGCCCATATCGCGGCTACAGCCCCAATTAACATCCCACTGAAAAATGAGGAAGATTTCACCCAAAAAACCTCCTTAGATATGTTAAAATCAACTGTAGTGTTCGCGGTTTTTAGCCATCTCATGCGGCATAAATACAGGAAAGAGAGATGACCCCTTTGCTTAACAAAAAAGTCCTGCTCATCGCCGCCGCTTGTGTGCTCCTCAGTTCATGCGGCCAGTCAAATTCTTCAGCCCCTACTAGCGCTTCCCCGACGAAATCTCAAGAAAAAAGCTCCATTTCCAGCCCCGCGGCTGCAGCACCGGAGTCAACCTCGAATGAAAAAGCGAAACAGGCAACCAAGGGTCAAGCTGATTCTAAAGAGGAGAGCCCCGGCAAGGATAGCGCCAAGGTGGCGGAAGCCGAAGTCAAGCCGCTGTATCATCTTAATAAAGCGTATAACGTCGTACCAAATGACAAAGAAACCAACAAAAAAGTGGTGCTGCTGACTTTTGACGACGGTCCGAAAGAGAAAGAAATGATCGACGGCCTTATAGACACTCTTGATAAACACGGAGCAAAGGCGATATTTTTCGTGAACGGTTACCGGGTTAAGGAGCACCCGGAACTGCTCAAGCTCATTTACGACCGAGGTCAAATTATTGGAAATCATAGCTGGGACCATATCGATTTAAAAAAACAATCTGCAGCAAAAATGCGTAAACAGATTGAAGATGTTCAAAAAATTGTGAAGGATACAACCGGAGAGGCACCGAAATTTTTCCGACCCCCGTTTGGCTCCGGAAATGACACAACCCACCAGATCGCTAAAGATAATGAGCTCACTTATACGACCTGGTCTAACGGTTCTTTGGATTGGGATAAGAAAAGCAAAAACAAACCCGAAGCCGTCATTCAAAATGTTTTGGATCAGCTTCACCCCGGAAGCAACATTCTAATGCATGAGCTTCCATGGACGGTTAAGGCGCTGGACGATCTTCTTACCAAACTTGAAGCAAAAGGCTATAGCTTTGTCGATCCCCTGACTATCGGTCCTGCAACCGAGACTATGGTAAAATAAGCCTTGAATTTCAGACGAGAAACAAACAAGGTTGCTCAAAAGAGCAACCTTGTTTACAATCCGTTTCGTTTACCCCACGGTGAATCGCTGAGTCCCCACCACAGCAGAAATATCATGATAATTACAAAAATATACAAAAGCGAGTTATAAAACCACTTTGTTAACTTCAGTCGCTGCGAAGGAAACATTTCCTTGCGAGTCGGCAGCTTCTCGATATCCGGCTCACCCTCTACCGTTGTGTCCAATTTGTACTCAGCTTGGAGCATCTCGTAGGTCGTTCCAGCCTCTTCCATGGGATTTTCATTTTCTCTAGTTGTAGGTTTCTGTGCATTCTCCTTAGATCCTCGACGGTTACCATGGCGGCGGCCTGACCGGCTACCGTTTCGATCTAATCGGCTCAAACGTTCGTTCATGACTCCCTCCGAAATTTAATCACTAGCCCAGATACTAAATCAATGAGAAAGTGACACAATATTGGCGTCCATAATGTCCCTGTTTGTAAATAAATAAAACCGAGGCCGTAACTGCTGGCAAACACCCATCCCGTTGGTATCCAATGCCTTAAATACCTAACGTGAATAGCGGCAAATAATATGCTTGTCCAATAAGGGCCAAAGGCATGCTGAATCGCTCCCCGAAACAACAGCTCCTCGCATAGGGCTACCACCGCCGAAATGACGAAGATATGCCATACAGGACGGCCTCTGAATAGTAAAGCATTAATCCCCCCGTCGTCCATGCTCTCTTCGGAGATAAACTTGGAAAGTAGCATGTCTGCGAAGAACATTACCGCCGCCAAGCCAGCCCCCCAATACAGAAAATGAATATTTTTCGGGAAAGACAACAAATCGATTGGATTTCTTTTCTGAAAAAACAAAATGATCAAACCGATAAAAAGAGTAAGGCCTTGTGTCAAATATAAATTAATGAGTAGCAACCGATCATCAAGCTGACTGGGATCGACTTTTTGAATTTTCACATTGCCGATTTTGAATTTTTTCATAGTATTTGTCAAACCCTGTCCTTTATTATTAATTCTACTACCCCCAAAATCACAATGGTTAGGAGCATCTTATCATGGAACGTAAAAAAAACCGGGTTGAACTGCTTTTTATTATTGGATTTCTCTTTACGCTCATCATAGCTTTTGGTACATTTTTCCTTGGTCTTCGGATCGGAATGGATAAGACGGAAGCAAAATATGCGTACTTAAAAACGGTTCCGCCTGAAGACGAAACCTCAGTCTCGTATCAGCAGCAGGATTTGGTGACATTCTACTATATCGTATTCCAGCCTTATCAACAGTTCAAAGAAGATTATCTGGCCTATGTCGACGAAATCAGCCGCAATAAGTCTCATTCCGAAATTAACGACAAACTTAAAGAAATCCGCCAAACCGCTGACAAGCAATATGAGCAAATAGCTGCCCATTCGATTCCCGACTCCTCGCCCTTGCTGAAAGAAGCTCAGACGGATTTCTTAAAAAGCCTAAAACTGTTCAAAGATAGCATCGGTCAGGTCAAAACCGGCGATCTAAGCGGCTCAACCATTGCCGACATGTTAGCAAGTAATACTTTCACGAAAAATGCTAAATCATTCGGTCTACAGGCGCAAAAGAAATACTATTCTTCCATCCTTAAATGGACAGCCAAAACGAACAGCAATGTTCCGTCAAACATTAGCTACAGAAACGATATATCAATTCAGGAATGGTCAAAATTTTCACTTTCCGTTAAAAACAAAATGGTCACTGACATTATGACGAATGACAAGCTATTTGTGTCTTATCTCCCGCAGGACCTTACCGCCAAAATTGATCAAATGGTTCAGAGTGGAAAAGCAAAATCCTTGAAGCTTAAATCTGTGCCCGCCATTGTGAAAGTTCTCACAGAAACTGAAGCTGTCAAGGGTAAAGAGTTCTCCAAATGGAAGTCAGCTTATTACTCTTCCGAGTCTTTACCTGAACTGCCTTTCTTTACAGAAGACTAATTTCGACATTATCAAAATCATAACTAAAAAACAGGGTGGATTCAAGTTTCCCTCATATATGCGCTAGGCAGACACGGTGTTTATGTAATTTTATATGATGTCGGGGTGTTGACACCTTTGACGGACCATGATACATTATGAAAAATTACATTTGAAGAACACTTTGAAGGAAAAAAGTTGTCAGAAAGCTTCCAGAGAGCCGGTGGTGCTGCAAACCGGTAGCGGAATGACACCTTTAGCGCTCCTGAGTTACTGCGTTGAATCGTTAGTAGGCGCAGTCGGAAGAACTCCGTTATCAGTCTGTCAGTGATGACAAATGAGGCTGCTTCTGTAAAGATGCAGTGAATTAGGGTGGTACCACGATTAACTCTCGTCCCTTACTACGGAAGTAGTATGCGGATTGAGGGTTTTTTTGTTACCCTTCTATTTTCGGCCGAAGGAAGTGTATCAGACGGGACCTTCTAAACATCATCCTTTCGTGCAGTACAACTGTAACGGAAAACAGCAGTAAACTTAAGCTTATGCTTCCGAAGAAAGTTTTGTACGTAGAACTTTCGGAGAAGCCTTGCTATACAAAACTTAAAGCTTATGCTTCCGAAGAAAGTTTTGTACGTAGAACTTTCGGGGAAGCCTTGCTATACAAAACTTAAGCTTATGCTTCCGAAGAAAGTTTTGTACGTAGAACTTTCGGGGAAGCCTTGCTATACAAAACTTTTAGGAGGGTCAATCATGTTTAAAGTGTTAGTATCGGATCCGATTAGCGATCTGGGGATTCAACAATTGGTAGACGCAAGCGATGTCGTAGTTGAGAAGAAAACAGGGCTAACCGAGGACGAATTGGTGCAAATCATCGCCGAATACGACGGCTTGCTTGTACGCAGTCAAACTAAAGTCACCGAGAAAATCATGAACGCTGGGACTCGCCTAAAAGTCATCGGTCGCGCTGGTGTAGGGGTAGACAACATCAACCTTGAGGCCGCAACTAAACGCGGGATTATCGTCATCAACGCGCCGGATGGCAACACGATCACCACGTGTGAGCATGCTTTTGCCATGATGATGGCGTTGGCTCGCCACATTCCTCAAGCTTATGCAAAAACGATCCAAGGACAATGGGACCGCAAGTTTCTTGGCGTAGAGCTGCGTAACAAAACACTTGGCGTACTCGGCATGGGCCGGATCGGTAGCGAAGTGGCCAAACGCGCAAAAGCTTTTGGCATGGAGATTATGGGCTATGATCCGTTCCTGACGGCAGAGCGGGCTGATAAACTTGGCATAAAGCTGTCGACTGTCGACGATATCGTGAGAAATGCAGATTTCATTACAGTGCATACTCCCCTTACACCTGAAACTAAACATATGATTGCACGTCCGCAATTCGAAGTCATGAAGAAAGGTATGCGTATCATCAACTGTGCCCGCGGCGGTGTTGTCGATGAGCTTGCTCTCGTCGAAGCAATCGACCAAGGAATTGTAGCAGGAGCTGCCTTCGACGTGTTTGAGAAAGAACCACCGGAGGCCGACCATCCTTTCCTCCACAATCCGAAAATTATCGTTACTCCGCACCTTGGTGCTTCTACCGTTGAAGCTCAGGAGAATGTAGCGATCGACGTATCGGAGCAGGTACTGCATATTTTGCGGAACGAGCCGTTTAAAAATGCGGTTAATATGCCTCCAGTAGCACCTAGTGTCATGAATAAGCTGCAGCCTTATTTTGAGCTTGGCGAGAAAATCGGCATCTTTGCCGCACAGCTTAACAATCAGGCCGTACACGAAATTCACGTAGACTATGCTGGCGACCTTGCTGAAGTGGATACACAACCGCTCACTCGCTATATTATTAAAGGTGTGTTGTCCCGCCATTTTGGCAACGACGTCAACATCGTCAATTCCATGCACCTGGCAAAAATTCGCGATATCAATGTGGTTGTATCTCAGGCTTCCGCTACGAAAGGCTTCACCAACCTAATTACCTTAACGCTTAAAACACAGGACGGCACCGAACGTCGAATCGCCGGTACGAGCCTGAATGGCTATGGTGCTCGGATCGTACAAATCGACAAGTTCCCGGTAGACGTAGCTCCAGAAGGTCACCTAATCTTTATCTCCCATAATGACAAACCAGGCATTATCGGAAATGTGGGTACCTTGTTAGGCAAAAACGATGTCAACATCGCTTCCATGCAGGTTGGCCGCAAATTGGTCGGCGGAGAAGCGATTATGGTGCTGACCGTGGATAAAGAGGTAACCAAGGAAGTATTGGTTGATTTGACTAAAATTCCTGATTTGAACAAAGCGTTGCAGCTCACATTTGAATAATAACTTTTAACGTTAATGTCAAACAGCGCGAGTTTAGGGATTTCCCCCTTCATTCGCGCTGTTTATGTTATCTTACTTTGTACGATTGTTCCACGATGAACAAGATTTATCTGCGGCATTCAACAAAAAAACATCCTTCTTGCAAAGGATGTCTTGATATACTACGATAATTGCACCTTTTCGACAGGGAGTACGATATGAAAGGTCGTTCCTTTGCCGACTTCGCTTTCCGCATGGATTGAACCGTGATGCGCATCGATAATGTTCTTCACAATCGACAAGCCTAGTCCGGTTCCTCCGTTTTCTCCGCGTACCCGGGCTTTATCAGCCTTATAGAAGCGTTCAAATATGAACGGTAAATCATCGCTTGGAATACCAACTCCGTTATCGCTGATCGTAATATGCAGCTCTTCTCCCCGGTCGTTCTGCTCCGTTCCGGCCCAAATGAATACAGCTCCACCTTCTGGGGTATGCCGAAAGGCATTGTCGAGTAAATTTGTTAGTACCTGCTCCAAACGATCCTCATCAGCTTGAACCACAAGCTTGCTGTTAGCAAGCTCCAGCTTCAGGTCTACTCCATTCTCTTTAGCCCGTACCATAAACTTGCGGTACATGCGTTCGGCAAGCTCCCGGAAATCCAGCGGGCCAATCGCCATGTCAATGTGGCCAGCCTCCATACGGGCAAGGTCGAGCAAATCACGAACGAGTCTGCCCATACGCAGGGATTCATCATGGATGACCTGCACCAGTTCAGCGCTTTCCTCTGGAGAAGTGGCCATACCGTCCAAGAGAGCTTCACTATATCCTTGCATCATAGACAGAGGTGTTCGAATTTCATGTGATACATTGGCTACGAAATCGCGGCGCATTTTTTCGAGACGCACCTCTTCGGTAACGTCCCGTAATACTGCAACTGCCCCACGAATTTCTCCATCTGACGCAAGCGGAGCCATATGGACCGACCATACGCCTTTCATGACATGGACGTTCATTCTCTGGTCGCCTTCCTGAGCCAAAACACGCTGGAACATCGGAAGCAGCGGCTGTGGAATGTACTGTCCATGGCCTGCAGAATCCGATCCCACCTCCAACTCTGCTTCGGGAAGATCCATCCACATGTTCAGTATCTGATCTCCTGGTGGATTGGTAAGAATCACATAACCTTCACGGTCTAGGGTGATGACCGCATCATTCATGCTGCGGAGTACGCTGGATAAATGCTCTTTCTCATGCTTCAGGCTGCGAATTGTATTTTCTAGTTCCTCAGCCATATGGTTGAACGTATTGGCTAACTCTCCGATCTCATCACTCGTTCTTAAAGAGAGTCGCGTATCATATTTGCCTTTACGGACCGAATCTGTCGCCTGGATCAGCTTCTGCATCGGCTGCGTTATTTTTGTGAATAAGAATAAGGCGAAAAAGGTTGTAAGTGAAAAACCGATCATACAGACGATAACGAACAACCTTTTGACAGCTACCGAGTTGGTAAAATTCGTATCGATATACGGCAACAGAAATAAGCCCATCAGCATCATCACACAAGCTACAAGGCAAATAATCGTAATCCAGAGCTTACCGACAAGCGTTCTCCAAAAATTCACTTTATTTCGCTACCTCCAGCTTGTAGCCAACTCCCCACACGGTCGTGATCATTGCTGCCGATTCAGGGGACACCTTGTTCAGCTTCTCGCGGAGCCGTTTCACATGCGTATCCACCGTGCGCAAATCACCGAAAAATTCGTAATTCCACACGTCTTTCAGTAATTCCTCACGTGAAAATACTTTATCCGGTGAAACTGCAAGATAATGCAGCAACTCGTATTCTTTTGGGGTTAAGCTAACTTCTTGACCACTAGCTGTTACACGGTGAGCATCGTGCTCGATGATAAGATGAGGGAACACGATGTTGTTGCTCGTCCCGCTTTCCTTGGTCAAATAGGCAGTCGCCGAAGCACGGCGCATGATCGCTTTGACACGGTAAATGACTTCCCTAGGACTAAACGGTTTGACGACATAATCATCGGCACCGACTTCGAAGCCCTGTACTCGGTTAATCTCTTCACCTTTCGCGGTCAGCATCAATACGGGTGTCGCTTTAATTTGTCTTAACCGATTGCACACTTCAACACCGTCGATTCCCGGCAGCATCACATCAAGAAGAATGAGTCCGTAATCTCCGGAAGTCGCTTTTTTCAAAGCGGTTTCTCCATCCTCTGCCTCATCGATTTCATAACCTTCTTTTTCCAAGTACATTTTCAGCAGCCGGCGAATACGTTCTTCATCATCGACTACTAGAATGCGGTTTGCTTGATCTGACATTAACAACAACCCCTTCATCATCTTCCCCATACACTTGAGCAGTCTATATGGTTGATTGCAATTAATCGGTGCCTGCGTAGGAATGTAGGCCGGCAATAATCAGGTTAACCCCTACTAATGTAAACATGACAACCAAAAAACCTAAAACGGCGAGCCAGGAAGCTTTACGCCCCTGAAAGCCTCGCGATAAACGAAGGTGTAAGTACGCACTGTAGAACAGCCAAGTGATCAGCGCCCACACTTCCTTCGGATCCCAACCCCAGAACCGCCCCCAGGCCTGCTGTGCCCATATCATGGCAAACACCAGTGCCCCCAGCGTGAAGATAGGAAAACCGATCGCAATCGATCGATAGCTGATTTCGTCCAATACGTCCGGAGAGGCTCCGCGTAAGGCCGGAGCAATCACCTGACCCAGTGGCTTGCGGATGATAAGTCTAAGCAGCAAATAAAGCACTGTACCCGTTAGTATAGCCCAAATAACGGTATTCAGTTTACGCCCCGCATTGGCTCCCTTCATCCATGATGGTGCCTCGAACAAAGGTTTTTTCATCCCGAGGAACGACTGCATACGTTCGGGCTCGCTTTGATGCGGTGCCACAATAGGCGGAAGTTTATAAACTTCTTTCGTTACTATTGTACTATTTTGTTGTACTTGGCTGTCAATCCTTGTCTGATTTTGTATAAAAACCGCTTCATATCCGGAAGCTCGGAAAGAGAAAACGGAAACAATAAAGCCCAATACTATAATAATAGAAAAAAGCGTAAATTCAAGCCACCATTTTTGCCGACGTGATATTTTGTCCGATCCACGGAAATCTATCGTACGTAATAAGTACATTAGACCTGCGATAAAACCGACCGCAAAAAAAGATTCGCCAGTCGCCGCAAGAGTTACGTGAATATAAAGCCAAATCGAACGTAGCGAAGGAATCAGCGGTTGAACGTCCTGCGGAAATACCGCTGCATAGGCCATGATGATGATCGCTAGCGGGAGCGTGAACATCCCGATTAATATTTTTCGATACATTAAGAAAACGACCGTAAAAGCTATCATGATCATCATCGATAAAAATGTCATGAACTCATACATGTTACTGACGGGAACATGCCCACTATAAGCCCAGCGTGTACCGCAGTATATTAAATGCGAGATTAAGCCGAGTGAGGATGCAGCAAAAGAAATACGCCCCCACTTTGCTTCATGCCGCTCAGGATCATGATTTCGCCACGTTTTTCCGGTAACGGCAATAACATAAAAAATAAAAGCAGCACAGTACAGAAAAAATGCACACATAAAGCCTATTCGGCTAATTTCCAAAAAGTTCATGGATGTTCTCCCCCGTTTTCCAAAGACTTCTCATCCGCTTCCACGCCCATCGCTTGCAAGAACGAGGAAACCTCCCGCCGCATCCCAAACCAATTTTTCGTCGTGTGCCCGCCAAGAGTAAGCACCCCACCGTCAATGCGAAGCCAGATCCTGCGATGCTGCCAATAGAACCCGATGATTAAACCCAGCATTACAATTGAAAGTCCAAACCATACGAAAGGCATCGCTCGGTCAATGCGGATATTCAGATAACTTGACGCGCTAATGAAATCCACATCCTTCATGCCAGAGACATCCAGTTCCAGTTTATTTTGCAAACCGCCCAGCTTCTCGTTGATCGCATCCTGCTGAAAACGGGCTTTGTCGATCTGTTTTGGAAAATAAATATACGGTGCGCCCTCAGCCGGTAGATCCGGTCCTTTCACTCTAAAGAGAAAAGCCGGCGCGTTTGGCTCTCCCGATTTTGAAATCGGCTGACCTTGTTCATCCAAGGAAAAATCCATATATTTGCTAGTTAATTCAAGCGTATATGGGCCAAGTTTGAATTCACGTTGCGGGTTCTTCATATCCAGCTTGAACTTGCCATACGACTTTCCTGTTTTCTTGTCCACCAACATAGGCTGAACCGACCGGAGCTTCGGTGTTAAGTTGAAATCAAACTGATATGCCTTGAGTCCTTTGTAGCTTAAAGGATCGTTAACCTGAATTGGATGGCGCATGACTTCCTTCAGCTTCGGCTCCTTGCTAGGATCATCGCAATTAGCCGTGCATTCATATAGTACTGCTTTCGTCTCGAACAACTTCGGAACGACCTTGCCGGTCCCTTTGAAGTCATTGGACATTTCCGCATCACTGTAATATTCGACCGTAAATTTTTCGTTTTTCAAAAATAAATTAGTATCAGGAATCCTCGTAATTTCGCCTTCAGGAAACCAATAATGTTTGTCCAAATGCAAGCCCGGAAGCCCGCGGAATAGCACTGCCAGTAAAAAGATGATCAGTCCGATATGAATCACGTAAGGGCCCCAGCGGCTGAATCGCTGCTTCTCGGCAAGGAGCGAGCTGCCTTCTGTATATACCCGGTAATGTTTCCTGCGAAGCGGCTCCACGGCCCGCTGTACCCAAGCCTCGGCATCCTCACCAACGCTGCCTTGATAAACGATTCTCTGACGGGTTAGGAATGAGGGATGCTTACGTACTTTTTGCTTTGAAAGCGCTTTGTATAATGGCAGCACTCTATCCAGGCTGCAGATGACGAGCGAGGCTCCGATCATTACCAGCAGCAGAATGAACCACCAGGATTCATAGGTATGTGATAGCCCCAGCTTATAATAAATATCGCCAATCGTTCCGTACTTCTCTTTGTAATAAGTAGAAGGATCAAAATTGATGAAGTTGCTCTCTTGTTCAAAAATAGTACCGAATATTGCCCCAATCAGTGTAAAAATGATGAGGTAGATGGCTACCTTCACCGAAGAAAAAAAGTTCCATACACGGTCAATGACATTCGGATTAGCCCGCTGTGAGCGCCGAGCCGCTCCGTCGTACCTCATTTCCAGCAATTCGCCGGGATTGCTGCTCTCATACAATGGTTTCCCGCAAGCTTCGCACAGTACGGTTCCTACTCGGTTCTGGTGTCCACATTCACATTTTGTATTTTCAATCATACTCGGCTCCTCCCCCCCTTCAAGGATTCACCAGCTGCCTGATTTGTTCATCCAGCGTTTCCAGGTTCAGCTCGCCCTCATGGATCGAGGAAATTTTACCTTTCTTATCAACGAAAAATGTTGTCGGCATCGGCACTACTCCGTAATCACGGACCGCTTTATTGTCCGTATCGAACAGAATTGGGAAATCTGCTCCAGTCTGTTTCGTAAAATTCTGTACCGTCATTTCATCTTCACCGGTGTTAATTCCTAGGATAACGACGCCTTGATCTTGCCATTTCTTCCACTGGGCTTGAAGAGCCGGCATCTCCTTAACGCAATAGGTACACCATGTAGCCCAGAAATTGATAACGAGTGCCTTACCTTTATATTCATCTAGTGTATGTACTTTGCTGTCCAGTCCAAGCAGCTTGATTGCAGGAGGTTTGTCGCCTACGATCGGTTTCCCCCCGTCACTGCCAAATACGACAGAGCCGATGGCATATCCGCCAAGGACGACGATTAAAGCTAAAATGACGATTTGAATCGGCCGTCTCGCTTTACCCATATACCATTCCCCTTCAGTGAAATTTGTCATAATTATTGAACAAATCGTGAACATCCTATGAACATTATATCGAATATTGCTATGATTTCAGCTAGGGGAAATATGAATATTGTGTGACAGGCAAAAAGGGCGGTGAAAAAGAGGTGACTTCGAGAAAAGTTTGGGCTTCCGCTTTTTAGCTCCAATTTTCTCTTCGTTACCTTGATCACCGCCCTTTTGGTGCTGTGTGGTGGGCAGTAAAAAAAGGCAACTCCGAGAAAAGTTTGGGCTTTCGCTTCTTAGCTCCAATTTTCTCTTCGTTACCTTGTTTACCGCCCTCTTTTAGCGTTTGGAGGATGGGGTGGAGATTGTACGGGCTTGTTTGTACAGACCTTCGATTTCTTCTTTCGTAAGATGGCGGTAAAGGCCCCGTTTCAAGTTACCGAGATACAGGTCTCCGAATGATATTCTTTTTAGCTTGGTCACCGGATGCGAAATAGCTTCGAACATTCTTCGCACCTGGCGGTTTCTTCCTTCATGGATCGTTATCGAGATGGTGGCGAATTTTCCTTCAGGATCAATGTCCTGGTACTCCACCTCGGCTGGATAGGTCATGCCATCTTCCAGCATAATTCCCTGCTTGAGCTTGTCCAGCTCTGTACCATGCGGCACGCCCTTTACAGTTGCGTGGTAGGTTTTCGGTACATGATGCTTCGGATGCGTCAGCAAATGGGCAAATTCGCCGTCATTGGTTAGCAGGAGCAAACCTTCCGTATCATAATCAAGCCGGCCTACCGGATAAACCCGCTCCGATACACCCTTTAAATAGTCGGTGACGATTTTTCTTCCTTGGGGATCCGAAGCGCTCGTAATAACCCCTTTCGGTTTGTTAAAAACGAGATACAGCTTCTTCTCCGCGCCGATTCTTTTCCCGTCGACGGTAATTACATCCACGGCCGGATCCGCTTTGGTACCCAAGGTCGTTACGGTTTCTCCGTTAACCTGAACCTTGCCGTTCAGGATCAATTCTTCACATTTCCGGCGAGAAGCGACACCTGCTCCGGCCAAAATCTTTTGCAATCTTTCCATATTCGATTAGTCACCTCATACTCATGATACCCATAGGACCTTAAAATCACAATAGCGGTGGTAAGATTGAAAATTAGCAATTAGCTGAATAGTAGCAAGCATACTGCAATCGCCGCCACAAAGCCGACAATGTCGGAGAACAAACCGACCTTCAGTGCGTAACGCCCATTTCGAATCCCAACGGCCCCAAAATAGACCGTGAGAACATAAAGCGTAGTGTCGGTGCTGCCCTGAATGGTAGAAGCGATCCTTCCAATCATTGAATCCGGGCCATACGCTTTAATTAATTCGGTAGTAAAGGCTAAGGAGCCTGTGCCGGTCAAAGGCCTTAAAATGCCCAGAGGAAGCACCTCAGCAGGAACGTTCAGCCTCTCTAGAAGTGGAGCAACCCATCCGACAAAAAAATCAAGGGCACCGGATGCCCGAAATACGCTGATCGCCACCATCATACCGACGAGGTGAGGAATAATTCCAATCGCGGTGGAAAACCCGTCCTTTGCCCCATCGACGAAAGTGTCATAAACCGGGACTTTTTTAAAATAGGCATAAAGGGGTATAAATGCAATCATCACAGGAATGGCCCAGGTCGAGACAACATTAATCCAATCCAGCAAGGCCACTCACCTCTTTGACGGCGACAATATAGGCTGTGTTGGACGAGGAGGTTTACGGCTCATGCTACGCCCGCGGTACCACCTGTCTGCCATAATTGCCGCCATTGTTGCAATCGCCGTGGCCAGCAGTGTAGAGCCTACAATTTCTGCCGGATTTGCAGAATGAAAATTGATGCGAATCGCTATTAAGGTCGTCGGAATCAGCGTAATGCTCGCTGTATTAAGAGCAAGCAGTGTACACATCGCTGGGGAGGCGCTCTCTTTGTCGGGATTAAGCTCCTGGAGTTCCTGCATGGCTCGAATGCCCATCGGAGTAGCCGCATTGCCCAATCCCAGCAAATTGGCGCTCATATTCGATAGTATGTAACCCATTGCTGGGTGATTTTTCGGTACATCTGGAAACAAATACGATACGAGGGGGCCAAGCAGCTTGGAAATCGCTTTGACCAACCCCGAATCTTCAGCCAACCGCATAATTCCAAGCCAGAATACTAGAACACTGATTAATCCGAAGCATACTGTTACGCCTGTCGCAGCCCCGTCAAAAGCCGCCTGCGTTACCGTACCAATTTCCCCCTTGGCTGCCGAGAACATAAATCCAATTAACAACAAAGCAAGCCATATTTTATTGACCATAACATCTCCCTCCCCTTCCCTCTCCATCCGCACGGGTGGTGGCATTTTTAATTGGAAAACAGCATCGTTTTGATGATTTTGCCGAATGAGCCCCCCCACTCTTCAGGAAAAATGATCCGTTTGCCATTCCTTAAGCCTGAGCCCAGACTTAAACTCTTCTCTCCAATCTGACCTGACCAGGTTTCATCGGTCTGATGGGGAGAAGGCCTGCTCCCCTCCTCGTAGACAGGAACCGTGCCGATCTCTTTTCCATTTAAAGTAATAACAATCTTTCCACAGTAGCCGAATGATGCCACAGTTGCTCTGTTTAGCTTCAGCCTTCTCTCCAGCTTACTCTCCTCACCCTTCGCTAAGGGAAAGCTGAAACCCGCCCCGGTAACGAGACCGTTTTGAATAGCCTGACCGTCAGTAATAATGTTGTTTAGCGGATATTGTGCGAATCCGAAATCAAGTAAATTTCGGTGATCATTCCAATCATCGCCATCATTAAGTGTTACAACAGCGAGCTGCTGTCCGCCACGCGTCGCAGAACTAACTAAGCAGCGTTTAGCGATTTTCGTATATCCGGTTTTGACCCCGTCCGCTCCTTCATAAAAGCGAAGCATTTTATTTTTGTTTAGCCATTTATAATCCCAAGGGTCGTTCGGGTTAGGGGCTCTTTTGCTGTTCGTGCGAACGATCTCCTTAAAATGTGGATTCTTTAAAGCATAAGCGGTTAGCTTGGCCATATCGTTGGCTGACGAATAATGACCTTTATCATCCAGCCCATGCGGATTTTGAAAATGGGAATACTTTAGCCCCAGCATTTTCGCTTTTTCATTCATCAGATAAACGAAGCCCTCTTCAGAGCCTCCTACATGCTCCGCAATAGCGGTGGCTGCATCATTACCCGATCGTAGCATTAAGCCGTATAACATGTTCTCAAGGCTCATCTCTTCACCAAGCTGTAGATACAAGGAGGAGCCTTCTTTGGCATACGCATTACGCCCTACCGTAACCATATCCTCCAATTTTCCGTGTTCAATGGCAACGATGGCAGTCATAATTTTGGTCAAACTGGCGATGGGTAACTGCTCGTCCCCTCGATAGCTATACAATATACGTCCAGAAGTCACGTCGATTAATGCGGCAGCCTGGGCGTGAATCAAAGGGGGCGTGGGGGCCGGCGCTGCAAACGTGGCTTGTACCCCAACAGTTTGAAGTATGAACGCTAGGATGGTCACACGAGCTCCCCAGCTTAAAGTTGAGCGTAAGTTCCGAGCTTTTGTTATTCTCATAGTTGGTTTCCTCCGGTTAAATGTAGCAAGCTACTTGTACACTATATGCGTCGTTCTGTTAGGTTATGTCCAAGCTCTTTTGCCAAAAAAAGATCCTTCCCGGGTTCCCGGAAAGGATCGAACGGTCGGTTTACGCAAACGGATGAACGTTGTGATTGGGATTGGGGTTAGTTTGCTGTGCTACGTTCTGAGCCGATTGAGTAGCCACCATCGTTGCATTCGTAACATTGTTGTTGTTCGGGAACATGGACTGGATTTTGTCGATGAGGTTCGGTACGGTATCAATGATTTTCTCTACCAAATGGGTTTGATTATCCAGCGGCACAATGTGCACGCCCGTTTTTCCTACGACAAGAAAGGCAATCGGATTGATGGAAACACCGCCGCCGCTACCACCCCCAAAAGGTCTGGCTTTTCCTCCCTCGGTGTGCTTTTCGTGATTACCTTCAATGTTAAAATCACTACCACCGGCTGCAAAACCAAAACCCACGCGGCTAATCGGCAAAATTACACTGCCTTCCGACGTTTCGACCGGCTCACCGACTATGGTGTTTACATCAACCATATCCTTGATATTCTCCATTGCCGTTTGCATTAATCCTTGAATAGGATGGTCCACCATTTCTTCACTCCTCCCTTCACTTTTAACACGCGAACTATAAGTACCAGTCCAGCATATATAGCATATCCGCACCGAATTTCGGCTATGCAGCGGATTTCCGTGGAAAATAACGGCTTGCCCCCAAATTCAGGAACGACAAACAGCTTGGGGCGTTTAGTCAGACGTATATACCCGGTCAACCAGCCGACTAAAGTGGCTTTGACTCCCCAAAGCGCTCCGGTAAGCGTTGCCGTATGGGCAGCATCGTCCAGCCCAACATTTGTAGACCATTCGAGTTCCCGGAATGTCAAGCGGCGGAGGGTACGGTGCAGCCACCTCTTAAAGCCCTTGGTCGCCGCCAGCATAATCCGAAATTCATCAATCCATGTATTGACCTTGTCCTTATCTATGGATTGCTGTTGACTCGACGTATGCCCTTTGAGCACATTATCGCTTCGATCCTGCTCAAACAGCAGACCTTCTTTCCAGTTTCTCATGAGAATGGAAGGCACCTGATAATGGATAGAGACGAAGCCGTACAGCATCTTCACATCGATCAGTATGGTATCGTCCCGGTTATTTTTTAAAATAGTCAATTGTAGAGTAATTTTAGACAGCAAAATCAAGGCTACTATAAGCAGCAGCAGGATCAGGATGCCTCCGAGCCAAATCCACACGGGAAAGCCCTCCATACCTATCAGATAAAATTCTTATTGTAGTATGGCTTTTGCGGAAGGATAAAATTCGCTAAGACGGTTTTATTGTAAAAAAATAACCTCCGGCTTCCACAAAGAAAGTACGGAGGTATTTCGTTAAGCTTGTTTTTCTATTTTATTCTTCAATAGGAGGTTCCGGTCCTTCACTGTCGACATCGTCAAAAGTAAGCTGCTGCTCCTCCAGCTTTTGAAACAGCAGGTGGGTTTCTTCCTCCAGCTGATCCGCATTTTCAAATTCGGCCAGATCTGGCAAGTCCTTAAGGCTAGCTAACCCAAAATAATCGAGAAACGCCTTCGTCGTTCCATATAGAATCGGACGTCCAATCGCTTCCGCCCGTCCTACTTCCTCGATTAAGTCTTTGTTAACAAGCGTATGGATAGCCCGCTCCGACTTGACCCCTCTGATCTCCTCGATCTCAACCCGTGTAATCGGCTGCCGATATGCAACAATTGAAAGGGCTTCAAGCGCTGCCTGAGACAAGGAGGAACGGGATGGAGAATAGGCCAGCCGCTCGAAATAAGGGGCGTGCTCCGGTAATGTGGCTAGCTGATAGTTCCCGGCGATCTGGACTACCTGCAGCCCCCTTTTGGCCCGCTCAAAGGACGACTTCATATCAAGCAGCGCATCCGAAATCACTTCAGGCCGCTGCTCCGTCACCTCCGCAAGCTGTTTCAGGCTTAACCCCTCTTCCCCTGCCAGAAACAGCAATCCCTCAATAATCGATTTCAAGTCCTGAAAATTCATCAGCCTTTCCTTCCCCTCTCCATTCCATCACAATATCATCAAACAATTGGTTCTGATAGCAGACGATTTGTTTCATCTTCATGAGTTCCAATATAGCTAGAAAAGTTACAACGATCTCGTGCCGGTACATGTCCTTATGCAGAAGCTTTGAAAAAAGTAAGCGTCCCCCTCTTCCCGTGTGCTCAAACGCTGCTACAACTTCTTTGATCCGGTCTTTAACCGAAATTTCATCACGGTGAATTCTCGCTACAGTATTACGCTTTACAGCTCTCCTAAGCGCCTTTTGAAAAATGGTGATCAAATCGGCAGCGTGCAAGCCTTTTACCGGGTTCTCCTGTACATCAGGCAAAAAAGGACTTAAATCCTCCGGCTCCTTCGAGAAAATCAGGCTTCGTTCCCACTCACGTTCATGTAAATGCTCCGCAATTCCTTTATATTTACGATATTCGATCAGCTTACGGATCAGCTCATCGCGCGGATCTTCCTCATCCTCCAGCAAATAATCAAAATCGTCCTCAAATTCAATAACGGGCGGTTTGGGCAGTAACAGCTTACTCTTCATAGACAGCAAAGTCGCCGCCATTACAAGAAACTCGCTGGTAACCTCCAGCTCAAGTTCCTGCATGTCGTGCAAATATTCGAGGTACTGATCGGTAATTTCGCTGATTGAAATATCCTTGATGTCTATCTCTGCCTTATCGATCAAGTGCAATAGCAAATCCAGCGGGCCCTCGAAAGTTTCCAGCTTGTACAATACAGTCGTCAATGAACATCCTCCACCCGTAACCAAACATATGTAACAATTTTAACGTAAAAATGAAAAAAGTAGTACCCCCGAGAAGCGAGGATACTACATTTAATAAGCACTATTTTAACTGTTTCGTCAAGTTCGCCATTTCAATGGCTGCCATCGCAGCATCCCAGCCTTTATTGCCTGCTTTAGTGCCCGCACGCTCAATAGCCTGTTCGATATTCTCTGTTGTCACGACACCGAATATTGTTGGTACACCGGTTTTCAACCCAACCGCGGCCACGCCTTTCGCAACTTCGTTACATACGTAATCATAATGGGTGGTTGAACCGCGAATCACAGTGCCAAGGGTGATGACTGCGTCGTATTTCCCACTTTCCGCCAACTTCTGAGCTGCGAATGGGATTTCGAACGCGCCCGGAACCCAAGCAACATTGACCTCCTCATCTTTTGCACCATGCCGCTTGAGAGCGTCGAGTGCGCCCGAAAGCAGTTTGCTTGTAATGAATTCGTTAAAACGACCTACCACGATCGCATATTTTAAACCTTCCGATACTAAATGCCCTTCAAATACGTTTGCCATTGATCATCTTACCCCTTTGTATTGGATTGTTATCAAAAATGTCTACATATATATCATAAAAGCAGCTTAGCTATGGGCCGATTCATCTTGCTCCAAATCATCAAACCGGAGCAAATGGCCCAGCTTGGCTTGCTTCGTATGCAGATACTTGGAATTGTCCTCGTTTTCTCGGATTTGAATCGGAACGCGCTCAACGACTTCCAGGCCATATCCTTCTAGCCCTTTGATTTTGCGCGGATTGTTAGTCATCAGGCGAATTTTACGAACGCCCAAATCCTTCAATATTTGCGCTCCGATACCATAATCGCGAAGGTCTGCCGGAAATCCTAGCTTAAGATTCGCGTCAACCGTATCGAAGCCCTGCTCCTGCAGTTTATAAGCCTTCAATTTATTTATGAGCCCGATGCCTCGTCCTTCCTGACGCATATACAGCAGAACACCGTTTCCCGCTTCCTCAATCTGCCGGAGCGCAGCTTCAAACTGCGGACCGCAGTCACAGCGGTGTGAATGGAATACATCACCGGTAAGACATTCGGAATGAACACGAACCAGCACCGGTTCCTCGCCGTTGATTTCACCTTTGACCAAAGCAACGTTTTCTTTGGAATCGACGTCATTGGTATAAGCGATTGCCCGGAATTCGCCGTAATCGGTCGGCATACGTACTTCGACCTCACGGTTAACAAGCTTTTCCTTCTCATTTCGGTAATGGATAAGGTCTTTGACGCTGATCAATTTAAGATCGTAAGTCTTTGCAACTTCCACCAAATCTGGCAATCTGGCCATTGTGCCATCTTCTTTAATCACTTCACAGATGACCCCGGCTGGGTAGGCACCGCACATCCGGGCCAGATCAACCGCAGCTTCGGTATGTCCTGCACGGCGAAGCACTCCACCTTTTTTGGCGATCAGCGGGAACATATGGCCAGGGCGGCGAAAATCCGAAGGCTTGGCATTCGGATCCATAATTCCTTTAACGGTCAACGAACGCTCGTAAGCAGAAATTCCCGTAGTCGTATCTTTATGGTCAATCGAAACCGTAAATGCGGTCCCGTGGTTATCTGTGTTTTGCGCAACCATCGGCTGCAGCTCCAGTTCTTCAGCTCGCTCAGCTGTAATCGGCAAGCAGACCAGGCCACGCGCGTGCGTGATCATGAAATTAATGACTTCCGGTGTGGCCTTCTCCGCAAGGGCAACAAAATCTCCTTCATTCTCCCGATCTTCATCATCAACGACGATAATTACTTTTCCTCGCATCAAATCGTAAACTGCATCTTCAATCCGGTCGAGTTTAAACTCGCTCATGTTGTATCCCCTCCTATAGTTCTTTTACACAAAACCGTTTGCGGCAAGGAACGACATATCAAGACCCTGCTTATTTCCCTGGGCTTCGGCTTCCTGTTCGGTAGTTTCCCTTCCGTGTCTCAGCAAATGGTCCACATACTTGCCAAGTATATCGCACTCCAGGTTAACCGTATCTCCACCCCGCTTAAAGGCCAGCACCGTCTGCGCCAGCGTATGCGGAATGATCGATATCGTAAATTTTCCGTTAGCTGCGTTAACCACTGTAAGGCTGATGCCATCAACAGTTATCGAGCCTTTAGGGATGATGTATTTAAACAAGGATGGATTAGCCGGAGCCACTTCGAACACGACCGCGTTTTGGTCTTTCGTCATACCCATAATCGTGCCGACCCCGTCCACATGTCCCTGAACGATGTGGCCCCCAAACCGTCCACCCGCGGCCATGGCCCGCTCCAGGTTTACACGGCTACCCGGCTTCAATTCCTTGAGGTTCGTATTGCGGTATGTCTGCGGCATGACGTCAACCGTAAAAGAGGAAGCGTCATAGGAAGTAGCTGTGAGGCATACACCATTAACGGCGATGCTATCACCGATCTTTATGCCGTCAATAATATGGCTGGCTGATATCCCCAGCAGCATGGCTTCGCCTTTACGTCCAATCGATTTCATCGTGCCGATTTCCTCAACAAGTCCGGTAAACATGGTTCACTCCTCCTTTGCCTATTATTTATCTCCGCTCCAAACCGGAATCCCCCGGATACAGATATTATCTCCGATTTGCTCGACTTCCATTTCCCGCAAGGAAATGGCGTCCTGCATTAGGTCGTAGCCATCGAAGACGAAGCTGCTTGGTGCGTTAACTCCGCCGATCAGCTTCGGCGCAAAGAATAGCACTACTTCATCGACAAGCTTGCCTTGCAGCAGCGAACCATTAATATGACCACCACCCTCTACAAGAACGGAAGATATTCCTTGCTGACCAAGCTGCTTCAACGCAAGCTGCAGATCCACCTGAGCATTATCACCACAATAAATGAGCTGGATGCCGTGTTCAGTAAGGTAAGCCGCTTTGTTCTGATCGGCTTGCTCTGTCGTCAAAATCACTGTTTTTGCCAGGTTATCGTTCAACACCTTAGCTGTCGTTGGAATGCGAAGCTTAGAATCGACGATCAGTCTAATAGGAGAAAGTCCCGGTACAGACAGTCTTGTCGTTAGCTGGGGATCGTCCGCTATGATCGTGGATACGCCAACCATTATCGCCTGGTGACGGTGCCGAAGCGTATGCACGAGTTCGCGTGAGCCTTCATTAGATATCCATTTGCTATCCCCTGTTTTTGAAGCGATTTTACCGTCCAAAGTGCTTGCCGTTTTAATTGTTACATAGGGAAGACCGGTAGAAATAAACTTAATGAACTTACGGTTCAGCTTTATGGCCCGTTCTCGTAGCACGCCAGCCTTTACTTCGATGCCGCTGTTTTGCAGCATGGCAATTCCTCGGCCAGCAACCTGAGGATTGGGATCCTCACAGGCTACTACAACCCGTTTTACTTTCTCTTGGATTAAACGTTCGGCACAGGGAGGAGTCAGACCATAGTGGCTGCACGGTTCGAGGGATACATAAACTGTACTCCCTTCCGCATTTGACCCGGCCATATTAAGTGCATGGACCTCGGCATGCGGCGTCCCTCGCTGTAGATGCGTTCCAAGTCCGACGAGCACCCCATCCTTAACGACGACGGCGCCCACGACTGGATTTACCCCGGTCTGACCTAAAGCCCGCTCAGCCATATCCAGCGCGAGTCCCATGTAATACTCGTCATCGATCACATTCATTTGTTCTCACCTCCGCGTACTTAATTATCCGAAAAAAATAAATAACCCTGCCGCATTTGAATCCGGCAGGGTGTTATGAGAGCTGTTATACGCATATGGAAAAGAGCTGACGACGATAGCAATTAAGGCTCGTCAATAATGACGATACCGTGAGCCGCCGTTTTCCAAGCCTCCACATTCAAGTAACATTGTGAAATGTGGAACTTGAAAAGTTAACCTCTTTTAGTTTCTACACACTCGTTTTGATCCGATATGTGCTCCGCGTCTTCCTTCTCCCATCCAGACTATACTGTCGGTCCCGGAATCTCACCGGCTCAGCCATATGTAGACAACCTTAAATTCCACATACGGGTCACGGACTTGTGCTACCTGGGGGATACTGTGCCAAAAACGACTCAAGCCCAAGAAGCCATTACCGTCGGTAGGGAATTACACCCTGCCCCGAAGGATTGTAGCATATTTTATTCGTTTCCTATGACTATCTTTATTGATCCCATAGGCTCTGGGGTAATGTTACCACCACAAAATAAAAAATGCAAGGACTCTCGCTCAAACCTCTATTCCAAAAACTTAAAATAAGTGTGGTATCTCTGATCTTGGATTTGATACAGCGGAACAAAGCATATGCCGTCTAGGGAAAAATTCAAATCCCCATCCAATTTTTTCATTCGCTGCACGAATTGTTCCTCGCTGTATGGCCAAGTAATGAAATCCTGCCTCTCATCGATAGCTGCCAGAACGTAAGGCCCGTAAAAAACGCTATTAATTTGAGAATCATCCGGAGTGCTTATCAATCTTAAAGAATAAGGAATGATTAGTTCTACCTTATCGCGATCCCATACTTTTTGAATTTGAAGATATCCGTCCACATGGTTGGGGGTGATCTGGACATCATTTAACTTTACTGTGATAGAACGTTCTACCCACTCGGGAATTCTGAAGAGGATGTTTAATTCTTTCCCGCCATCAATAAAAAACTGCACTGTTTCGGAGAATTCCCCTCTATATCTTTTTTGGGATACGGTTATCTCTCGCTCTTTCCACAGTAAAGTAGACGGAATGTACAGGTTGACAAACAAGTTATCTCGGCCATGGAAATAAATGCTATCCTGGTATTTGAAATGGTTTTCCAGACCGGTTCCGTGACAACAAGTATTCTCATGGGTATCGAATTTCTTGCATGAACCCGGGGCTAGAGGCATGAAATAAGTGCTCCCCCCCTCCACCTTCTTACTGTTTTCCGTAGCCAGGATGTGATTATAAACGGTTCTTTCATAATAGTCCATGTATTCCTTTTTAGGTTCAAAACAGTATAATTCTTTTGTCAGCTTTAACATATTGTAGCTGGCGCAAGTTTCTGCGGTTTTATCAGTTAAATAAGCATCAATCTTGCCGGACTCCCTGAACATTTCCGTTTCTCCAACGCCGCCGATTTGATAAGCATGGTCTTCTGTAACCATATGCCAAAAGTTTTGAGCGACTGCATAATAGGATGGCTCCCCTTCGGCCTCAAATAGTTTCAAAGCGCCGATAATTTGCGGAATATGTTGATTGGCATGCATGTCACCGAGAGTGTCCATATTTTCCTTCATAGGAAATAATAATTTCTGATTATCAAAGTATTTTGCGGTTTCCAAGTAATTTTGGTTGTCCGTTATAAGGTACAGATCCGTTAAAAGCTCGTTCAGACCGCCAAATTCTCCCGCAATGTACAAAGACCACATTTTCTGTTGCTGCTCTTTGGAGAGCCTGCTTAACCGGTGGTGGACCCAATCCCCTAGCCGGATGCAAATCTCCAAGGCACTTTCATTCCCGGCCATGGTGTAGCAATCCAACAGACCTGCCATAATCTTATGCAACGTATAATAAGGAGCCCAAATCGTCGGGTACGTGGTGAACTGTTCCAATAAATCGAATTGTTCCTCCGAGTAGGCGCTTAGAAACCCAGGATGAAAGCCGGGCAACCGGGACATTACGTTTTGACATTGGCCTAATTCGTTAATCATATAATCTATTTTATTTTTTATGGCCGAATGTCCCCCTGTTGCATTATAAGCAAGTGCTAAAGCGGATAGATAATGCCCTGTCGTATGCCCTTTTAGGTTGCATTCCGGAGCGTCCCAGCCAGTCATAGGCTTTGCGCCCCTGACATCCAAATTGGCGGCTGCCCTAAAATTGTAGAGCATTTGATCATCATCCACAGATAACAGATACTGCAATGAACGATTCATCGCCGCTCCAAATTCGGTATCCGCCTCAAGCAATACGCTTTGTCCGCCAAAAGCATGTACTTTTTTGGCATGCGGGATCATTTTCTCAGCTTCATGCACCACTTCAACTTTCGCTTCAGCTTTCCAGCCAGTATCTTCTACATCGCCTTTGATAATAAATACGCCCGTTTTCTCATAACTTTCTCTTTCGATCGGCTCCCAAGATACATTTTTTACCGTCCGGCTTCCGGTATCGTTTTTGACTACAACGACTACCGGCAATTCCGGCTTTAATCCTGCTTGCGTTCGGATCTGGACAGGATATACTTTAACGATCTCAGCTTTATACTCTTCCTCCAGCACTGTGACATCAAAGGTTCTCTGTATGGTTTCCCCTTCAAATGTTACGGTTGCCACCAAGGGAACGATTCTGTTTCCAACGCCATGAGACGGTCTTGTAACCTTGCCTCCATGGCTTAAAAAGAGAATTTCTTTAGATTCCCAAACAATCGATGAGCCATTCTTTCCCACGGAAGGCAGTTGTAGATCCGTATCCACAGTATGCAAATTGCCAATATAAATGCCGTCGCAGTCAAGTTCCGCCATCTCCAGCCGTCGCGTCTTTACATCTTTCCCATCCATATTCGTACATCCTCTCTTATCTTAAGCTTCTTTTAAATTTCCAATTTTGTCTTTTACCCAGTTCTTTCCTTCAACAATTCGCGAAATGACCATACATATAGCCGGGTCACCCGTTACGTTTACCATCGTGCAGAAAGGATCTGTAATCGTGCCCATAATCACAAGAATCGGAACCGCTTCCATAGGAAATCCAAAAGCAGTACAGATAAACATCTCTCCAATAAATCCTCTGCTTGGGATCGTACCCACAATAATTCCACTGATCAAAGCAACGATAATCGCCGTAGCTATATCGGCCGGCCCCATCGTCATGTTAAAAATACCGAACAAAAACACGATCTTTATGATTTGTACAGCGACAACCCCGTTTTTATGAACGCTTGCCCCAAGCGGAATAATGATATCGCTAATTTCATCGGGGATTCCCATATCCTTGGCAGCCAGCCGATTGACTGGGATGCAAGCCGTACTGCTGCAGGTTCCCATGGCAGTCGTCAGCGACAGCCAAATATTTTTCCAGAACCGCTTCAATCCAGTTGTGCCTCCGCCGTAATAAGAAGCTATCACCGAAAATAAAACGAAAAACAAGATACAGAAAACGGAGTAAATGATCGAAGCTCGGGCCACGGACCAAACTACCTGATTACCTACTTTTCCGATTAATGTAGCGAAATAACAGGCAATACCGATGGGAGCGTAGTACATGATAATAGATACGACTTTGTTCAATACTGCGGATAAGCTGTTTAACAGTTTGACAACAGGCTCTCCCATCTCCCCGATCGAGCTTACGGATATCCCGAATAAGATGGCGAAAACAATTAGTGCCATCATATTTTTTAATGAGAGCAATTCTACGAAATCGGAAACTGTAAACAATCTGACAAAATCCAAAGAGCTGCCTGCAACTTGCGCCGCTTTCCCTAAAGTGACCTGCGAATGCAGGGCCGGATTAAAAATGAGGCCGCTGATCAGCGCCAATACAGCAGTAATTAAGCCCGTAATAACAATCACCATAAAAAAGATGCCCAGGATTTTTCCTAATTTCTTCAAATTGGTCATGCTGGCGATCGAGCTGGCAATCGACACAAAAACTAGCGGAACGATAATACAAAACACCAGATTCAGAAATATATCCGCAAAGGGCTGCAATACGGATGAGCGTTCGCCAAGAATTGTACCGGTAATCCCGCCTACCAACACGCCTGCCAACAAAATAATTGAAAACTTGTAATTTTTTAAAACATTCAGCATTGTTGTTCTCACCTCATGAAGTTGTTTGTGTTAGATTAATGCGCTTTCAAACTTTTCTATCGTCGACGAAATAAAAAGTTTATAAACTAAGTATGGGAGGAAGGGTCGATTTTTTAAATTATTAAAATTAGCAAAAAATATATCATTATTAACTTGTAAAATATGATATTATGAGCATTTCTTATTCTTCCCTATACTCGGCAGGAACTGGAATTGACTTTTATCATTGATTTCTTGCCATTTGCCATGGTATTTATAATAAAACAAAATGAACATAGGAGTTTTGGAATGTTATATATCAATTTCAGTTGCCCTCCACTGCCGCACTTTATTGTTGGAGGTATTTCACTCTTTCGGAAAGGCGATATTCATGAACGTCGCATTCTAAACAATACCTTTGACTTAATCTTCGTATTTACTGGCACACTTTATCTTGAGGAAAATGGGCAGAAATATGTAGTGAAGCCCGGGCAATTTTTAATTCTGTACCGGACAATCTGCATAAAGGATACAAATCATGTACAGATGACACTACATTTTCCTGGATACATTTTTACACGACAGGCAGTTTTTCTTATTCGGAAAGTCCGATTTCCCATGTACCCACCAAGATGAACAAACACAAATATTATAAAAAAGATACCTTTTATATTTCGCTGCCTCAGTACGGGGTGATCGATAAGAGCTTTCACGATGTCCTAAAAAGCCATATGGACGATATCTCTCAAGTCAAAATCGATAAGTATCACAATGAAAAACGGTTCTACTCTTCCACCATTTCGCAAATACAATATCAACAGTTGTTTCTTAAAATACTGACTATTTTTTGCGTCAATGAACGTTCGGATGAAAAAGACGTCGCGGCGGAAATTTATGATCTTTTTACTTTAAATTATCAGCAAAATTTTGCCTTAAGCGATTTGGCTGCACAGTACGCCTTTCATCCCGCGCATATTATCCGATGTGTAAAAAATAAATACGGTATGAGCCCGTTGCAACTGCTTTTATCAATTCGCCTCAATAAAGCGAAGCAACTATTGGCTGATCGCGATAAAACAGTGAACTGGATTGCGGCTTCCGTTGGTTTTTCCGATACGTCCTACTTTTGCAAACAATTCAAAAAGGCAACCGGAGTGAGCCCATTGGAGTATAGAAAAATCACTTCTCAAACGGGCCAGTTCTCCAGTGAATAAATGATGCCGAACAAGGTAATCTTAATCTCGATATCAATCACAAAATTTCTGCCCAGGAGGAATTGAACGTGGCAAAACCAGACGATCGCTCCGATAATGTCGACAAACTGCAAAGAAGCATTCAAAATACGATCGAGAACTTCCGTGAAGGACAAGATTACTTAAGCGAGCACGCCGATGAAATTTCCGGCGAGGAGAAAGAGCAAATCGAGGAGAAAAACAAAAAGCGATTGCATGCCATCGAGGGCTTCCGGGAAGAAGTTAAGGATGAGGCTGCACATCAACGAAAAAAATGAAAAAGGGTGTTCGATTGACCGGCCGTTTAAGCCGGCTATCGAACACCTTTTTCAATAGAGCTTATTGATCTTGATCTAACTTAAGCTTCGTTCCAAACAGAAACTTCTTTCATTTTGTCCCCAGGGCGGATTTGATCTACATATTCCATGCCGGAAGTAACCTTACCGAACACGGTATGTACCCCGTCAAGGTGCGGCTGTGGTTCATATACGATAAAGAATTGGCTGCCGCCTGTGTCTTTACCGGCATGGGCCATCGAAAGAACCCCACGCTCGTGCTTCGTTGTATTTGTTGCGGTTTCGCATTTGATCGTATAACCAGGTCCACCCGTGCCATTGCCAATGGGACAACCCCCTTGTGCTACGAATCCTGGGATCACGCGGTGAAACGTAAGTCCGTTATAAAAGCCGGTATTAGCCAGCTTCTCGAAATTAGCTACCGTACCAGGCGCTTCCTCCGGTAGAAACTGAATTTCTACCTCTCCGCCTTTTTCCAAAACGATTTTACCTTTTTTCATATTTAGGTCACTTCCTTCTTCTTTTTCTAAGGCTCATTGGGGTTTCCCCCTTATTTTCTAAGACAACCTATTCCAGTGTACTAAAAAAACGCGCCGTGGGCAAAAAAACAGGACTCCACCCGAAATTTTTCTTCGTTTAAGAAAGATATCGGGCAGGCCCTGCAGCGCAAAACCATTTATTTATAAGACGGCTCCTTAGTAATTCGTTCCGGAATCACGTCACAGGATATCAAGTCCTGCAAGGTCTCCCGTTTCACAACCAGATCACCGCGTCCATTATGCACAAAAACGACTGCCGGGCGGCGAATCCGGTTGTAGTTGCTTGCCATTGCGTAGTTGTAAGCCCCCGTGCACGCCACAGCGAGCAAATCTCCGCTTTGTACCTTTGGGAGCTCAGCATCCCAGATCAACATATCGCCGCTTTCGCAGCATTTGCCGGCGATTGAGACAGTCTCCTCGGCAGCGTCATTCCCGCGGTTTGCCAGCATGGCTTCGTATTTAGAACCGTACAGAGCCGGACGTGGATTATCTGTCATCCCGCCATCCACAGCAACATATTTCCGAACTCCAGGAATATCCTTGCTCGTACCTACCGTGTAAAGCGTTGTTCCGGCATCACCAACAATGCTGCGACCCGGTTCAACCCAAATTTCCGGAAGCTGTGTATAGATGCCAGCGAAATACTGCTTCACTGCATCCGTAATAGCACGGACATAATCGGATACTAGAAGCGGCGTATCTTCATCCGTGTAGCGTATACCAAACCCACCGCCTAGATTGATCACCTTGAAGGTGACGTCAAGACGTTCCTTGACATCAGCAGAAAATGCCGCCACCCGCTCGATTGCTAGCTGGAAGCCTTCCACCTCAAAAATTTGCGAACCGATGTGGGAATGAACTCCCAGCAAGTTCAAATTCAAACTGCGGGATGCTAGCTCAACTGCTTCAAACGCCGAGCCGTTACCGATATCAAAGCCAAATTTGGAATCTATTTGTCCAGTAGAAATATATTCATGTGTGTGAGCTTCAACCCCCGGCGTAACGCGAAGCAAAACATTAACGGAAACGCCTTTATCAGCGGCAAGGGCTTGAAGCATATGAAGCTCAGTAAAGTTATCTGCTACAAAACAGCCGATTTTGGCTTCAATAGCCATTTCCAGTTCATCCATTGTCTTGTTGTTACCATGAAAATGGATTCGCTGTGCTGGAAATCCTGCTTGAAGAGCCGTATATAGCTCGCCCTCAGAAACAACGTCGAGGGACAACCCTTCCTCTTCGGCCAGCCGGCACATTGCCATGACACAGAATGCTTTGCTGGCGTAGGCAACCTGGAAAGCCAGCCCCGATGCTTTGAAAGCATCCATATATTCACGGCATCTTTGCCGAACAAGGGCTTCATCTACGATGTAGAGCGGCGTGCTGTAGGTTTGCTTTAGTTCAACTGTATCGCAGCCGCCGATCTCGAGATGGCCTAATGCATTGATTTTGCTGGTACCGTGTAAATACATCCTATGCAGTCCTCCACTTTCAAATTTTACATCAGTATAGCAAACAACCGATGTATGAAAAATGGACTTTTGTGAATATCATTTGTGTTATTTGTAAGACAAGCAGACCTGTCTAATTTTTACGCGGCATACGCGTTCTGTCCCTAGTTTTGTTAATTGACGGTCTTTGTTTAGAGGTTAGTACAGGTACACGGAACAAAACCGCCAGCATAGCCTTTGCATTAAATGGTATAAATGGCCACAGGTAAGGGGAGTTGTACGACCGGCGCATTGTCAGAAATAGGACGAATGCAGTCAACCCAATGATGAGGCCCGGTGCCCCAAATATCGCTACCGCAACCAGTAAAGCCAATCGGACAACCCGGTTAGCAAGTCCCAATTCATAACTCGGAGTCGCAAACATCCCGATGGCGGCCACAGCCATGTACAGAACTACCTCATTAACGAAGAGTCCTGTCTTTACAGCGATGTCACCGATCATGATAGCCGCGATCAAACCCATTGCAGAGGCAAGCGGTGTCGGCGTATGAACTGCAGCCATCCGCAAAAGATCTACGCCGAACTCTACGAACAAGAACTGGGCGATGAGCGGAATTTTAGCCATTTTTTGCGGACCGATGAAGGCTAAGGTAGCTGGCTTATACTCCGGATGGATGACGACAAGCAGCCAAAGCGGAAGCAGAAACAGAGAAGCAAAAATTCCTAAAAAGCGGACCCAGCGCAAGTAGGTTCCAATAAAGGGCGTTTGGCGATTCTCCTCCGCATGCTGACACAAATCAAAAAAAGTCGTTGGCAAAATCATTACACTTGGCGATGTGTCTACAAATAGGACGACCCGCCCCTCTAATAAATGCGAAGCCACCACATCGGGGCGTTCCGAGTAGCGAACAAGCGGATAAGGATTCCACCTTCCTCCATGATCGATCGCTTCCTCCAGTTGCTTATCCGCTAAGGGAATTCCGTCAATGTTAATCGCCTTAATCTTTTCCCGAATAGAATCAACCTGCGTTTTGTCTACAATATCGTCGATATAGGCAATGCACACATCGGTTCGGGTTCTCCGTCCTACACTGATGACTTCAAACATAGCCCCGGGATCGCGCAGACGTCTCCGTACCAGTGTAATATTGGTGACCAAGGTTTCGGTGAAGCCATCGCGTGCCCCTCGGACAACCCGCTCCAGTGTCGGTTCTTCCGGACTACGAACCGGATAGGAGCGCGTGTCCATCAGAATCGCAACCTGCTCCCCTTCAACGAACAAAGCGCTCATTCCGGTCATCACCTTGTTAATGACGACGCTCAGCTTCTCCGTTTTTTCAACTTGCATATGGGGTATATACAATTCCATAAAGGAGCGTATCGCGCTGGCAGATAAACTGTCCGGCGTCAAATAAGTGAGCCGCTTAATGATTTGCTGCAAAATCTCGGATCTGGCAAAGCCGTTGATATAAAACAAGCCCGTTCGCTTGCCGGCAAAGGTCATTTCATGAAAAATGACATCGAAGCTGCTTCCTAATCCTACCACTTCCTGCAGCGTAAGCTTGGTGGTAGTCAGACTTCGGCTGATGTCGTCGTTCTTCTGCCAATACCGGATCGATTCTTCCACAGAGTTGGACATTTCCGACTCCCTTTTTCGCTTCATGGACGGTCGGCCCGGTCCGCTATCCTTCTGCTCCGTTTTCTCCGCTCCACCCGGTTCGAAGTCAGGAGCCGAATGCAAGTGGTCCTGCCCCTCCTCCATTGAGCCATGATGCTCTTGATCCATCATCGTCCTCTCAACCTCCATAGCTTTGATTTAGGGTCTGTAAACAAACCATTCAAATAGCGAACCGGCCATTTTACCAAGTACCATTGCTAGCAACAAGCCGAATAGATACCTTTGCATATGTAATCTTTTGGCCAATATAGGCAGTACGTTCAGCACCTCCGTCAAGGCGGCCGCCAGCATTCCAACGAAAACCCCGTTGAACAAACCGACTACCCCACTCAGCAACCAGGGACCTGTGATTTTCCAGTTCCAGAAATCGGCTACCGTACCGAGAACTGCCCCGCTGATCATCGCCCCCTCGTACCAGTGAACTTTATCATAAGAGCGAGTAACCTGCGCGAGTCTTGGTATCATGTCCAGCACAATGAATAACGCAATGACACCGCCACCTACAGCGATACCTCCGGCTAAACCGAAAAAAACGGTTAACGTCTCCGATACGCCAGGCATCATTTCGCTTTCCCCTTCTTAAGCTGCTCGGGGTGCATTTTTTTAAATTCCTCGGCAATCACATACTGATTGAGGTTGTCCTGGTATAAGAACATTTCAACCTCAAGCGGCGTTGGCTCCTCATTCCATTTTTTCTTGAACAAATGATTAAAAAAGACGATCATCCCAAATCCGATGCCTACAGAATACGCACCTTGAAATAAGTAAGGATGGTCATCCTTAACCCCCGTGATCATTTCAACGATACGAACCTGTACCTCCGGCATGCTGACATCGGCATGAAAATTCATAATCGTAAGCGCCGCACCAAAAAAAAGCAGCAGCCAAACGAGACCAAACAGGATCAATGATGGTTTCTTCTCTCTCTTGATCATCTCCACTAGAACTTGAGGTTCTCCGATAAACTCGATCTGCAGCTCTGGGAACTGTTCCTTGATGGTGCTAATGACTTGAATCAAATCGATAACGATTAGGTTCCCGTCGTGATGCTCCGGCTGAACAAGCATGAGATCTAAAATCTTGGCCTCCAGCTTCGGCTCAGCCAGGACCCTAGCGACGTCCCGCAACCGAATGGGGTTACCTGCCGGAAGTCCCACTTGCTTGCGAAGACGCAGATAGATGATAGAAGCGGATTTATCCTCCATTCAGATCACCTCTTGGTTGCGTATTGCCCATAGTATGCCAAGTCAGGATGGCCTTTACTCTTAACTAAGAGATAAAGGAGTTCCATGGAATACGTTTCGTGCAGGATAAGTCGAACTCCAATGATGGGACAGCAAAAAAACAGACCAAGCGGGGTTACACATAACCCTTGCTCAGCCTGTTCCTATTACATGCTTAGTTTCAATCTATACTTGAACCGCTCTGCTCATTTACAATGCGACGGCCGTATCAAGCGCAACTTCCATCATCTCGTTGAACGTCTTTTGGCGTTCTTCCGAGGTCGTTTCTTCGCCGGTTAGCAAATGATCGCTCACTGTCAAAATCGTCAGTGCGTTCACTCCATACTTAGCAGCTAGCGTATAGAGTCCAGTTGTTTCCATCTCAACGCCAAGTACGCCGTACTTCATAAGCAGTTCTGTAACGGACTTATCGTCCCGGTAGAACATGTCCGAACTAAATACATTACCGACATGCAGCTTCAATCCTTTTTCCACAGCCCGATCGTACGCTGCCTTTAGCAGAGAGAAGCTAGCGATCGGAGCAAAGTCGTAGCCGCCGAATACATGACGATTCATACTGGAATCGGTGCAAGCAGCCTGTGCCAAAATGACATCACGTACATGGACATGCTCCTGCATCCCGCCACAGGTGCCAACGCGAATCAAATTTTTAACGCCATACTCTGAAATGAGCTCGTTGACATAAATCGAAATGGAAGGGATGCCCATTCCAGTTCCCTGAACGGATACTCTTTTCCCTTCATATGTACCTGTAAAACCAAGCATGCCACGCACTTCATTATAGCAAGTGACATCGCTCAAGTACGTTTCGGCAATAAATTTCGCTCTTAGCGGGTCGCCCGGTAACAGTATCGTTTCCGCGATATCCCCTGATTTAGCTGCAATATGTACACTCATTGTTTAGAATCCCCTTATAGTGAAATGTTGGATGACACATACCTATTATATAGGATACGTCAGATTGCGTACATGCATAAGGCAGAAAATGATCCACCGAACAATTGCATTACCCAGCCACATAAAAATCCCCTTTAGGTTAACTCTGTCGGAAATCCTCCGAACACGGTTAACCTAAAGGGGTTGTTCTGTTACAGCCTTCTTCGGATTATTGTGCGATTTGATCTCGGATGCTTTGCAGAATCTTCTTTTCCAGCCTGGACACCTGTACTTGTGAAATGCCAAGCCTTAGGGCCACTTCGGATTGCGTCTGGTCCCGATAATACCGCAGGTAGACAATAAGCCTTTCCCTGTCGGACAGCCCGTCAATCGCTTCATGTAACGCCATCTTATCAAACCAACGCTCCTGTGACTCATCGGCGATCTGATCCATCAGCGTTATCGGGTCCCCGTCATTCTCGAACACCGTCTCGTGAATAGAGGCCGGCGGTTTGTTCGCCTCTTGAGCAAATACGACATCTTCCGGAGTGACTCCGAGCTCCTCGGCTACTTCCTTCACGGTAGGCAGACGGTTCAAACGCTTGGACAGCTCATCCTTCTTCTTCCGAACTTTATTAGCCATCTCTTTGAGCGAACGGCTAACCTTAAGCGTCCCGTCGTCACGTAAAAAGCGTTGAATCTCGCCGATAATCATCGGCACGGCGTAGGTTGAAAACTTGACATCATAGCTTAGATCGAATTTGTCCACCGATTTAAGCAGGCCGATGCAACCGATTTGAAACAAATCTTCGGGTTCGTAGCCCCGATTCATAAACCGCTGCACAACAGACCAAACCAGCCGAATATTGCAGTTGACCAGTCGGTCCCTGGCAGCGTGATCCCCGGATTGACTCAGGGCGATCAACCGTTTAACTTCCGTGTCGTCCAAAAACTCTCTCGAGGTTTGCTTCACTTCGGCATCCATAGATCCAACCCCTAATTGTATAAAGCTTTCTTAGATACAATCCTTTTCTTCATCCGAATGCGGGTTCCCCCGCCGATCTCACTAGTCACATCAAACTCATCCATGAAGTTCTCCATAATTGTAAAGCCCATTCCGGACCGTTCCAACTCAGGTTTGGAAGTATACAGCGGCTGTTTAGCCAGCTCTACATCTTCAATTCCTCGCCCTTGATCCTCGATGACTAACGTCACCGTATCTCCCTCAATGGCAGTTGAAATAGTGACAATTCCTTCCGGATTCCCGTCATACCCATGAATGATGGAATTGGTTACCGCCTCAGAAACGACGGTCTTCAAATCCGTTATTTCGTCCATGGTCGGATCAAGCTGGGACACGAATGCTGCGACCGTCACGCGGGCAAAAGACTCGTTTTCCGACTTGGCCGCAAACTGCAGCGACATGAAATTACGGTCATTCGTACTCACAGGGCCACCTCCAAATCCGTAAGCGCCAGTTCCTCATTGTCGTAAATGGACATGATTTTAAACAAACCCGACATCTCGAACAATCGGTAAACTGAAGGATTTGCGCCAGAAAGAATCATTTTCCCGCCTTTTTGCTTGATCAGTTTGTATCTCCCGAGTATAACGCCAAGGCCGGAGCTATCCATGAACTGCAGCTCACCCAGGCTCAAGATCAGATTACGGCAGTTCCCACGGCCGATTTCCTCATCCATCCGTACCCGAACCCCATCAGCCGTATGATGATCCAATTCGCCGCCCAAACGCACAATGAGCGTATCGCGAAGCCTTTCCATTTCTAAATCCAACTTCATGTCTGTTCACTCTCCTCCCTGACATGAACACACATTTCTACGCACCAAAGCCCGATTCCTGCCTATTGACAAAACTAGAAGAAAAGCCCTATGAATCTACAAAAAACAAGTGTGCCGCGGTTCGTTTAAATAATGTCCACCAGCCTGCCTTATCCACATCAGCGGGAGCAGTAAGCTCGAACTCCGTCAATACGCGTCCATCCTGGTAAACGACAAGCTTGCCGACAGGTTGCCCGGCTTTTATCGGAGCCGCCAGTTTTTCCGGCAAAACAAGCTTGTGCGTGATATTTTCCGCCGACATCCCTTTCTTGACCAGAACGTTCAGTGTCTTCCCTGCGGCCAATTCGATTTGCGGGGTTTTCCCTTTTTGCACCTTCACTTTTCCGATCATTTCCCCAGCTTTATAAATCGGCTGCAGTGCATATTGAGAGAAGGCATAATCAAACATGCCAGAAACTTCGCTGTTGCGTGTTTTCGTATTCGGCTCGCCAAGAACGACGGCGATCACACGCAGGCCGTCACGCTTTGCCGTTGCGGCCAGACAGAATTTTGCCTCCGAAGTGTATCCCGTTTTGAGTCCGTCCGCTCCGCTGTAGAACCGGACTAACTTGTTCGTATTAACCAGCCAGAACGGCTTTTCCGAGCCTTTCCGTAAATGGTCTTGATAGGCTCCGGTATACTTTGTAACGCCATCATGCTTCAAAAGCTCCCGGCTCATAATTGCGATATCATGGGCCGAGCTGTAGTGATTTTCTGTCGGCAGACCATTGCAGTTCGCAAAGTGCGTATCCTTCATCCCGAGCTGTTCGGCTCGTTGGTTCATCATCTTGATAAAGGCCTTCTCCGAACCCGCTAATTTCTCAGCTAGCGCTACAGACGCATCATTTCCCGATGCCATAGCTACACCCTTCAGCATTTCGTCCACGGTCATGCTTTCACCGGGCTCCAGAAAAATTTGTGAACCGCCCATCGAAGCGGCATATTCACTAGCCGTCACCTTGTCGGTGAGCTTCAGTGTCCCTTTGTCGATAGCTTCCATGGTTAGCAGCATGGTCATAATTTTTGTAATGCTTGCCGGTGGCAGCTGCTCATGGGATTTCTTCTCATAGATAACCGTTCCGGTATCTGCATCCATCAGCACCGCCGAGCGGGCATTTTCCGCTAAGGCAATCTCGTCGTCACCATCATGAGGCCCCCCGTCCTCAGCCTGTATATAGGTAGGCCAGACCGAAAAGGCTAATGCCAATGCGGTGAACCAGATCAATACCTGTCTTTTCAAGATTAGTCCCCCTTTTTGACATAAAACTGGATTCTGCTAACCTAGTATCGGTCACAATGTGGGAGTTTATTCCTTTGTCTGCAAAAAAAAGCGTATCTTTAGATCGTCATCGAACGATCATAAAGATACGCTTTAAGCTAGATATTTATTTGTCTTGGCTATAAGCTTACAACGCCCTACGCTATAAAAAGCGCTTCACACCATCTTTTGTCACCAGTGCAAACACAAGAGGTCTTTTGGGCGGCTTTGTTTCGGAAATGCCATACGCACCCAAAATTCTCTGCTCCGCCTCGCCTTTGCCTTCACGATGCTCAGGATTGAAATGTAATACGGCGAGAGCTTCCCCGGCAACTACGGGATCGCCTATCTTTTTCCGCAGCTCCACGCCGGCGGCAAGATCAATTTTGGAATCCTTCGTCTCCCGGCCTGCGCCGAGCACCATAGCGGCAATGCCGATTTCCTCGGCCTGAATCGATTCTATAAATCCACTGCGCTCAGCCAGCACCTCGACCTGTATCTCGGCTTGCGGCAATAGTTCGGGATTGTCGATTTGCGTCGTATCCCCTCCTTGGGCAGCCACCATTTTCTTGAGCTTTTCCAGTGCTTCTCCGCTGCGAAGATGCTCAAGCAGTATAGCTTTGGCTTCTTCCTCGGAGGATGCTTTCCCGCCTAGAATTAGCATGTGTGATGCCAGAATGAGGCAGACTTCCTCCAGATCGGCTGGGCCTTCCCCGCGCAGAGTATCGACTGCTTCGCGGATTTCAAGCGCGTTTCCGATAGCGTAGCCCAGCGGTTGATCCATATCGCTGATAACAGCTACCGTCTGCCGCCCGACCTGAGTGCCGATCTCAACCATCGCTTTTGCTAGACGAATTGAATCTTCCAGCGTTTTCATGAATGCACCGCTGCCGGTTTTGACATCCAGCACGATCGCATCAGCGCCCGCGGCGATTTTCTTGCTCATGACACTGCTCGCGATGAGCGGAATCGAATCGACCGTAGCTGTTACATCCCTCAGAGCATAAAGCTTCTTGTCGGCAGGCGTCATATTGCCACTTTGCCCAACGACCGCAATTCCAATGTCGTTGACCTGGCGGAAAAACTGCTCCTTGGCCAATTCGACGGAGAAGCCGCGGATCGCTTCGAGCTTGTCGATCGTTCCTCCGGTATGGCCGAGGCCTCTGCCGGACATTTTGGCAACTGGTACTCCAGCGGCTGCTACCATCGGACCAAGCACAATGGTCGTTTTATCGCCAACTCCACCTGTAGAGTGTTTATCAACCTTTATGCCATGGATAGAGCTTAAATCGATGGTATCTCCGGAGGACGCCATCTGCATCGTGAGGTCCGCCGTTTCGCGCGCACTCATGCCCCTATAAAATACGGTCATGGCCCAGGCGGCCATTTGATAGTCCGGAATCTGGCCCTCGCTATACCCTCGAACCAGGAAGCTGATCTCTTCAGTCGTCAGCTCTTGGCCGTCCCTTTTTTTACGGATTAGATCCACAGCTCTCATCGTTCTTCCCCCCTCCTTTACAACTCAGGAATAATGGACAGAACTAGACTTAGAAACTTTTCACGAACGCGGTCGGTCGTTTCAATAACTTCATTATGCGATAACGGTTGATCCAAAATACCTGCGGCCATGTTGCTGATGCAAGAAATTCCAAGAACTTCAAGGCCGGCGTGTCTAGCCACAATTACCTCTGATACAGTAGACATGCCTACCGCATCAGCACCGAGCGTGCGTAGCATCCGGATTTCCGCAGGAGTTTCGTAAGTAGGGCCAAGCAGCCCGGCATATACACCTTGTTGGAGGGAGATGCCTTTTTCGCCCGCAATGCGATTCGCTAATTGACGTAGGTTCCGGCTGTAAGCCTGGGACATATCCGGGAATCGAACGCCAAGCTCGGCATCATTAGGCCCGATCAGCGGGTTTTTGCCGGTAAGATTGATGTGATCCGAAATCAGCATCAAATCACCAGGCGAATAAGACATATTAACTCCGCCAGCGGCATTCGTAACAAGCAGCGTCTTGACGCCAAGCTCCTTCATCACACGTACAGGAAAAGCCGTTAATTCCGGGCCGTATCCTTCATACATGTGAAACCGCCCTTTCATTAGAACGACCGGTGTATTTTGGACTGTCCCGATCAGCAGCTCGCCGGCATGCCCTTCAACCGTGGATTGAGGAAAATGCGGAATATCGTGATACGGGATGCTAACCGCCTGCTCAATATGATCGGCAAGAACGCCTAATCCCGAGCCCAGAATCAACCCAACCTTAGGCGAAACCTCCGACCTGGAGCGAATATACTCAGCGGCCTCTCTAATCATGCTTATCGTTAATGTTGTTGTCATTTCGTTATCCTCCGTTTAATTAAATCAGCTCTCGCAAAAAGCTGCGCCCATGCTCAGTTGCGTGTACTCCAAAATTGTCCGCGATCGTCGCAGCAAGATCGGCATAGGTGGCTCTCACGCCCAGGCTTCCCGGATTTTTGAGGCTCGGCCCGTAAACGATAAGCGGCACGTATTCGCGCGTATGATCGGTCCCGGCATGTGTCGGATCGTTCCCGTGATCCGCAGTAATTACCAGCAGGTCATTTTCTCCCACTTTATCAAGAAGTTCTGGCAAAGCAGCATCAAATTCCTCCAGTGCACGGGCATAGCCTTCAGGGTCGCGCCGGTGGCCGTATAGGGAGTCGAAATCAACCAGATTTGTAAACAAGAGTCCAGAGAAGTCTTGGTCCAAATGTGCTAATGTCTCCTGGATGCCATGCTGGTTGCTCTTAGTCGGGTGAGAAGCGGTAATTCCCTCTCCTGAGAAAATATCCCCGATCTTGCCGACGGCAACGACTTCTTTCCCCGCATTTTTCAGAGCGTTTAGCACGGTAGGCTCCGGTGGCTTAACGGCATAATCGTGCCGATTCGGCGTACGCTGCCAGTTGCCTGGCTTGCCAATGAATGGACGGGCGATGACACGGCCCACGGAGTGCTCCGGCTCCAGCGTGAGCCGTCTTGCAACTTCACAAGCCCGGTACAGTTCCGGAAGTGGAATCACTTCCTCATGCGCAGCAATTTGGAACACGCTGTCTGCCGACGTGTAAACAATCCATGCTCCCGTCTTCATATGCTCTTCCCCGAGCTCAACTAAAATTTCCGTGCCGGAAGCTGGCTTATTACCGATGATCTTGCGTCCGGTTTCCTGTTCAAAACGGGCGATTAAGTCTCGAGGGAATCCGTTCGGATACGTTTGGAACGGGGTTTCGGTTTTCAGACCCATCAGCTCCCAGTGTCCGGTCATGGTGTCTTTGCCCGAAGAAATTTCATTCATTTTGCCGAAATAAGCGGCAGGATTTGATACTGGGCTCATTTTCGGTAAATCGGCAATATTGCCTAGCCCAAGCCGCTGCAAATTCGGCAGCTTCGTATCCACAGTTCCTAAAATGTGACCGAGCGTATGCGCTCCCTCGTCTCCGAATTCTTTAGCATCAGGCAATTCTCCAATACCGACACTGTCCAGCACGATCACGGAAATTTTTCTGAATTTGTTTTCAACTTGCATCTAATATCACTCCTTTTTCAATGGATCATCTGTATTGCGAATAGTCGCATCCTGCGGCTCGCCAGCCCTAGGATGAAATGCATCATAAACAGTTTTTAGATTTGGCCTTGAGCGGTTCAAATACATTTGAATGTTTGATATATCGGCGATTCCTAGCATCTCCTGCACCGACCTCACATCAGCCCCCCGATCCAGCATGTGGACGGCAAAGGAATGTCGCAGCGTATGCGGCGTAATATCCTCAGGAATTCCCGCTTCAAGACTATACTTCTTAATCGTTTTCCAGAAGCCTTGACGACTGATCCGTTCCCCCCGCCGATTCGGGAACAGTGCTCGGTTCTGTGGAACCCTGACGAGTTGAGGTCTGCCTTCGTTTAGATAGCGCTCTAACCACCCGGACGTAACCGTTCCGAACGGAATTATGCGCTCCTTTCCAGCCTCCCCGCAGCAGCGGAGAAATCGAAACTTCGTATCGACGTGATCAACATCCAGCGCGATTAGCTCAGAAACGCGAATGCCCGTAGCATACATAAGCTCCAGCATCGCCTTATCCCGAAGACCCAGAGGTGTTTTAGAATCTGGCGTATCAAGAAGCTTTTCTGTCTCTTCAACGGATAGAATTTGTGGAGGCTTTTTGTCGAGCTTGGGCATATCCAGCATGAGAAAAGGGTCCTGCTCAATGACCCGTTCCCGCTGTAAATATTGAAAAAAAGAGCGGAGCGTCACCGATACGCGTATGACGGTCGCAGGAGCTTTGCCTTTTTCCTTTAATGCCGAAAAGTACAGTAGGATGCCCGCCCGGGTTACCTCCCGGAAGTCATAAATTTGCCGCTCCTGCAAATAGGCTATGTACTGCCTTAAGTCTCGCGCATAGGATTCCCGAGTCGCGCTGCTTAATCCCCGATGCTCTGCTGCAAACGAAATAAAAGAGGCCGCAAATTGCTCCATGCTCCGCGCCTCCTCCCTTGTCGAAAATTGTGCCTTTGGAATAAGAAAAATTCCTTAAGTATACATATTCCACATTCCCCGTCCTTTTCCCTGCAATTTTTAAGGATTTGAGAAAGTTAACTGCCTTATTCCCCGTACCAGAAAAATAACTTTAGCCGTTCAGCTATCGATCCCATTTCACGGCTTCCGTCCATCTCAGCATGGAACACTTTAACCGCAGAACCCTCTGGAATCCGATATTTATTCTCTCTTAGAAGATAATTATCCATGACGCCCAGCACTCTATACAAAGTATAAGCAAGAGCTACAAACAGGAGCAAATATTTGGCTGCGCGCAGCCATTGACGAATCGATATGATCATCATAATACCACCTTTTCAACATACTAATTCATAGGACGGACAAACTCTCTGGCGTCTCTCTTATTAGTATATAGGTACAGATGGACGAGTATGCGGCAGAAGGCTTTTTCTGAATTAGTTTAGAACATAAGGTGGGAGTAAAAAAGCCTCACACGGCTAATAAACCGCATAAGGCTTTGATTTCACACGTTCTACTTATCTTCAGTCCCTGTCGGGTTGTTGTTCTTGTCTTTGCACCGATAACATATACCTTGAAAATCCAACCGATGATCCAGTACCTTAAAGTTGAACTCCTTCTCCAGACGTTCTTCTAAAGGTCCTAGCCAATCCTCTCGAATTTCATCCATAGCCCCGCACTGCACACAAATCAAATGATGATGATGATGTTTGGTTGTATCTGTTCGCAGATCGTAACGAGCCACGCCATCGCCGAAATTGATTTTCTCAACCACATGAAGCTCACTAAGCAGCTCCAAAGTCCGATAAACGGTCGCCAGACCAATTTCAGGCGCCTTGTCCTTAACGAGCATAAATACATCTTCCGCACTTAAATGGTCGTCTTCGTTCTCGAGCAACACGCGTACCGTGGCTTCCCGCTGGGGCGTCAATTTGTAACCGTGGGATTGTAACTGCTGTTTGATTTTTTCGATCTTTGCTTTCATGTTCTCCCTCCCCCAGCCATCGCCGCACATCCAAAAAATGTTCAATGACCACTTCTTTCATTATAGGGGGATAGAATCGTTAAAGTCAAACATTTTGGTAGAGTCTATATCGTTGGTAACAATCTTTTACGCAAAAACACCTTCAAGTTTATCTGCATATCATCCGACATACCTCGATTTTCTTGAAGGTGTTTTGATTTGTCTCACGGTATATGATTCAACTTAGGGAATCCAGAATTAAACTGCCTTGGCTTTCGGTCTGGGCTTGGCCTTGGCAACGCCTTCGGTAATATTTACAAAAAGCACATTCTCAGAATTAATTACTTTATTGTCATTGCCAAACCATTTTGTATCCTTAGACTTAATATCCCTAGCAATTTCAGCTGCTGAATCTGCCTCTCGTATAAAACTAGCTTTCTTATCCCCAACAAAATGAACGGTAACTGTAAATTTCATGATATATTTCATCTCCTTATATCATAATTCGACATCAGGAATGATTTTCCTGCCCTTCACGCAACTAAAGGTGTAACCCAGCTCATCATCACCGGAGTCACCCATGTTTCAAACGAAGATATAGCAAGCAGCACGACGGCCATGGCCAGCGTAAGCCCTGTATAAGATAGAAATGGGCGGGATATGCCTCCGCTTCTCCCGAGCAAAACCCTGGATCTGATCATGTTCAGCGAAAATCCGACAGCCGCCACGCTAGTGATCAATAACGCCGGAATGACGATCAAATTATGCGGAGCTACCGAAACGAGGGCGAATAACAGCCCTTTCCACGTATACTGGCCAACAAGGCACCCCACGGTAAAGCCGATCAAGACCCCTTTCAGAAAATCCAGGATTAATATGCCAGGAAGCCCGATGACGGACAATCCCAGCAGCCAAATCAAACCGAGCCATTTCAGATGAAGGATCGCGACCTCCCAATAAGATTGGCCTAGAAATTCCGTTCCACCTTCATTGAGGGAAATAAAAAAGTTACCGAAATAGCGTCCTAAATCCTGCTGCTGCTCAAGGGTTAATGCATTGACCATCAAGGCCCCAAACACGACGCCCATGAGAAATAGCGCTGAAACGAAGACATATAGCGGTGTTTGATCCTTTAACGCATGACGAAACGGTTGAAGCATATGGAAGGTCCCCCCTGCTTGTTCATCGAAAGAGGATGTGCGAGACAAAGTTGTCTTAAGAAAACATATGAACAAGCAGTCAGCGTTATGCGTTATAAATCATTCTACCGAAATATCATTTTTTTACCTTGCCGTAAACCCCGCCGCCCCCGGCAGCCAGCTCCAGTTTACCAGTACGGGCATCACAAATGCGCTCTGCCAGCTCGGCCCCAACCGCTTCTGCAAGCGCCTCGCAAGACATTTGATTCAGCACGTTCATTTCCGTACCAAAGGTACGCAGCAAAAGCTCAAGCTTGGCCGGTCCCAGACCCGGAATGAATTCCAAAGGCACTTGATAATGATAAGGTGGCCGATGCGCAGGAATTACCGGTTCTTTACGGTCCGCAATCGAACGGATTCGATCAAAAACACCGCGCACCAATTTTGGACTGCCGCAATATGGGCATCTTTCTACCGAAATTTCCGCCTCGTCAATACTGTAGCTGCAGCCGCTGCAGTATGTCCGGTGATATTTGCCGAGCCTTGGGTTCAGCCCATAGTTTCCGATCACGCCCCGGCCATCCTCACGGTTTAGCACCTTGGCAAATTCCCTGTAGGTTGGCTTCTTCAGCAAAAGCTCATTATACTCTCTACCGATCTTGCCGAGCGAATGGGCATCCGAGTTGGTCAAAAATGTATAGTGATCGAGCTCGCTGATAAGCCCCGCCATCTCGCTGTCCGCGCTTAGTCCAAGTTCAACGGCGCTGATCAGTGCCGTATCCAGCACGTCCGCCATTCGCGGAGCACAGCTTCCGTAAATGCTTCGATGAGGGGTGAAAATATGCGCAGGAATAATCATCCCACCTCTGGCGTAGACCTCTTCCTGGAGCGCTTTTGCCGGGGAATACACCCGCTGCGAGCTAAGCGATACATTTTTCATCCTCTTTTCAAGCCAGCCTGTAAAGGATCTAATCGTGTCGAAAAACGGGAAGAAGGCCAGCAAATGCGCCGGCCCCATTTCTGGCTCGCGAATTTCGAGCTCTGTACCAAGCAGAAGGGTCGTCCCCTTATACGCGATTCCGCCATCCTCCAGTTCATCCATCTCCCCACGTCCAAGGCACTCTGCTATATCTTGCTGAACGCCGGGGGAGTGGCAATCGATAATACCTAAAAGCCCAATTCCCTTTCGATCATGAGCCTCCTTGGCGATGTTGGAGAATGTTAGATCACGGCTTCCGCTGATTTTTACCGGTTCTCCCCGCCCGGTCCGGCCGATATGAATATGAAGATCCGCATAACAAGGCACTAATTCCTCGGCTCTTTTCTTCATACTTCCCGGTCTGCCGCCTCTTTGGCGAGACGCTGCTGCCATATGTAGACCGCCATAATCGTTTTGGCATCGGCAATTCGGCCTTCAATGATATATTGCTGCGCTTCCTCCAAAGTAACTTCGTATACTTCGATAAATTCATCCTCGTCCAGCGCCATCTCACCTGCGGTTAATTGATCCGTCCAGTACAGGTGAATGATTTCGTCCGCAAAACCCGGGGAAGTGTAGAACGAATGCAAATGAGTTATTTTATCGCACCGATAACCTGTCTCTTCCTGAAGCTCGCGTTTTGCCGCTTCCATCGGATCTTCCCCTTTTTCCAGCTTCCCGGCAGGGATTTCAAGCTCACAGCGTCCCATGGCCTGACGGTATTGATCCACGAGCAGTAAACGATCGTTACGTAACGCCAGCACGGCGACCGCTCCAGGATGCTTCACGATCTCCCTTGTAGCTAAAGCCCCGTCTGGAAGCTGCACTGTATCAATTTGCAACGAGATAACCTTTCCCGTGAAAACGGGCTTTGTTGACACAGTCGTTTCTTTTAGTTTGTCAGTCGATTTCATGATCCAAACCTCCTAATTAATAACCAACCCAGAATGAATGTTCGCTCATAACTTGTCCATGGCGGACATATGGTGTTATTATATCAAACCTTCCTACAAAAGGAGCAATCCGTGATGAAAAGCTACTTTACTCCAAGCTGTATCCGTGCACAAGGCAAAGCATGGCAAATCCGCATTCTTCTCTCCCAATGGCTGCATGAAGCCGGCGCTACCGCTAAGGTCACCGACCTAATCCATATTCGCATGCTGCCTGAATCATCTGCTGCAGGAGCCCATCAATAACAAAAATAACATTTTCTAATTCAGTTGTATGTATTCCGGTTAATGAAAGGAGGGGGTGAATGATGCGCGGCGTGGTGGAACAAACTCAAGGCATAAACCAAAAAATAGAACTGATTCAAAATGCGGTATTAGCGGGACAAATTGATCAAGCCGAGCTGTTGGCAGGAGAAAACGATATGTATCTCCTCAGCGTACTCGTTCAGGCTCTGTATAAAGAGGGCTACGTTACTGTTGCCAAGGAACGGCTGTCCCGAATGGATTCCGGCTTACTTAAAAAACCTGTCCGACCGTTTCTAGAGTTAAGCTATATTTGGGCGGAAATTTGCTATGATGAAGGGCGTTTCGCGGAAGCTGCTCCGATCTTTGAAGAAATTGCATCACAGAGCCCTGTCATGGCCTCTGCCAGGTATGGAGCTGCATCCTGTTACTTGCAAGAAGCGATGTACAATCTACAGAGAAGAATCGAATTATACCATCCACCCCAAGCTGAACAAGAAAAAATATACAAGTACATAAGGGACTACAACCAAGCCCTTCATATCATTCAAGCTTCGGGTTGGCATACGGAATGGTCTTCTACTCAGGCCCAAAATTTGCCTTTGCACAAATCAATCTTAGTTCATTAATAAAGCCCGGATAGCCTTAAATAGGCACCCGGGCTTGTATCAAGTGTGGTTAATTTAATCAAGACAGCGATTGTCGGATGATCTCCAGAACAAATTCCGTCGTTTTAATAATATCGTCTTTTTTAATTCTTTCCTTGGTCGTATGAATATCTTCGTATCCAATAGCCAAATTAACAGTAGGGATCCCTAGACTATTGAAAACATTGGCGTCACTCCCGCCGCCCGACACAAAGGTTTTTCCCGACAAGTTCAAAGCGGCTGCAGCTTTACGGGCGAGCTTCAAAACAGGCTCATCATCCGAGATGTGAAATGCCCGGTACAAAACTTCGCTATGGAATTCGCCCCGCGCTCCAAAAGCTTGGCAGACCGACTCGAGGGCCTCTTTCATCTCAAGCAATTGTTTATCCACTTTCGCTTGGGACATGCTGCGCGCTTCGCCATACAGCTTCGCATGATCGGGAACGATATTCGTGGCGCCTCCACCTTCGAATTTCCCAATATTGGCGGTGGTTTCGTGATCAAGTCGTCCAAGATTCATACGTGCAATCGCTTTGCCGGCGACTTGAATCGCACTGATTCCGTCCTCCGGATTCACCCCGGCATGAGCAGCTTTGCCAAAAATTTCGATTTCAACCTTCGCTTGAGTCGGAGCACCTACGCAAATGGTGCCGACCTCACCGTTTGTATCGATGGCAAGACCAAATTTTGCTCGCACATACTTGGACTCCAAAGCTCGGGCCCCTCGCAGACTGGATTCTTCTCCAACCGAAATTACGAATTGGATTTCTCCGTGGGGAAGGTGCTGATCGTTGATGGTTTGAATCGTCTCAAGCAGCACAGCAATGCCCGCCTTATCATCGGCACCAAGAATCGTTGTGCCATCGCTGCGAATCCATCCGTCTTCACCAATAACCGGTTTTATTCCTTTCCCCGGCGTTACCGTATCCATATGGCAGGTAAACAAGAACGGATCTACCGTGACGCCTTCCGTGGCCTTCAGCGTAGCAATTAAATTGCCGGCTCCATGTCCCGTCTCGGCTTGAGAAGCGTCCTCCACCACATCAAGTCCTAATTCGCTGAATTTGTTTTTCAAATAATCTGCGATTTGGCGTTCATGTTTCGTCTCGCTATCGATCTGTACGAGCTCCACAAACTGTCCGATGACTCTTTCCTGGTTAATCATTGGACTTTCCTCACTTTCTTTTTTACGATAATATATACAATATACGTCTATCCGAAGGAGTACAATGTATGCGAAAAAAATGGCTAAAAATCGTTGTTTATCTCATGTTGTTCGCAATGGTCGCTTCCACACTTCTTGCGTTTTTGGAGCCGTTGTTCATTCGTTAATCAGGGTCGAGAACGACCCTTCTAACCCTTCAAAGGATTTGATTCCGAACACCTCGCAAAATAACGGAACGATATCTCTCGCTACCTGTTCAACCATAAACTTTAGTCCGGTAATATCCTCCAGCGATGTAACCCCATACTCCTGAATACCGCAAGGGATGATGCCTTGAAAGCCATCGTTTTGGATGCCTGACTTCACATTAAAAGCGAAGCCATGGCTCGTAATAAACCCTCTTTTGCCTCGGCATTTATTGAACTTCACGCCGATCGCGCATATTTTAACGTCCCCAACCCAAACGCCGGTATATTCCGGTTTTCTTGACCCCTCAATACCGAACCGGGCTAAATAGTTAATAATCACTTGCTCTATACTCCGCAAATAGCCGTGAAGATCGAGTCCTCGTCCGGCATCCAGCCAAATGAGCGGGTAACCGACCAGCTGCCCTGGTCCATGGTATGTAATATCTCCGCCACGGTCGATTTCAAATATTGAGATTCCTTGCTCCTTCAGCTCCTCCGGACTTAACAGTAAATGCTCGGGGTGGCGCTGGGATCCTATCGTATATGTCGGCGGATGCTGAAGCAGCAGCAGGTGCTCCTGCTGCTGCTCTCCATCAATCGCCTTAACCAGTTGTTTTTGCAAATCCCAGGCTTCCCCGTATTCCATCATAGGATAATAGCAGACTTTTAAGCTTGCATTCATTGCTTTTTCGCCTCTTCCTTTACTTGTTGGAGTACGCCGCCTTCCTTATCGGTTCGTTTTCCCGCAAGGCTATTAATACACCTGGGTTTCCAGATTATAGCTCTCCATGTTATCTTTCACACGCTGCATGAACCGACCGCAAATAACGCCGTCCAAGATGCGGTGATCAAGCGACAGGCAGATATTGGCCATCGAGCGAACGCCGATCATATCGTTGATGACAACCGGCTTTTTTACAATGGACTCAAAGGTTAAGATAGCAGCTTGCGGATAGTTGATAATCGGCTGCGACAAAATAGAGCCAAAGGACCCTGTATTGTTGACGGTAAATGTCCCGCCCTGCATATCCTCAAGCTTCAGCTTGCCGGAGCGGACTTTAGATGCCAGCTCTTCAATTTCGCGAGCCAAACCGGCGATGTTCTTCTGATCGGCTTTCTTGATGACCGGAGTCAGCACGGAATCCTCTGTTCCGACGGCAAGCGAAATATTGATATCCCGTTTGACGATGATTTTATCGACCGCCCAAACCGAGTTCATAATCGGGTAATCCTTGATAGCGCCAACGACGGCTTTCAGTAAGAAAGCTAGATAGGTCAGGTTGACGCCTTCTTTTTTCATAAAATCGTGCTTCAGCTTGTTGCGCAGTTGGACGAGATTCGTCACATCGACCTCGATCATCATCCAGCCATGCGGAATTTCCGAAACGCTTTGTCGCATATTCTTTGCAATCGTATTGCGGACCGGGGTGACATCGATGAAGTATTCAGACCGATCACCTTCCACTTCGATCGTCGGAATCCGTGGCGTCTCCGTCAAGTGAAGGCCGGAGTGGCGTACTGGCTCGGCGGCCGCACGGCTCATCTCAGCTTGAATCCCTCCATGCACCGGAGAAGGAGCCGCAGGCTGTACTGGAGCTTGGGAAGCAGTTAATGCAGCCGGCTGTCCACCCTTTTCTAGGTAAGCCAGAACATCCTTCCGCGTAATTCTTCCACCAAGCCCGGTACCTTGAATCTGACGCAGATCAAGACCATGCTCGGCGGCCAGCGTTTGAACCGCTGGTGAATACCGGCTACGCTGGGACTGGTCCCCTGCTGGGGCCGCCTCACTAGCTTCTTGTGTAACAGCGGAAGAAGCGGATTGTCCTTCTGGCGTCGCTGCAGCTGAAGCTGTCTCAATCCGACATATGACTGTGCCAACCTGGATTTCTTGACCTTCTTCGGCCAAAATTTCACCCATAACCCCATCTAACGTCGAAGGGATTTCGGCATTTACTTTATCCGTGATAACCTCGCAAATCGGCTCATATTGCTCGACTGGATCCCCCGGCTTTTTGAGCCATTTTCCGATCGTCGCCGAGACGAGCGATTCCGCAAGCTGAGGCATAACAACATCGGTTAACGTTTTATTCGATGGCATCGCTGAACTCACTCCCAATTAATAAAGCGCCAATTGAAGCATCGCTTCTTTGACTTTATCTTTGCTTAGCATAAAGAATTTCTCCATGGGCGGACTAATCGGCATCGCCGGAACGTCAGGTCCGCACAATCTTTGAATCGGCGCATCGAGTTCGAACAGGCATTCCTCGGAAATAATCGCCGACACTTCGGCACCGATGCCACCCGTTTTGTTGTCTTCATGGATGATTAGCACTTTGCCTGTTTTCCGAGCAGCATCTACAATAGCCTCGCGATCCAAAGGCTGGAGGGTGCGAAGGTCCAAAATGTGAGCACTAACACCATGCTCGGTTGCCAGCTCTTCAGCCGCCTGCATCGCAAAATGCAGCGGAAGACTGTAACTGATAACGGTAATGTCATTACCTTCACGCAGCACCTTCGCTTTGCCGATCGGTACGACATAATCGTCCTCAGGCACATCCTCTTTGATGAGCTTGTAGCACTTTTTATTTTCAAAAAATAACACAGGATCCGGGTCGCGAACGGCAGCTTTTAGCAATCCTTTAGCATCGTAAGCCGAATAAGGCGCAACGATCTTCAGCCCCGGGGTGCCGAAGAAAATCGATTCAGGGCACTGCGAGTGGTACAATCCGCCGAAGATCCCGCCGCCAATTGGCGCACGAACGACGACAGGGCAGCTCCAGTCATTGTTGGAGCGGTAGCGGATTTTTGCCGCTTCACTGATGATCTGATTCGTAGCCGGCAGCATAAAGTCGGAATACTGCATTTCCGCAATTGGCTTTAATCCATACATAGCTGCACCGATCGCAACGCCGGCAATCGCCGACTCCGCGAGCGGCGTATCGATGACGCGCATTTCGCCGAACTGCTCCTGCAGCCCTTTTGTTGTCGTAAACACGCCACCTTTTACCCCGACGTCTTCCCCCATGACAAACACGTTTTCATCGCGTTCCATTTCTTCTTTCATCGCCAAGCGAATCGCGTCGATATATTCCATAACCGGCATGATTAATGCACCTCTCCTTCGCTGGCGTATACATGAAGCAGCGTATCTTCCGGTTTAGGGAAAGGCGCATTGTCCGCTGCCTCAACGGCTTCCTTCAACTGCTGCTTCATATCGTTTTGCAGCGCGATGTCTTGTTCTTCGCTCCACAAACCGTGTTCGATTAAATAAGACTTCATTTTCGGAAGCCCATCTTTTTTCCAGTTCTCGTCGACTTCTTCTTTGGTACGGTAAGCCAAATCATTATCTGAGGTCGAGTGCGGAGACAGTCGGTACATCATGGATTCGATCAACGTCGGTCCTTCGCCCCGAACGGCTCGTTCGCGCGCTTCCTTCACGACGCGGTACACCTCAAGTGCATCGTTTCCGTCCACACGGATTCCCGGAAAGCCGTAGCCCTGGGCCCGGTCGCAAACTCTACCGCCCAGCTGTTTACTGACGGGCACGGAAATGGCATATTGATTATTCTCGCACAAGAAAATGACCGGAAGCTTTTGTACGCCGGCAAAGTTCAAGCCCTCATGAAAATCGCCCTGATTGCTTGAGCCTTCACCAAACGTAACGTAAGAGACGATGTCTTTCTTTTGCATCTTTGCCGCCAAGGCAACACCTACGGCGTGCGGAACCTGGGTCGTTACCGGGCTTGAACCAGTGACGATGCGCAGCCGCTTGCTGCCGAAGTGCCCCGGCATTTGACGGCCGCCGCTGTTCGGATCATCCGCTTTGGCAAACGCCGACAGCATAAGCTCCGTAAGTGTCATGCCAACCGTCAGTACAAAGCCGTAATCACGATAGTAAGGCAGGAAATAATCTCGCTGCCGATCCAGCGCGAATGCAGCAGCTACCTGAGTAGCCTCCTGCCCAACACCGGAAACATGAAAGTTGATTTTGCCAGCTCGCTGGAGCAGCAAATTACGCTCATCGAATTTGCGCGCGAGCAGCATATATTTGTACATTTCGATTACTTCGGCATCTGATAATCCAAGCTGCTCATGTTTGGGTTTCGTTTGTAATGAACTTTTTGCGTTCATGGGAGTTACCTCCTTCATTTAAGGCCCTCGTCTTTGTATTAAAAGTTTATTCTTACTTAATCTTAAAACCTGGTACTAAGACTTGGGATAACCTTATTATAATCGCTTTTACCGTAAAAGGAAAACGGTTGTTCACCATACCCATTAAGTGGCTAAAGACAAGCCGTCTACCGCCAATGCTGCCTCACCTAAAATTTCAGAAAGTGTCGGGTGTGCAAACACGGCCTGACCGATTTCCCAAGGGGTTGCATCTAGAAGCTGGGCGAGCGCAGCTTGTCCGATTAGCTCCGTTACATGTGGTCCAATCATCTGAACACCGAGAATATCGTTAGTGTGAGCGTCCGCCACCATTTTTACGAATCCTTCTGTTTCCCCTTGTACCAGCGCTTTTCCGACCGCCGAAAACGGAACTTTTCCCTCTTTAACCTCATATCCTTTGGCCCGAGCTTCTTTGGCCGTAAGTCCGACAGAAGCGACCTCCGGGCGGGTGTATACGCAGCGCGGCACCTGGTTCGCGTGATATCCATAAGAAGCTTCCCCAGCCAAATGATTCACAGCTGTGATTCCTTCATGACTTGCTGCATGTGCCAGTTGAAGGCCTCCGATGCAATCACCGATGGCGTAAATATGCGGTTCCGTCGTCTGCATAAATTCATTAACGCGAATAAATCCGTGCTCCAATGAGACATCCGTATTTTCGAGCCCAATGTTCTCGACGTTAGCCTGACGTCCGATAGACACCAATAGTTTGTCTGCCAGGAGCTCCAGCACTTCATCGCCACGCTGGGCCGAAATGTGTACTTGTTCATCATTTATCATAAAGGTATCTGGCTTAATCGAAACGTTGGTCATGACAGTGATGCCGCGTTTTTGCAGCTGTTTCAGCAGCCCGCGCGCCACCTCTTCATCTTCTGCCGGCAGCAACTGATCCGCCGCTTCGACGATGGTCACTTGAACCCCAAAATCGTTAAGGAGTGAAGCCCACTCTACGCCGATAACGCCGCCTCCAACGATGATCATCGAGCTTGGAAGCTGCTCCAGAAGCAACGCTTCATCACTGCTAAGCACGTATTTTCCGTCTGGAGTAAGGCCAGACAATGTCCGCGGCCGAGATCCTGTTGCAATGATCAAATTCGTCGGCACGATCGTTTCCATTTCCCCATCATTTAATTCAACGGCAACAGCTCCGCTTTTGGGGGAGAAGATCGATGGCCCGATAACCCGTCCCTTGCCTTGAATAACTTTAATTTTATGCTTGCGCATCAAATACTGGACCCCTTTGTGGAGCTGGTCTACGATCCCTTGCTTTCTTTCCTGTACTTTAGGAAACACCAGCGACAAGCCGCTCGTCTCAATGCCAAAGCTTGCACTATTTTTCATTTGATCGTACAGCTCCGCACTGCGCAGCAGTGCTTTACTTGGAATGCATCCTCGGTGTAAACAGGTGCCGCCAAGCTTGTCCTGCTCGATGATCACTACTTCTTTACCGAGCTGGGCTGCGCGTATTGCTGCTATATAGCCCCCCGTTCCTCCTCCAAGTATCGCAACATCGCATGTTACCGCCATATCAAATCTCCACCCATTCATCAATATTGCTAATTCATACTTTCTTAATCAATCATGCCTTTTTCATACAACTCTTATTTTACCTTGTTTTGTCGCGATTACAAATGCAGGTACAAATGGACATCGCGAGCTGAAAAAGGTATGATGGATGTGATAATTGTTATGGAAAGGACGAATCGGATCCTTATGAAATTATTGTTTTCCCGGTTCATTGCAATCATACTGCTGGTCATTCCTGGGATTGCTGCGACAATCGGTTTTCTAAAAATGAAAGACGCGCTTTTTGAATATCTTTCCAAGTATGGAGCTGGTTCGCATTCGCAAATTTCATTCGATTGGCTGCATTTTGGGATTGGTTTATTATTATTTGCTGCAGGCATCGGTTTTTTAGGTGGCTGGATTTTCTTCCGCGACCGTAAACGAAACTATATTGGTCCAAGATTTCGAAGTAAAAAGGCATCTGCAGCAGAGTAAGGTAATCCACACTTTCACGCCAAAAAAAAACCTCTTCCCGCAGATTAGCATTGGAAGAGGTTTTTGTTTTTTTATTCGTATAAGGCATCCTTCAATTTTGTCGACATTCTCGAGCCACTATGAGACGAGGCTCGCAGGAGCGCCTTGCGCAGCCGGATATTTTCAGCAGCAAGCTGCTCTATCTTTACGACCAGTTCCTCGATTCGGACTTTATCGTTCTCCTCAAAACCTGCCTTCGCAAGCCACTCCCTGTATTCTTTACAATCAAGGTCACTATTCATTTCTTACTCATTCCTTCCACTCTACTACCTGCAAATGAATTCTGCGTTTCTATTTTAGCACAGATTTCAGATTACAGATTGCTGGACTTGGAATTCGAAATATATGAGCTTATCTTTAATCGTTAATCCATGTTTAAACCAGCAGCTTTTCATGTTGAATTAGCGATGTCTCGACTTGAATCGTCGAATGCGATATCTTAAACGTTTTCTCCAGAATTGTAATTGCAGCTTGCAGTACGGATTGACTATCGTGACCTTCTTCGATTATAAGATGACAGCTTAATGCATCCATACCCGAAGTGATTGTCCAAATATGGAGATCATGTACATTAAGTACCCCAGGGATAGCTACCAAGCTCTCCTTGACTTCCACTTGATCAATTGAAGCCGGAGTCCCTTCCATAAGGATATGAACTGATTGCGAGATGACTCCCCAAGCCCCTCGTAAAATAAGCAGGGCAACAAAAACTCTAATGATTGGATCAAAAATATACCATCCAAACAGTGACATTACAATCCCTGCAGCTATAGCACCTACTGATCCGAGCGCATCCCCTAGTACATGTAAATAGGCGCTTTTCAAATTCACATTACCTTTGACATCACCTTTTTTGATTAAGGCCGCCGCGCTGGCCAAATTGGCGATTAAGCCAATGATAGCAATAACAATCATTATGTTGCTGGACACGGTCGGCGGGTTAAGGAAACGTTGATAGGCTTCCCAAATGATTAATCCAGCTATAACAAATAAGGTAACTCCGTTAAGCAGGGCGGCCAATATTTCAATGCGGTAAAAGCCGTACGTTTTCCGCCCGGAAGCAGGCCGAGCTGCAAACCAAATGGCAAACAGGCTAAATAGGAGCGAGCTCGTATCGCTTAACATATGACCGGAATCAGAAAGAAGTGCCAAGCTATTCGTAAATAATCCGCCGAAAAACTCAAGCACAGCAATGCATGCCGTGATGAGTAGCGCGATCAGTAGGCCCTTCTTATTTCCGGAACGGGCGTCAAAATGCTGGTGCCCTAAACCATGAGAATGTCCGTGATGATCATGATGGTCGTGGTCTTGATGTTCATGCTCGTGTTTGTGATCCATAGCAAACCCTCCCTAATCGCATTTCGCGTGTTGAACAGCCTGATTTAGTAAAGAAATAACATGCCCGTCATCGCAGCTATAGTACAATGTGTTAGCCTCTCTTCGATATTTGACAAGCCTGAGATTCCTTAATAGGCTGAGTTGATGAGAAACCGCAGATTGGGTTATGCCGAGTACCTCGGACATATGGTTCACCGAACACTCTTCCTCGGAAAGCAAATACAAAATACGAATTCGTGTAGGATCAGAAAGAGCCTTAAATGTAGTTGATACTTTCTCCATCGTTTCAGGGTTTAGAAAGGAATGTAAATCTTTTTTCATGATTAGTTGCCCCTCTTTGAAAACTGTATATGATCATATGCTCATATGCAGAATAATCTCACCGGTACAATTTGTCAATGTTTGAATGAAATTTGTAGACATAAAAAAACGGCCACTCATCGGCATGGAAGGCCGAGAGGGACCGCCTCTTGCTACATAGCATATGACTGAATTCAACGGTAGGGTGCACTAACATTAAAATAATCATCGTTATTTCCGTTATTCTTTACGCTTTCACGATACTTTATGCTCAATTCTGAGCTTATCCGCCACCATCGCGATGAATTCGCTATTGGTCGGTTTGGATTTGCTGATGTTGATTGTGTAACCGAACAGGTGGCTGATGGAATCAATATTGCCTCGTGTCCAGGCTACTTCAATCGCGTGACGAATAGCACGTTCCACACGGGACGGTGTCGTTTTAAATTTTTCTGCAATGGCTGGATACAGGGTCTTGGTGATTGCTCCAAGGATTTCAATGTTGTTATAAACCATTGTAATCGCTTCACGTAAATACTGATATCCTTTAATATGAGCTGGGACTCCAATTTCATGAATTATGGAAGTGATGTTAGCATCCAAATTTTTCCCTTTGCCCAATGGTACTACATTTGATTTGACAAAAGAGGAGGATGGGGTTCCACTGGTCATCAAATTCTGTACACCAACCAGTTGACGGATTCGGTTGGCAAGTACCTCCATATCAAAAGGTTTCAAAATGTAGTAAGAAGCGCCAAGCTGAACGGCACGCTGTGTAATGTTCTCTTGGCCGAAAGCGGTCAGCATGATGATTTTAGGCTGCGGAGACAAATTGAGCTCCCGTATCCGTTCCAATACTCCGAGTCCATCCAGATGAGGCATAATAATATCCAGGATGAGCACATCAGGAACTCTGGTCGCATTTTCGATCATCTCCAGCACTTCTTCGCCATTATAAGCTATTCCTGAGACGATCATATCGTCCTGCTCCGAAATGTATTCCGCAAGCAAATTTGTAAATTCTCGATTATCATCAGCCAACAACACTTCGATTTTTTGCACTGCTTACTTCCTCCTTCAAATAAATGGATAGGTTTTTTATAATTTCTCCTCTTCCAGAATAAGGATTCGACACAAAAAAGTAAATTCCTTCTGTCGAAAATTATTTTCTTTATTTTTTTACTTTGTTAAGTTATAATTATTTATTTGTTTACATAAAGCGATGTAGTTCGTAACAATTCGACAAATGTATACATCTCCTCTTTAGCGATCAGGATTAACATAAAAAAATCTTAAGGCACTTAGCTCGCCTTAAGATTTTGGTTAGCTCCTTGATGGCTTTCTAAAATGCCTGCATCCTGCAGCATCCATTCGATAAAACATCCGTAACCCGATCTCGGATCATTTACAAACACATGGGTAACAGCACCGATCAGCTTGCCGTTTTGTATAATGGGGCTACCGCTCATGCCTTGAACGATGCCTCCTGTTTTCTCCACCAGCCGTGGATCCGTTATGCGAAGCACAAGCCCCTTGGTTTCGGGAGCACTTTGTTTCGATACATGAACGATTTCGACCTTAAACCGTTCAACCCGCTGGTCCTCGACCACAGTTAAAATTTCAGCTGGACCTTCCTTAACCTCTTCAGAAAAAGCAACCGGTATTGGCTGTTGGTACACGCTATGGTCAGGATTCTCCTTCATTTTTCCAAAAATTCCGAAGTGCGTATTACGTTCGATATTTCCAAGCATCTTGCCTTCTTTCAGAAAATGAGCCCGCTTTTCGCCAGGTTCCCCGCTTTCGCTCTTGGAGATGGAGGTAACACTAGACTGTAAAATTTGCCCGCTTCCCACAACGATCGGGGTCTGCGTATTCATGTCTGTGATGATATGACCTAAGGCGCCGTACACCCCTTGATCTGGAGCATAAAACGTTAATGTTCCTACTCCTGCAGCTGAATCGCGAATGTAAAGCCCCAGTCTCCATGCGCGGTCCTGTTTATCGAAGGCAGGGCTTAACGTTGCGGTAAATTCTTTATCGTTTCGTTTGTAAGTAACTTGCATCGTTTGCTTGTTTTTCCCTGCTTCTGTAGCAATATCAGCAACATCTCTGACATCATTTAGCTTGATTCCATTAATATGCGTAATTAAATCTCCAGCTTGAATACCTGCTTCTTCTCCAGGGGATATTTTTTGGCTATCGGTCATAACTTGGTGATGACCGACCACTAAAATCCCGGCGGATTTTACTTTAACGCCAATCGTTTGACCGCCGGGAATCACTTTCAAATCAGGAATTACATTGACCTTAACTGTCTTTAGAGGAATTTGACCGAATAATTTCATGCGGAGTTTTGCTTCTCCGCTCCGAAGCGATGAAAGCTCAAGCGGATGGTCCAAAGACACTTTCATGGAAGGGTTAGCTTGACCATTCACCATTACAACATCCGGTCGATCGACACTGACTTCTGCTTGTACAGGTAATGCTAAACGAATTTGAGTTCCCTGTCCCTGAAACAGACGCAGCTCGTCCGGCAGAACTGGCGTATGGCCTTTAGCTACGGAAGTACCGATGAAACAAAAGAAGAAGGCAAGAAAAAGACCCAGCATTCTTTTCCTGAGGTTCGGGTTCAATGGCTGTCACGCTCCCTTTGCTTCTTTCGCTTGACGAAAAGGTGGTCGCCAATTGCGTACCTATAAGATACCCCGGGGTGGGTCTTTTATTACTGTCAATCATTGTGCCGGACTTAACAAACCATCCTTTTGTGCCTGTGCAAGCTTGAGCATTTCTTGAGCGTGATGCTGCGTTTTCTCTGTAATTTCAACACCGCCAAGCATGCGTGCCAACTCATTAATTCGCCCTTCATCATTCAAATGCTCGATATGTGTCATTGTACGACCATCTTCAACCACTTTCTCAATCAAGTACTGCCAATCCGCCATGCAGGCCACTTGAGGAAGGTGAGTAATGGAAAACACCTGGCATGTATCTGACAGCCGGGACAGCTTATTCGCGATGGATTGGGCTGCCCGTCCACTTACTCCAGTATCAACTTCGTCAAAAATAAGTACAGGAACCTCATCATGTCTTGCGAAAATACTCTTCAGCGCGAGCATAATTCGTGACAATTCACCGCCCGAAGCAATTTTGCTTAACGGCCGAAGCGGTTCGCCAGGGTTTGGTGAAATGAGGAACTCAGCACTGTCGATTCCCTGTTTCCCAGGGCGGATTTTCTTACCTTCCCATTCCACTCCATGAGGATCCTCGTTCCAAGTCACCTTCACTTGCATGTTCGTCCGTTCCATTTGTAAATCCTTAAGTTCATTCTCGATTTGAATTGCCAATTCCTGAGCAATTTGGCGACGAGTCGAGCTCAATTCACTCGCCTCGATAAGTAGCTTGGACAACAATTGATCCCGCCGGGCTTGCAATTGTTCAAGCAGATCATCTTTATTCTCCAACATGTCCGTTTCTTTGCGGATCTTCTCATAATAAGCAAGAATGCCTTCAACATCGTCTCCGTATTTGCGGCGTAAGGTTGAAATCAAATCAAGCCTTTCTTCCACTTCCTCTAAACGGTCAGGGTTAAATTCAATTCGCTCACGATAATTCCGTAAACTAAAGGAGGCGTCCTCCAGCTGATAATAAGCAGATTGAAGCTGTTCAAGAAGAGGGGAAATTCCCTTATTGTCATAACCCGCTACCTCATTAAGTCGGGAAATCACTTTAGCGATTGCTTCAAGTCCTTGGTTACCATATAAAAGTTCGTATGCCTCAGAAACGGAATCCATCATCTTCTCACTATGGGATAGTTTCACCTTTTCTTCAGCCAGTAATTCATCCTCACCAGGCTTTAATTCAGCTGCCGCAATTTCGTTCAGTTGAAACCGATATAGGTCAAGCATTTGCAAAGCCTGTTGACTTGTATTCCGTAATTCATTCCATTCCCTATCAATTTTCGCAAAAGTGGCATAGGTTTTCTGGTATCTTTCTTTTATTGGATCAATCGTATCGGCACCATAGGCATCGAGCAATTCCAAATGTCGTTCAGGGCGGAGTAATGTCTGGTGGTCATGCTGCCCGTGAAGGTTGATCAGTTCATCGCCAACCTCCCGAAGCATTGATAAATTGACCAGCTGACCATTAACTCTGGCAGAGCTCTTGCCTTGAATACTAATCTCCCGGCGTATAATGAGCTCCTCCCCAGGTTCTCCGCCTATCCCAAGTCGGGCAAGAGTAGCCCATACCGGATGATGTTCCGGCAAATCAAAGGAGGCTTCCATTTCAGCTTTATCACAGCCATAGCGAATTAATTCAGCCGAACCCCTGCTGCCGGCAATCAGTCCTAAGGCATCAATAATAATCGACTTACCGGCTCCCGTCTCTCCTGTCAGAACATGAAAACCGGAATGAAATGTTACGTCAACAGCCTCAATAACAGCCAAATTTCGAATGGATAAATGAACTAGCATCGGTGAAGGCAGCCCCCTTCTAATCAAAAGGTTAAGAAATGAACCCCATAATTTGATCAATAATAAACTGACTATAATCTTCATTTCGGCAAATGAGCAGTATTGTATCGTCCCCGCAAATCGTACCAAGCAAATCTGCCCATTCCATATTATCGATTAACACGGCTACTGAATTTGCAGTACCCGGAAGGCATTTCAAAACGACCAAGTTGCCTGTATGGTCGATGTGTACAAAGCTGTCGATCAGTGCTCGCTGCAATTTCTGCACGGGATTGTACCGCTGAGCCGTCGGCATGGAATATTTATATGTTCCTTCATCGGTTGGCACTTTGATGAGCATCAGTTCTTTAATATCACGGGATACCGTAGCTTGTGTTACCTGATATCCAGCCTGGCGGAGCGCTTCCACCAGTTCATCTTGAGTTTCAATCTCTTGGGCTGTAATTATCTCTCGAATTTTAATATGTCGTTGACCCTTCATTCTACCCTCCATAGCCCTCTAAGGCTGTATCGTCTTCGTCTTCATTATCATCCACGATCATACAGATTTTCTTGATCATTCCCTGCTCTGCATCAATATATAACACACCCGCACTATCGGGGTAAAGAAGCAGATAAGGCAAAAGCTCTCTACGGACCCCGCTGCCTGTCCAATCGATCGCTAGTCGTTCCCTTGCGGTCTTTACAAGATAGAATTCCCCGTTTCTTACTGCAATATAGTCAATAAACAATCGACTATACAGAACATCGCGATTCACCTGAAAAGATAATGGAACCTTAAGTCTGTCGCTTATAACTTCATACCCCGCCTGTTCCAGCAATTCTACCGCAGGATGATCTAAAATATCTGTATTTAGTTGATAACGGATGCGGGATCGTAATGTAAGAGGCTTGCGAACCCAGGAGCGAAAACCACGATACAGAAGATAAGCCGCAATCCCGGCAATTAGCAGCATTAATAAACCGTCAGAGTACGCTCCCATCGAAATCACCTCAAGAACTATTTCGACGCATTCCTTCAAGCTCCTGTCAGGCAAACAATAATTTATTTGTAAGCATTTTACTTATAGATTCAGTTAATATTCATTATAGGGAACAAACGTTCGTTTTTCAAGAGATAACAAACAAAAAAAGCCCATCATTTTGATGGGCCTCCCGTAAAGGTCTGTGTCGCTTCTTGAACAACACTACCAGCCAATTGACTAATCAGCTTTGACTGCTCTAGCCCCTGGCTGCTTTCTTGGCCTTTCTGTGGTGTATCCTCAAGCCGAAGATGTGCCAAAAATTCAATGTTTCCTTCACCGCCGGTGATCGGCGAGTAGGTTAAGCCTTGAAGTGAGAACCCAAGCTCCACCGCATAAGACAATATCGTCTCCAGCACTTCCTGATGGACCTTCGGATCACGTACAACCCCTGATTTTCCTACTTTTTCACGTCCCGCTTCAAATTGCGGCTTTATAAGGGCGGCTATGTCTGCTGGACGTTTAAGTAAAGTAAGTAAAGGCGGCAAAATGATCTTTAAGGATATAAATGAAACATCGATGCTGGCAAAATCCGGCCTCGGGCCATCCAAATCCTCCAGGATCATATAACGAAAATTCGTTCGCTCTTTCACGTTTACTCGCTCATCATTGCGGAGTGACCAATCCAGCTGATTGTACCCAACGTCAATAGCGTATACATAGCTAGCTCCATGCTGAAGCGCACAATCCGTAAACCCGCCAGTGGAAGAGCCAATATCTAGCATCGTTCTTCCTTCCAGATTGATTTCAAAGCGCTTCAGCGCCTTTTCAAGCTTCAACCCGCCACGACTAACATAAGGATGTACCGCACCTTTTACGGTAAGCACAGTATCGCGCGGAATTTTGGTTCCGGCTTTTTCAATCCGTTCCTGTCCACCGAAGACAAGCCCGGCCATGATGGCGGCTTTTGCTTTTTCCCTGCTATCGAAATACCCCTGCTCCACCAGCAGGACATCAATGCGTTCCTTGGAAACAGACATCTTTTGAATCTCCTGTCTTTCAACGAGGGATTGACCCCAGGCTGAATCTAAAGCTGTACTTTAATATGGTTTTACTTTCTTTCCGAAGGCAAAATGTTGGTCGGTTCGGAATTTCTGGACTTCTCTTACTACTTCATCCGCGGTAAGCCCAACTTCCATAAGCTGATCCTTAATGCTTCCATGCTCAATGAAGCGGTCGGGAATACCCATCAACGAAATGTTCAGGCCATTAATATCATGAGCCGCATAAAACTCCAGCACCGCACTGCCAAGGCTTCCTGCCTGAGAGGCCTCTTCCAGCACGATGATTTTGCTCGCCCCATTTGCCAGCTTGAGCAGCATATCTTCATCTAGCGGCTTAAGGAATCTGGCGTTGACTACAGCAACCGAGACACCGTCCCGTTTTAACATTTCCGCAGCTTCTTCTGCGACCTGCACCATCGGTCCAACGGCGATGATTGTCACGGTATCTCCTTCACGAACCAATTCCCAGCTGCCAATAGGGATGGAAACTAGCTCTTCGTCCAGGGGCACACCGGGTACATTGATTCTCGGATAACGATAAGCAATCGGCCCATCATTATAATCTAACGCCGTCTTCATCATATGACGGAGTTCATTCTCGTCTTTAGGCATCATGAGGACGATATTGGGAATATGTCTCATAAAAGCGATATCATAAACGCCTTGATGCGTTTCTCCGTCAGCTCCTACAAAACCAGCCCGGTCGATCGCAAACATGACGTTGGCATTTTGCCGGCATATATCGTGCACGATTTGATCATAAGCCCGTTGCATGAACGTTGAATACACGGCAAACACCGGTTTCAAGCCTTCCATTGCGAGTGCTGCACACATCGTTGCCGCATGCTGCTCAGCAATCCCAACATCAATCATTCGCCCTGGAAACCGTTCTCCGAATTTCACCAATCCCGACCCTCCGGGCATAGCTGGCGTAACCGCAACGATCCGCTCATCCACCCCGGCCAGTTCAATCAGGGTTTGCCCGAATACATCAGTGTATGTCGGATTGCCAACCGCTTTTATCAATTGACCCGTTTCAATTTTGTAAGGTGTGGAAAGGCCATGCCATTTGTGAGAATCTTCCTCGGCAGGTGTATAGCCTTTTCCTTTTGTAGTAAGTACATGAACTAGTACCGGTCCGTTTACATTGTTCGCTTGTTTAAATGACTCGATTAATCCCGGCAAATCATGTCCATCCACCGGACCCAAGTATTTAATGCCAAGTTCCTCGAATAGTACGCCAGGGACCATCATGTATTTCAAGCTGTCCTTCATTCGCTCCGCGGTCTTAGCAAGCTTGCCGCCGATCGCTGGAATGCGCTTGAGCAGCTGCTCGACTTCATCCTTCGCCCGTAAATAATTACGGCCAGAACGGATTTTCGTTAAATAATTGTGTAACGCTCCAACATTAGGAGCAATAGACATCTCATTATCATTTAAAATGATCATTAAGTTTTTCTTCTCATGGCCGATATGGTTAAGCGCTTCAAACGCCATTCCACCCGTCAAAGCGCCATCTCCAATTACAGCGATGACACGATGCTGTTCGCCTTTTAAATCCCGGGCCAGTGCCATGCCCATAGCTGCCGAAAGCGATGTACTGCTGTGCCCTGCCTCCCATACATCATGTTCACTTTCGCTACGTTTAACAAATCCGCACAAACCGTTATGCTTGCGCAGGGTGTCAAACCGATCCATCCGGCCTGTCAAAATTTTATGCACATAGGCTTGATGCCCAACATCAAAAATAAACTTGTCCTGAGGGCTGTTGTAACAATAGTGCAGGGCAATCGTTAATTCCACTACGCCCAAGTTAGGTGCCAAATGCCCTCCTGTCACCGACAGCTTTTCAATCAGAAACTGGCGGATTTCCGCAGCAAGCGGCGTCAGTTGCTCCAGAGACAATTTTTTTAAATCGGCAGGCTCATGAATTTGTGAAAGCAGCACAGGAATTCCCCGCTTTCCTTAATTGGTTTTCTCTGTTGATAATAGCATTCATTATACCATATGAATCGGTGTAATCGAAATCACTTTTGGTCATATGATCCTTAATGATCCCTTCGAAGCAAAAAGTCTGCAATTTCCAGCAAACGTCCAGGGTAGGGGATAAAGCCATCACTGAGCGCTTTTTTCGCAGCGTGAGTTAACCGATCAACTTCCTCACGAGACTTGTCCAAGCCGAGAAAAAACGGATAAGTCACTTTCTGCTGCTTCACATCACTCTGCGTCTTCTTGCCAAGCTTGCTCTCATCACCGACCAAATCCAGAATATCATCCTGAATTTGAAATGCAAGCCCCAGCCCTCGGCCATAAGTCTCGAGTGCCTTAAGTTGTTCACTTGAAGCAGAGGCAATCCGGCCTCCCGCTTTAAGGCAGAAAACGATCAAATCCCCGGTCTTATGCTCATGGATGTATTTCAGTTGGTTAAGTCCTGTGATCCCTTGTTCACCCTCCATGTCGGCCACTTGACCGCCAACCATTCCAGCCGGCCCGGCGTACCGGGACAGATCCTCAATGATCGCGAGAGCATTTGCAGCAGGCACATCGTGTTCTTTGCTTGCTTGAACGACACTATAGAACGCATGAGTGAGGAGGCCATCCCCGGCTAAAATCGCCATAGCTTCCCCAAAAACTTTATGGTTAGTTGGCTTGCCGCGGCGGAAATCGTCATCGTCCATAGCCGGAAGGTCGTCATGGATCAGCGAATACGTATGCACCATCTCTACGGCGCAGGCGACGGGCAAGGCCGCCTCTCGGCTCGCCCCCAGCGCCTCCGCCGCAGCCACGACAAGCAGCGGTCTAAGCCGCTTCCCACCGGCCATCAGCGAATAATCCATGGATTTCAAGAGCGTTTTGGGAACGTCCCACCCCTCAGGGATGAAATTTCTCAGTTTGTCGACCACCAAAACGGTGATGTTTTCCATATACTGATCAATCGTCATTTTTGAATTATCCAGCGTACTCACCGCTCTCCTCCATAGGCGGCTCAAACGGTTTCTTGCCGAGTTGACCGTCCTGTTCAACAATCGTTTCAATTTTACGTTCAACCTGCGTTAGCTTCTGGCTGCAAAGCTGGGAAAGCTGCATTCCTTGCTGGAATAAGTCGATCGCCTTCTCCAGCGGCACATCCCCGCGTTCAAGCTGGGAGACGATATCCTCCAACTGATTCATCGCCTCTTCGAAGTTGATCTCCGGCTTTTGGGCTTGCTTCGGTTTCTTATCCTGTTTGGTCTTTCGTTCTTGCGGCTCCGCTCCTGGAACCTGATCCAAATCCGATTCAAGATTTTGCGTTTGTTCCTTCAACTTCTCCAGCTCCTTCCCGCCTCATGCCCCATACTTGGCAATCGAGTTCCCCATCGGTCATTTTTATAGTGATCTGATCGCCTGGTTCAACATCACCCAGCGATTTGATAAGTCTTTGTCCATGCTCATCATATACAAGGCTATAGCCTCGACCCATAACCTTGAGTGGACTTAGTGCATCCAGCTGTCTGATACCGGATGTCAGCTGCCGTGATTTCTCCTTGAGCGTTCCAAGCATAGCCTGGCGAAGCAGCCGGTCTGCTTCCTGTCGCCGCCTATTGGCGAACTGAAGCGCTTCCTGCGGATGAAAGCGTAGCAGCCGCTGATGCGTCCGGTCATAGGACGCCCGGCTTAGCTGCAAGCGCATCTCCATCCGGCTCTCCAACCGTGAGGAGAGCCGGTCCAGCCGCTGCGCATGCTGCAGCAGGCTGCGCTGCGGCTGCTGCAACGCCGGCGAGCCCTGCAGCCGGCGTAGCCGTTCGCGCGCCTGCTGTAGGCGGTGCTGCAAGCTTTGCTGCAGCACCTGCTCGCGCTGGCGCAGCTGCGCTCGCAGCTCGGCCGCGTGCGGCACGGCGAGCTCGGCGGCGGCAGTGGGCGTGGCGGCCCGCAGGTCGGCGACAAAATCGGCGATGGTGAAGTCCGTCTCGTGGCCTACGGCCGAGATTACGGGTATCGCCGATTCATAAATCGCACGCGCGACCTGCTCCTCGTTGAACGCCCACAGCTCCTCGAGCGAGCCGCCGCCCCGACCGACGATCAATACGTCGGCCTCGCCCATGGCGTTCAGCGCTCGAATCGCTTTCACAATCGACGGCGCCGCGCCCTTACCCTGTACCAAAACCGGGTACAGGACAACGGAGGCTAACGGATAGCGGCGCTGCAGGGTCGTCAGGATATCGCGTACGGCTGCGCCCGTCGGCGACGTGACGACGCCAATCGTGCGCGGAAACCGCGGCAGCGGCCTTTTCCGCTCCGTCGCAAACAGCCCTTCGTCTCCAAGCTTTTGCTTTAGCTGCTCAAAAGCGAGATACAAGCTGCCGATTCCATCCGGCTGCATATGCGTAGCATAGAACTGGTACTGCCCGTCCCGTTCATATACCGATACGTTGCCCCGGGCAATCACCCGGGAGCCTTCCTTCGGAATGAAAGGCAAACGCTGGTTATGCGAGGCAAACATGATGCATTTGATCCGGCTGTCGGCATCCTTCAAGGTGAAATACATATGGCCGCTGGAGTGGTGAGTAAAGTTGGAGATTTCCCCGCGAATCCACACTTCGGCTAATAATGAGTCCGATTCGAGCTTCATCCGGATATACCGGTTTAGCTCCTTCACCGTCAAAATCCGTCGGTCCATCGTTTAGCCTCCTCTCCCCGATCCTACAGTTCCCTCATCTATGCAATACAGCAACAAAGCTGCAAGCTACTTGTGAAAATTAAGCCAACCCAGCCAAACGTTTTGCTGCAATCAGCGTATTCTGCATAAGCATCGTAATCGTCATCGGGCCAACCCCACCTGGAACCGGCGTAATCGGACCGGAAACTTCCTTCACACTTTCAAAATCGACGTCGCCAGCCAGCTTTCCGGTTTCCAAACGGTTCATGCCGACATCAATCACAACCGCTCCCGGCTTCACGTAGGAGGCATCTACAAAATTGGCACGGCCAATGGCCACGACAAGAATGTCCGCCTGCTTCGTCAGCTCCTTCATGTTCACCGTACGAGAGTGGCACATTGTAACGGTAGCATTTTCACGCTGTAAAAGCAGAGAGACCGGTTTACCCACGATATTGCTGCGCCCGATCACAACCGCATGCTTGCCAGCTAATTCTATGCCGGTTTCTTTGATCAGCTCGATTACTCCGGCCGGGGTGCATGGAAGCAGGCTGTCGTCACCAATCACCAGATTCCCGACATTTACGGGATGAAAACCGTCAACGTCTTTTTCGACTGAGATGGCATCAATCACTGACTTCTCATCGATATGTTTAGGTAGCGGAAGCTGCACCAGAATCCCATGGATGTTCTCCTGCCGGTTCAGCTTGTCCACTAAAGCCAGCAGATCCTCCTGAGAAGTAGTTCCGGGTAGACGATGCACCTCGGAATAGTAACCTAACTCAACGCAAGCCTTTTCTTTATTTCGCACATACACCTGCGAAGCCGGATCCTCGCCTACAAGAACGACAGCCAGCCCGGGCTTGAACCCTTGTGTCGAAAGCTCCTGAACCTCCTCACGAAGTTTAGCGCGAATATTTTCGGAAATTTGTTTTCCGTTAATGATAGGTGCTGACATGTCATCCTCTCCTCTGCGTATTTTTTATATTTTACTTTTCAGCTGTTCCACGTCTTGAATCATTTTACCGAGAACCCCGTTTACGAATTTGCCAGAGTCTGCCGTACCAAAATGTTTAGCAAGCTCAATTGCTTCATTAACGGCAACCTTTCCCGGAACATCATCGCGGAAAATCATTTCGTAGGTAGCCAAACGGAGAACTTGCCGATCCACTCTAGACAAACGGCTTAGCTGCCAACCCTTCAAATAATCGGCGAGCAAACCGTCAATCGCCTCTCGTTGATTCCAAGTGCCTTTTACGATCTCCAGCACAAATTCTCTCGTGGCATCAACATCAGACAGCTTTTCAACCTCGCTCTCGTTGTCACCTGCCGCTTCTGCAAGCAGCATCGTAACTGCCTCTTCCGCCTCAACCTCGTTCATTTCCATATGGTACAAACTCTGTATTGCTATTTCTCTTGCTAACCGCCGTTTCATGTGCTTCCTCCTTTTATAACTATCCCTATCCCGTTCCGGGAACATTGGGATGTGAGCATAGATCCGATAAGATGATGCCCGAAGCAAAACCTTTTACCTTCAGCATGGACCAAACGATGTCGATATAACACTTCAGTTCCCTTGAAGATTGTCAGTTTCTATAAATTCAAATGCTAATAAACAAAAAAACCCCCGTAATAGGCTTCCTCCACAAAATGGGCAAGGGCGAGTCGCAGCTCTTTTTCCGGAGAAAGCATATCACAGGAATCATTTAAAAGGACGCCAGCGCGAAGACAGCCATTCCCACATCTCCCCCCAGGGCAGTAATGGGCCTTGGTCCAAATCTTTCTGCTTACCGATCGAATATCCGATGAAGAGAAGCAGAGCACAGAAGAGCATATTCCAAAATCCGAAAAATAGATAAATGGGGCATAGGAAAATGGCTCCAGCCAGTCCTAGTAAACGTCCCTTGTGACTCTCCCACAATTGTTTCCAGAACACCTTCGCTACTCACCCCTATTCTACCCGGCTTTTGATGACAGGCGAATGAACCAGGTTGGCGATGTATACCGAAACATTAGATACGGGGATACCCGTAATATCCTCGACGTAATCATGAACCTGCTTTTGTACTTCTTCCGTCAAAGCCGGAATGGACGTTTCACCATCTACAAGCGCACGAACCATAATCTCTAGTCCTGCATCCGTTATGCGGATCCGAGTCTTAATTTCCTTGATTCCCCGTACCCGGGAAGCCGCCTTGAAGGACAGGTTCTCGATCGTTTCTGTGGAAATCTGAATGTCCCCGTATTCGGTCCGCTGATCGATGGACGACAGCGATTGACGGTCTCTACGAACCGATATGTAGAAGAAACGAAAGCTAAGAAGCAGCAATACAACAGCAACCACCCATGCAGCGATATAAAGATTTCTTTGTCCAATCACACTTAGATCTATCGGGATGACATCCGCCAGCAAAAGGATGGCGATTACGGATAAAGCTCCGATAAACAAGCTGTAAATAAACAGCAAGATTCTGTCTAATATTTTTGCCACGACGAGTGCAGCCTCCTTAGTAGAGGTAGGTAGTTTCAAAAATGGGTCGAACACGTTGAAAAATTACAGTAAACCCCTGACGCGCTTGGTCGGGGGTTCATCACAAATTATTTATTTTACTCTGTGGTTAGGCTCCGTCTCTTCCTGCTTTTCGGTGGTTTTGAAAATAACATCGTGAATATGCACATTCACTTCAACCACGTTCAAGCCAGTCATTGTTTCGATCGAACGCTTTACATTGAGTTGGATTTCAGAGGCAACTTCAGGAAGACGGTTGCCGAACTCCACGATAACGGAAACATCCACAGCCGCTTCACGCTGTCCAACTTCAACCTTCACGCCTTTGGATAGGTTTTTTCTTCCCAACAGCTCGGCGATCCCACCGGCAAATCCACCGCTCATTCCGGCAACGCCCTTCACCTCAACCGTAGCCAGACCGGCAATCACTTCAATTACTTCTGGAGCAATTTGAATCTCACCAATATCCGTACGTTCGAATTCCGTAGGCAAAGTACTCATTCTATTCATCCACCTCTCAATAAGTATGACGCTGCTCTGACGATAGATACCGCGCACTTATTATACATACTATATCATTTTGGGTTCATTATGACAAACTTATAGCAGCGATGCTATATCTCGTTTTCTTCCAAAAATTTGATATCAAAGTCACCCTTGATAAAGGTCGGATGTTCCAGCAGTTTTTGATGGAATGGGATTGTCGTATGGATACCCTCAATAGCAAATTCAGCCAACGCACGCTTCATTTTGGCAATAGCCTCGTCCCGTGTAGCTCCCCAAACGATCAATTTTGCAATCATTGAATCGTAAAATGGAGTAATCGTATATCCAGGAAAGGCCGCGCTGTCCACTCGAACTCCGGGACCCCCAGGAGGCAAATAAAAACCGATCTTACCAGGTGATGGCATAAAATTGCGAGCCGGATCTTCTGCATTGATGCGGCATTCAATCGACCAGCCGTTTAATCGCACATCTTCTTGTCTGAAGGAAAGCGGTTTCCCTTCCGCCACCCATATCATTTCCCGAATCAGGTCGATGCCAGTCACCATTTCCGTAACCGGGTGCTCTACCTGAATTCGCGTATTCATTTCCATGAAATAAAATTGTCCATCTGGTCCGAGCAGAAACTCAAGTGTTCCCGCACCGGAATAACTGACGGCTAACGCCGCCCGTACCGCAGCCTCGCCCATTTCTTGGCGTTTCTCCGGCGTTAATACAGGACATGGCGCTTCTTCAACAAGCTTTTGGCGGCGACGTTGCACGGAACAGTCACGTTCCCCAAGATATACCGCATTGCCATGCTTATCGGCCATGATTTGAATTTCAACGTGCTTCATGCCGGTCAAATATTTCTCCAGGTAAACGCCTGCGTTGCCAAAAGCTTTTTGTGCTTCCTGCTGCGCTGTTGTAATCTGCTTGACCAGCGAAGCTTCATCTTCTGCGATGCGGATCCCTTTGCCTCCTCCGCCCGCAGTTGCTTTAATAATGACCGGATATCCGATATCCCGGGCAACCATTACCGCTTCATCCAAATCCTCAATCAGTCCATCGGAACCTGGGATGACTGGGACTTTTGCATTTTTCATCGTTTGCTTCGCCACTGCTTTATCACCCATGCGGGTAATTGCTTCCGGGGAAGGTCCGATGAACGCTACATTACATGAACCGCAAATCTCTGCGAAATCCGCGTTCTCAGCTAAAAAGCCGTATCCCGGGTGAATCGCATCGCACTCCGTTAAAGTTGCTACACTCATGAGGTTTGTCAAATTCAGGTAGCTATCCTTAGAAAGCGTAGGTCCGATGCAATAGGCTTCATCAGCAAGACGGACATGCAGAGAATCCTTGTCTGCTTCGGAATATACCGCTACGGTTGAAATACCTAATTCACGACAAGCTCTAATTATTCTAACCGCAATTTCCCCACGGTTGGCAATCAATATTTTATGAAATTTCATGATTCTCCCTCATCCTCCTTGGAAAGCTAGATCGCGGCCCTGTTTGCAAAAAAGTAGGGCTGCCATTCATGTTTACTCCGGCTTCACCAGAAAGAGAGGCTGTCCGTACTCTACCAGTTGGCCGTTTTCCACGAGAATGTCAGTGATTTCGCCCTTCACCTCGGCCTCCAACTCGTTCATCAATTTCATGGCTTCAATAATGCAAACCGTTGTCTTCTCCCCAACCTTGTCCCCTATATTGACAAAAGCCTGGGCATCTGGCGACGAGGAGCGATAAAACGTTCCTACCATCGGTGATACGATGGTATGCAGGTTTGTTGGCTTCTCGGCAGGAGCCGCCGACACGACAGGTTGGGTCGTATTCATCATCGATACGGTTTCAGCAGCGGGCACTGCAGCCGTTGTCGTTTGAGGAGCAGCGGCTACAACCTGTGGTTGTACTTGAATGATTTCGCTTTTTCCTGGTTTGCGGATGCATAAACGAGCACCCTCGCTCTCAATCTCTAATTCATGGACGGATGTCTTGTCCAAGAGTTCAATCAATTCTTTAATTTCATTCAGTTTAAACATATTCACTCTCTCCTTCAGCTTTATCGGAAAAGCCTTGGCGTATTACTGCAAATGCACATAACTTTATGTATTATATCATAATCGATCAAAATGGAAAGAGTCCATGATTGCTCTGGACTCTCCCCAATTTCGTGTTCTATTTGCCCGTTTATCGTCTGCTTTTCCTTACTGCTTAACATACTGGACGCTGACCTTGTCCTGGGATACTCCTAATTCCTTGATTACCATGTCCATAATGCTCACCGCTTCTTTAGCCGCCATTTTTTCACTTACAACCACTACTTTATATTTGTTGTCGGCTTCGGTGACGACCGCGTTAGAGTATTGCTGAAGGAGCTTTTCTTCGATACCGTGGATTTTTTCCTCTTTTTCTTCCAGGGCATCTAGTTGCTTCTGCGCCATGGCTGCTTCTTCAAGCGATTTTTCACTGCTGATCGCTTTCATAAGCTCTTCCGTTTTCTTCACATTTTCCTGGTTACGTTCAAACTGATAAGCCGTTAGAGAATCTCCCGAGGAAATGCCCTGCGACTCCATTTGTTTGAGTACATCCTCGTCCGTAGCGGCTGGTGCTTGCTTGGATGGCTCTTTCGAACCGCCCGTTTCTTTGTCGGACTTAGTTTGTTCTCCTTGCTGAGACTTTGTATCGGTCTTATCTTTAGTTGTTGCATCAGGTTGTGTCGATTCCGCAGTGTCCTTTTTCGTATTATCTGCTGCAGTCGAGCCATTATCATCCGTCACGGCCGTTTCGCCTGCTGCCCCTTCATTCAATACCTCCGACAAGATAACCCCATCGTCCGATGTTGCTCCGTTGGCGACCGTTTTCGGAGTCTGATTCGTCGTGCTAACCTGTTGCCCTTCAGTCGTTGCTGCCGGCGGAGTATCTTCTGTGAAAAGGTAATAAGCGGATAATACAACCATTAAGCTGAGCATCGATACGAGCCAAATCGTTTGTCTTTTGGATTTCATGAAATATTACCTCCTAAAAGTTTTGTGAGCGTTACTTCTTAGTTAATTCTTCGAACAAAACTCGCTTCGAAAGCATTAACTTAAGTTTTGTGGAGCTAAGCTTCTTTAAAATACTTCTCTAAATATCTCCCCCGCCTACTGAGACTGCTTGCGCGGAACAACGGATATCCGAAACGCCGGAACGTTGAGCCCTTTCTCAACGGCATCAACGATTAGCCCTTTCACCGTTTTGTTCTCGGCACCTCGGGCCACGATCAGCACCCCCCGAACTTTGGGCTTGATCTTCTTCGTGACGATAGGCTTCTCATTGCCCGAGGAATCGTAAGTTACGATTTGACCATCCCGCGAATATTGGGTGACATGGCGCTTTCCCCCATCCGCATCGCTTTCCTCCGTCAGTTCTTGGGTGTCCTTTATGTTGCGTTGAACGACGATTTCTTCCGTTGAATCAATGGTGACGAGCACATCGACCGCCCCAACTCCGACAATTTTCTCTAATATCTCTTTCGTTTTATTTTCAAGCGACAATTCCAAGCTGCTAAACTCGTTATCTGACGAACTGTTATCCAACTGGGCTGTTCCGGAAATGTCCTGCATCACCGGAGGCTCTCTGCCCTCTCCCTCGGTATCAACTTGCTTGACATGCACAAATGAATTAAATAGCATGATGGCGATCCCCACCAATCCGAGAATTAGCAAAAGGCGGAATGCATTGATATTCTTCTTTCCCTCTTTACCTCGCCCTAACCATTGTTCGAGCTTCTTGAGCCAACCAGGCATCATCTTCACCTCCTACCGCATTTATTTAGTTTCCATAACGGGATCCATTACGGTTACCGCTTCCTTGGCAATACCCCAGTTTCGGCTTAACAGGTCGCTAATTTGCGCCTTCAGGTGCCCGTCATTCTCCTTTTGAGCTCCCGTTTCCCCTCTAGTTTCCGCCATGGCTTCATTCGTCTCCGGGCTTGCTTCGATCTCCGCATTAGGGTCGTTCGTGTTCTTTTTAACACGGATCTCAACTTTCTCTATCGGTGTTATCGATATCTCCGCCCCCTGTTCGGAAACACCGTTTTCCGGATCAGCCTGCCTTTGCTCCGACTTGGCCTCAGCCAAAACAACCTCTACTGCGGAAATCGTAGGATTCATTTCTTCAGTGGGCTTACCCTCTTTTTTCTCCCCTGAGGAACTCTTCACAGGCTCCGCCACCATTTTCACGGATACCCGCTGCACGGGCTGCCCGGTCTCCCTTACAATCTGCTCTTTCATCTGCCTTGCTGCCTCCTCACCAGCCCACTCCAGCGCTTCGGATTCTCTTTTTTTTCGAAGCTCCTCCCCCTGCTGCAAGATCATTTCCGTGCTATGCCTCGTCTCGTCGCTGCTTAGGTCGCCTATACTTCTTGAAAAGGCAGCCTCCAGCTGCTTGCTTGCATCCCCCGAAAAAAGCCGCATTACCGGCGAAAGCATCGTTAGCAAAATGAGCAGGCTGACCACAAACTTTACATACCGCTCCATGGCGCGGTTTGGGAGCAGCAAATCAATAAACACCGCAATTAGCACGATTAGTATGAGTTCCTTGAGCCATTCTCCGAGCCAGGACATCTGACGATCACCTTCCAGTCACTCTTTTCTCCGGGCTGAATCTACCTCATCATCACGGTTATGTTCCCAGCGGTCAGCATGATCGTAATCGCCAGAAAAAACATCATTCCGACCGCAGCCAGAGCCGCAAATACATAGATCATGCTCTTTCCGATCGTTTCTAGGCACGTAATGACCGGCGAATCGCCGAGCGGTTGCATGGCCGCTGCCGATAGATTGAAAATCAGCGCCAAAGTAATGATTTTGATCGCCGGAAAGGCGCACAGGAACAGTAGTATGATCACACCTACCAAGCCGATAGAGTTCTTGACGAGCAGTGAGGCCGAAATAACTGTGTCCGTTGCATCGGCGAACACTTTTCCGACAACCGGTACGAAATTTCCTGTCAAATATTTAGCAGCCCGCAAGGTGACTCCGTCCGCTACCGAACCGGTAATTCCCTTGACAGAGATGACGCCCAGAAATATCGTCAGCATGATGCCTAGCACCGCCATACTGATGGTTCTCAGCAAATTGGCCAGTTGGGTTAGCTTGTACTTTTCGGACAAGGAACTAACAATATGCAATACGGCAGAGAAGAAGAGTAGAGGAAACACGACCCTGTGAACAACAGTTCCGACGGTATGAACCATAAATACAACGAGCGGATGCGTGACAGTAACCGTTACGGCGTTTCCCATTGAAGCCAGCAGCGTGAAAAGAAGCGGAACCATCGCCATCATAAAGTCGATCATGCCCGTAATTGCTCCGGTTGCATAAGTTATCGCCACATGGAAGCTATTTATCGCCAGCACCAGAATGACCATATAGCAGATGGAGTAAGCGACCTTGCTGACCTGTTTTCGTTCAAATGCCGTTTGTAAGGTTTCCAGAATCATACTGAAAATCGACAGCAGCACGATCGTGACCAAAATGTGCCCGTTGTAAAGTACCTCATGCCACATGTACCTCATAAGTCCCGTTAACCCGGACTTTAAACTGAAGCTTTGATCCTGCTGCAGCAGCATATCCATAAACGAAGGAACCTTCTGGTCCGGAAAAAAGCCGCCGTAGTCTTTCATGAGTTGCTGCCAGTACGTTTCGACCTGGTCAGTTGGCAGTTCCTCCGCTTGTCGCTGGATCCACCCGTCATCGGTTCCTTCTGCAGAGGAGATGATGGGAAAAAGCCAGAACAGCATCACTCCAAGCAAAATCAGAATTAGTGTTTTGCCGCGCCATGCTTCATTTGACGACCCCATCATCCTTCTCCCACCCTTATTTAAGCCGGCAGCAGCTTAATTACTGTCTCAATGATGATGCTGATGATTGGAATGGCCAGTACCATAATTAGCACTTTCCCCGCCATTTCGATTTTTGAAGCAATGCTTTCCTGTCCCGCATCTCGGACAATTTGAGCCCCAAATTCAGCAATATAAGCGATTCCGATGATCTTTAGAATGGTTTTGAGATAAACCATTTGAACGCCGGAAGCTTCTGCCAAATCCTCTAGCACTTTAATAATTCCGCCGATTTTTCCAATTAAAAATAAAAATATGATGATTCCTGTACTGGCTGCGATTAAAAAAGCGAACATCGGCTTTTGTTCTTTGAGTACCAAGATAAGTACCGTCGCAATGAGCCCGAGTCCCACAATTTGAATGATTTCCACGGAGAGCTCACCTACTGAAATAAGAAGATCGACTTAATTTCCTGAAACAAACTGTCCAGCAGCCGGATGACCATAAACAGCACAACGACAAATCCGATCAGCGTCACCCAATGTGCCATGTCTTCTTTTCCCATTTGCTTCAGCACTGTATGGATCATGGCGATAATAATGCCGATGCCCGCAATTTGAAAAATGGCGTTCACTTCTATGTTCATTGATTTGGCACCTCACTATCGATTTCACTGGCGACAACCAGTCTTGGGAGGGGGAATGGATTTCAGTAGAACAGTATGACGATGAACGCTCCGCACAGAAGTCCGAGACTTCGATACATTTTTTCATACCGGGCTTGTTCCTCTCGTGCTGTGGATTCCTCGCTTTCAAGCTGCCGCACCGCCGTCGCCAGGTGACCGAGTTGATCCTTCCGATCGCTCGTTCCAAGCGTGTAGCTTAGTTGACGGATCACTTCCTGCTCTGGAGCTTTCATTGCCGTATACTTCCATACTTTTTCCGCGGCCAGTTGCAGGCTTTCCTGGGCAGTGTAACGGTTTGGTGAAGACATGTTATCCGCCGCAGTTGTGAAGACGGCTTTGATTGGCTCCCCGCTTTGCTCACCGATCCGACGAAAAGCATCTGGGAGAGGCGTGAACCCGTACATGATTTCCGTCTCCAGCCGTTTTAGAGCAAGAATGAGCCTGCGAATATGATTCGGGCGGTTCGCAAATTGTCTGGCCTGCAGCCAGCCGGCCAGTGTAGCTGCCAAAAGTACAAGCGCGGCACCCAATATTTTAAGCATGCTCTTCCCTGCCCTTCCAACCGAAAGCCTGCGTCTGAATGCTGCGTCGTTTACCGTCCCATAGCCTGAAAGCTAAGCCTTTCTCCGTACGTTCGAGAACAACATACATTTGGAAAAAAGACGTCTCCGACAGCTTGGACAGCGCGGGGCGCATTGAAAGATCATCCACGCTCGAGCCGTGCGCCGTGGCAATAACACGCACTCCGGCGTGAAGCGCCTCGGCCAGCGCTTCGGCATCCTCAGGGCGCCCAATTTCATCGACGATCAGCACATCCGGCGACATCGACCGGATCATCATCATAATGCCTTCCGCCTTTGGGCAACCATCCATCACATCCGTCCGCGGTCCGATATCAAAGCCAGGAACACCGCGTTTGCTGCCAGCGATCTCCGATCGTTCGTCGATTACCGCTACTTTAAGGCCCGGCCAGCCTGCATCCGGGTGACTCCATGACCCGCTGCTGATTTGTCTCGCCAAGTCGCGAATCAGTGTCGTTTTACCCTGCTGCGGTGGAGAGAGAATCAAGGTGTGAAGGACGCTCTTGTGCTTGAAGTCGAGCAGCTTGGGCAGGATCGGATCGGCTATCCCTTTAACCTCCCTAGCGATCCGTACGTTAAAACCGCTGATGTCCCTCAAATGCTCAACTCTCCCGCCGCTTAGCAAAGCTCTACCAGCCAGTCCAATCCGATGGCCACCTGCAATCGTTATGAACCCTTTGCGAAGCTCCTCTTCCATGGTGTACAGCGAATGGTTGGTAATCTGATCAAGCAGACGATTGCCATCCTGTTTACCGGGTTTATACGCGACTTGCGGATTTCGAGTTAATTCTCCGTCCGGAGTCAAAAAATAGTAACGTCCCCCTGAGTTAATCTCTAGCGGGCGCCCTTCCCGTATTCGGATTTCCTCCAAAGCCGGAAAGATTGAAGGCGGAAGTTTGCGCAGCAGGTCGCGGATGTTGTCGGGAAATACGGTTAACCAACTTGGGTCCATAGGCGTACCCCCAAAACTCTTACTCTTATTTGGATTGTTTTTTGCTATACCTCATGTGTATGCCTGTACTTTGTCTTTATGCCGGGAAATCTATCATTTCTTTAAAATACCTATTAAGAGACAGGTCACGCCGCATGCGATCCACAGCATCTTGCCCCAGGACAGCTTATCGGCCATTCCGGCAAGTCCGATGGATGTCGTTACGATGAGGATCGTGGGGCCAACGAAGGCAAGCGTCGAGTTGACTGCCAGCGCTTTATCAACCCTACCGAGCTTTAGCATCAGGATCGCTGCCAGGATTTCTATCGTTCCCGAGAGAAACCTTAGCGAAGCCATGCTGGTCACAAATTTATCGAGCATAATAACCTCCTTCTTGTCCAAGTTCGCTCTCTTAACGTTATGCCTGAATATCTTTTTTTATTAAAAAAGAGTCTAACTTCTTAGAGAAATTGCATTTACTAGGGGAGGATGGTAAGTCGTGAATAGCGAGAAAAAAAGGCACCTTCAAACCGGCTTCGCGGCTTGAAGATACCTTAGAGGTACACTTAACTATCATTTATAAATAACTAGCTGTTTCTTCCTATCATCTGTTTACCGACGATCCTTCGGACCACCGACAAAAGCTTGGTTTTCCGTATCAAGACCATAAGCGGTATGAAGGGCTTGAACAACCTCACTCAACTGAGCTCCGTCAATCACGCAGGATACCTTGATTTCAGAGGTACTCACCATTTTGATGTTTACTCCCAGCTTTGAAATGACATCAAACATTTGGGCTGCAACACCAGGATGGCTGACCATGCCCGCGCCAACGATGGAGACCTTAACCAGACCATCTTCGGAAGTTACTTCATCGTAAGGCAGTTCAGCATGAATACCTTCCAGAACCTTCAGCGCCTTCTCACGATCAGACAAGGCCACAGTAAAGGAGAAGTCAGCCTTTCCACTCTGTACACCACTTTGGACGATAATATCAACGTCGATTTTTTCTGCAGCCAGAGAACCAAACACCTTCGCAAGTACGCCAGGAACGTGGGATACCCCTAAAATACTGATCCGAGCTACATTTTTATCATAGGCAATCCCGCTGACAACAACACCTTGTTCCATATTCGCTTCCTCCTTAACTACAGTTCCTTCATTATGATTAAAGCTCGAGCGGACGATGAGACGAACCTGATTATGCTTGGCATATTCTACGGCTCTGGGATGCAGCACCGCTGCGCCTAAATTTGCAAGTTCCAGCATTTCATCATAGGAAATTTCATTCAGTTTACGCGCATTTTTTACGATCCGCGGATCTGTTGAATACACTCCGTCCACGTCTGTGTATATCTCGCAATAATCGGCGGAAGTAGCCGCAGCCAACGCTACAGCTGTCGTATCTGAGCCGCCCCGGCCAAATGTCGTAATTTCGCCGTCTTCAGTCATCCCTTGAAAACCAGCAACGATGACGATATTCCCCTCTTGGAGCGATTTGAGAACTTTATCCGGTCGAATATCAGTAATTCGCGCCTTGCCGTGAACGGCCTCCGTACGGAAGCCTGCCTGCCAGCCTGTATATGAAACAGCCTTAGCCCCCAACTCTTGAATGGCGATCGAAAGCAGGGCAATGGAGATTTGCTCGCCGGTGGTCATCAGCATATCCATTTCCCTTGATGGCGGCTCTTTGCTCAGCAGCTTCGCTTGATCGATCAGATCATCCGTCGTGTCCCCCATCGCGGATACGACAACCATAACCTGATTTCCTTCTTCTTGCTTCTCGACAACGCGTCTTGCCACACGCTGCATGCGCTCCGTGTCGCCAACGGAACTGCCTCCAAATTTCATAACGTACAAAGCCAAGTCAAGCCCTCCCTAAATATGCTCAATCCAGCCCAAACTTTCAGCTATTTGAACTAGTAACGCTTTAAATCAGTATAATACGAAGAACCTAAGCCAAGTCAATGCTTTTAGTGACATTACAAAAAATTCCTCCACCTCTAAAGGTGGAGGATCGTGCTTTAAGATCCGTATAGTCTAAGCTATTTCGGCTTCAAGGAACTTTAACCTGCCGCAAGACTAGGCACGGGAAATGTATTTGCCCTCACGTGTGTCAATTAGAAGAACGTCGTCTTCATTGATGAACAAAGGTACTTGAACATTAAGACCTGTTTCAACTTTGGCATTTTTAGTCGCACCGGTAGCCGTGTTTCCTTTGATCCCTGGCTCGGTTTCAATAACGCGCAGCTCAACACTGTTAGGCAGGTTGATTCCAAGAATTTCACCTTGGTAGCTGACGATTTTTACGTTCATATTTTCTTTCAGGAAGTTAAGCTCCCACTTCAGTTGATCCGAGGTCAAGCTGAATTGATCGTAGGTTTCGTTGTCCATGAAGGTATGTTCTTGGCCGCTAGCATACAAATATTGTACGTCACGGTTTTCAATTATAGCCCGGCCAATCGTTTCACCGGCACGAAACGTTTTCTCTACCGTGTTGCCATTGCGGAGATTTTTCAATTTGGAGCGAACGAATGCCGCACCCTTACCTGGTTTTACGTGCTGGAATTCAAGCACCGTATAAATATCACCGTCTACCTCGACGGTCAAGCCTGTTTTAAAATCGTTTACTGAAATCACTAATAGTACCTCCTCAAGTAGGGTTAACACCATTTATAAATTGTAAATTAAAAATACCCGAAAATCGAACACTACATACGTAAGTTGCTGCTACCCCACGTTCAAGGAGTACACATCCAACGTGGCAGAGGGGATTTCTAAAATGCGCAATGCCCCTAAGCGATTACTGTATATTCTTTCGTTGATTCCGTCAAGCGGCGGATTCCGGTCTCCGTAATAACGACATCATCTTCGATACGGACCCCGCCGAATCCCGGCAAATAAATACCCGGCTCAACCGTGACAACCATGCCCGGCTTCAGCACTGTATCGCTAAGTTTGGATACGCGAGGCGCTTCATGCACCTCCATGCCTAGTCCATGACCGGTGCTATGACCGAATTGTTCACCATAGCCGTAGCGGGTAATGACGTCTCGGGCCAACGCATCCGCTTCCCGTCCGGTCATGCCGGGACGAAGGAACTCCAGCGTATGCAATTGTGCTTCCAGGACAATATCATAAATCTCGCGATGCTTGGGACTCGGGTTTCCAATACCGACCGTACGAGTGATATCCGAGCAATATCCGTTTAGCAATGCGCCGAAATCCATCGTTACAAGCTCATTACTTTGTATAATGCGCGAGCTTGCCACGCCATGAGGAAGAGCCGAACGTTCCCCTGAAGCCATGATCGTATCGAATGAAGGACCTGAGGCTCCATTTTTGCGCATAAACGTTTCGAGCTCCAGAGCAGCATCCCATTCGCTGATCCCCGGTTTTAATACACTCAGCATATGTACGAATGTCCGGTCAGCCAAATCGGCCGCTTCCTTCATTAAAGCCAGCTCTTGTTCGTCTTTGTAGATGCGCAGTTCCTCAACCAGCCCGCTAAGCGGTACCAACGTGATAGGAGCTAAATCTTCTTCGTACGTACGATAGGTTGCGAAGACGACATTCTCTTCCTCAAAGCCAACACGCTTAATCCCCTCTTGCGTCAGCAAAGATTGAACAGTCCCCGTCACTGAAGCCCCATGGTCTACAATTTCGAATCCGGCAGCCTGTTCGGCAGCTTGGGTCAGATAACGGAAATCCGTCAGCAACCAGGCTTTCTGACCTGTTATCAATACATAGCCTGAAGATCCCGTAAATCCCGTCAAATAGCGGCGGTTCACATCTCCGGTAATCAGGACGGCTTCCATATTTTGAAGCTCCATAGCTTCGCGAAGCCGGACAACACGAGTGCTCACCATAATAAACTCTCCCTTGTATATCAATTTATCCCGCTTGCCGTGTGTCTTTCATGTGCAACACTATTGACACTCCAAATGACGCTTGAGTGCGCTTAGACCCAATTCATACCCGTAAGATCCAAAACCGGCAATTTGCCCTATCGCAATAGGAGCAATCACCGAAGTGTGACGGAAAGCCTCACGCGCGTGTATATTGGACAGATGCACTTCAACGACAGGGATTTTCACCGAGGTCAGGGCATCCCGAAGAGCATAGCTGTAATGTGTCAGTGCACCCGGATTCAGCAGAATTCCATCAATCACACCAAATGCGGCATGAATCCGGTCGATGAGGTCCCCTTCATGATTCGATTGATAAAAAGACAGCTCCAAATCGCTGGAATCTGCCAGCCGCTTCAATTTATCTTCTATATCACGGAGTCTCTCTGATCCGTAAACACCGGGCTCTCGAATCCCAAGCATGTTAAGGTTTGGTCCGTTCATTACCAGGATACGGTACATCAATGCTCCCCCTTCCTGAAAAATAACCAAAAATAATTTTAACATAGAAGAGAGGTGCTTGAGAAGTTTTTTCCTCATTGGAGCGCATTATTCGGCGTTTTTTTCGGTTCCCTCCCCCGTTCATTTGTAAATTCTTCGGCGGCTGTGTAGCCTATGAACAATCCCCACAACACGTACAGACAAAATTCACTGAGGACCGTATTCTTGGACAACTCTACGAGCGGACGGGTTAAATGGTACGTTGGACCAAGGATTGTAAAAATAAACGTCCACCATGCAATGCCATACAGTATCCCAGGCCCAGGCCCTTTAAGCTTGCGGAAAGCGGCCGTATACAGCATCGTGGCCAAAATGGAAAAGACGATAAACGATGCCCATCCGACAAAATACCCGGAGAGACTATGTAAAAACTTACTTTTAAAGAAAGGCTCCACCAGATACCCGGGCAGCACCGTCGTAAAACTCATAAAGTACATAACCCCTTTCAGCCCTCCCCATATGAGCCCGGCAAAGAAACCGACTTCTAGTGAAAACATCCATATATTTGTACGCTGATTGCGCTGCTGCCTCCAGGTCTGAATACGGGTGTCGACTTGGCGCTCGTGCTCCCCACTGTAACGGGATTGCCGTTCCAGCTTCTGCCCTTTTTCCGAGTTGCTCATATTAGCGATCATCCCTCCATATCGAAATATTTCCATCTGTTTTTTCCTCGATAGTATGCTCATTTCCAAAAAGACTAAACCAACTAGAATTTGCCCGCAAAGTTGGGTACAATGGAGTCATCACGAACCATGGTATCCGCCGTCAGTTCGCAAAATTTATATTATTGTAGGAAGGTGAAATGTTTGCCTGATCAATCTGCACCCAAGATTTACGGCGGCCAAGCCGTTATTGAAGGAGTTATGTTTGGCGGAAAACATGTCAATGTGACAGCAGTTCGCCGCAAAAGCGGAGAAATCACTTTTTTGGAAGTGCCCAAACAGGATAAGGATTGGGTGAAGAAACTGCGAAAAATCCCGCTTATTCGCGGGCTTGTCAGCATCATTGATTCGAGCGCCAAGGGCTCCAAACATTTGAATTATTCTGCCGAGGCTATGGCAGATGATGAAATGGAGCCGGAGGAACGCGCCAAACAGAAGGAAAAAGAAGAATCCGGATTTTCACTGACAATGCTAGTCGGTGTGGCGATCGCTGGGGTCCTATCCTTTATCGTAGGCAAGCTAATATTTACGCTTGTACCTGCTTTGATCGAACAGTATCTATTCCAGCATGCATTTGCCAACCAAGCGCTGCATACGCTGGTGGAAGGCGTTATCAAAATCGTCCTTTTGCTCACTTATTTGTGGATCTTATCCCAAACTCCGGTTATCAAGCGGCTGTTTCAATATCATGGAGCAGAGCATAAAGTGATTTCCGCTTATGAAGCCGGAGAGGAACTGACTCCTCAAAATGTGCAAAAATACAGCAGACTGCATTATCGCTGCGGTAGCAGCTTTATCATTTTGACCGTCATTGTCGGTGTCGTTATTTACTCCCTTCCGATTTTCCACTGGGATTCGGTATGGGAACGGATGTATATCCGTGTGCTGCTGCTTCCGCTCGTTATCGGAGTCTCCTTTGAGATGCTCCGGGTAACCAATGCGCTACGTGATATTCCGCTACTTCGTTATTTAGGTTATCCAGGCCTGTGGCTTCAGCTATTGACTACCAAAGAGCCTAGTAATGATCAAGTAGAAGTCTCAATTGCTTCGTTTAATCGTATGCGTGAATTAGACGCTCGTCTGGAGAAGATCAACGTTGTGAATACGCCGGTTAGCTCCACTTTGGATCCCTTGAAAGGATGATGAATGCATGAAAAAACAGCTCTTTGCGTTCTGGATTATCGCTCTTCTTGCCGTTGTCGGAATTATGGATAATCTGTTCGTTAACGGGAACTGGATCAACATCATCGTCCCGGTAGCCGTTGTTGGTATTGTTTTTCTGCTATATAAATATCCGCCCGCTAAATATCGAAAACAGCACCCTAAAGTAAAACCATCAGCCCGTACTATGGCCAAAGTTAGCGCAGAGCGGCGCTCGACCGGAGGGGAAAAGCGCAAGCATTATCCTTTCCAAGTGATTGATGGGCAAAAAGGTAAAAACGAAGACGACCTACCGAAGTACCACTAGATAAATTGAAAGGACGGAGCAAACATTTTGCTCCGTCCTTTTTTTGCTTTTATGCTCTTCTCCCCTGCTCTTGCTCACGCAAACGCTCAAATTTATGATACTGCTCCTCATAATATTGGTTGTTCCATTGTCTAAAGAAACGTTCTCCTGCCTGATATCCTGATTCATACAGCGCCAAGCTTTCCTCTTGACTGATTTCAAACTGTGTTGTTCCGATACCGAGTGTCGGGATTTTTATCGTCCGATAACGGTTTGATTGTTCAATATATCGTTCATCATGAGCAGAAAGCATCGTTTCGACAATCGCCTGGAGCATTGAGAAAGGACCATAAATTTTGTGGGGCTGGTTGCTATTTTTTCCTACCATTTGAAATCCAACAGTAGGAACCAGCTTCTCTCCTTCCCTGAGCTCATCTTGATCAAATAACCATAAAGGGAAATTACTGAGCAATCCTCCGTCCACAATATGCAGAAATTGCTCCGCAAATGGCTTCCCTTTAGCCTGTTTTGGTGGAAGGCGCAGCAGCACTGGATCGAAATAGTACGGGATGCTGCAGCTCATCCGCACAGCGCGAGCGACCTCAAAGCTTTCGGGATTAATCTCGATTTTCTCTAAATCATCGGGGAGCACTAAAATTTTGCCGCTCGTAATATCCGAAGCTATGATCGTCAGTTTTCCCTTTTCCAAATCCCTAAATGTCCGGATTCCTTTGTTTGCCAATACCTCTTTGATCCAAGCTTCCAACGCTTCCCCTGAATACAAACCCTTCTTGAGCAGGACTCGCAAAGCCGGGCCTATTATCGCCGTATTGAAGATCGGTGCTCTTTTTAAGAAACGTACAAATGATGTGGATAAGATGAGATCCTTCATTTCTTCGGCCGTATATCCGGCTGCGATCAAAGATGCAACAATCGAACCGGACGACGTTCCGGCTACTCGGTGAAATTTTCCGCCGGCATGCTCCGCTGCTTTAACTGCTCCAGCTAACGAAATCCCTTTGACACCCCCGCCTTCAAATACGCCGTTTATCAGCACTAGACAAAAACCCCCATCCCACACACAAGTCTCTTGCTTATGTATGATGATAGGGGTTCAAGTATGACTTTCGTTAGCTATGAAGTTTTTTATTTAGATAGACCAAAATAGGATTGTAAAAGTGGAATAAGGCCCAACGGATTTTTTCGCAAGTCTTTTGCGCTAAAGAAGATGCTGCCGCTGATTTCCGGAATCTGACGATTATAGTCCAGCTGGTCCGTAATCTCAGAGGCGCTCGACCAGCCAATTTCGGATGTACCCAGCTTGTAAGGCGCATGGCCAATGTACAGCTTCACATTGGTTCCTTTTACCTCTTTGGCCCACCAGTCGGCCAGAATATCGTATCGAGCCTCTTTACGCGTCATGCTCCAGTAAATTTGCGGAGCAACGTAGTCAACCCAGTCGTTCTGAATCCACTTTCGGACATCGGCATACATGCTGTCATAGGTCGTAACGCCTGCTCTGGTATCCGAGCCCGTCGGGTCAATAGATTTATTTCTCCAAACTCCGAATGGGCTAATACCAAAGGAAACCTTCGATTTCTCGTTATGAATGCGATTATTTAGCTCACGAACGAATTCATTAATATTATCGCGGCGCCAGTCGCCTTTGCTCAGCCCATTGGCATTATATTTCTGATACGCGCTTGCATCATCAAATGGGCTTGATGCCGTTTCTCCGGTCGGGTAAAAATAGTCGTCCAGATGGACGCCGTCGATGTCATATCCTTTGACGACTTCCATAATCGCATCAATAACGTGCTCCCGGGCAGCAGGAATTCCTGGGTTAATGTAAAGCTTGCCGCCGAATTTTACTATCCAATCCGGATGCTGATTTGCAACATGATTAGCCGGAAGCTTGCTGGCATCTCCTCCCGTGCTAGCCCGGAACGGGTTGAACCAAGCGTGGTATTGCATTCCCCTGCGGTGCGTCTCCTCTATCGTAAATTGCAGTGGGTCATACCCCGGATCTTTGCCAGCTGTACCCGTCAAATAAGAGGTCCAAGGCACAAGCTTAGACGGATAAATGCTGTCAGCCGAAGGACGAACCTGAACAAACACAGCATTCATCCCTATACCCTGCATCTCATCCAGCAATTGAGTGTATTCTGCCTTTTGCTCCTCTACTTTTCCGTAAGAGCTCTTATTGGGCCAGTCGAGATTAGCTACAGTTGATATCCATACACCGCGCAGCCCTGCTTGTTGCTCGTTAGGGTTCGGCTTCTGACCTTGATTCCCCGGCTGCGGCTGTTCAGAGGAATTAGGAGAAGAGTTTGAGCCCGTGCCAGATGTTAGTGAGATCGTTCCCTGCTGCTGGTTCCAATCTACATGCAGGCCGAGCTGCTCGCTTACAAAACGAAGCGGAACCATCGTCCGCGCTTGCTTTCTCTCTACTGATACATCTAGAGCTACCGAGCTGCCATTGACTTGGGCCACCGTTGCGCCCATCGTTAAAATCAACGTGTTTCCATCCTTCAAAATCGTTGCCGTTTGAGCAACTTGCGACCACTCTACTTGTGCCCCCAAGCCTTCACTAATGACCCGAAGCGGAACCATCGTTACGTTTTGCTTCGGTTTGATATAAGGTGCAGTATCGCTCGGTAACGATACCCCATCCAAATAGATTTCAATAGTGCCATAAGAAGCTGCCTCAGCCTTCCCGAACACCGGGCAAAGCAGTACTAGTGCAAGAAGAGGAATAAGCCATGTACGAAATTTCATCAGTAACCTCCGAATTATATGATGTACGGACAAACCGCTTTCTTCTTTTTAAACGTTATCCACCACCTAAGAGTTGCGGGGAACTCGTAAAAATGCCAAAATAAAAAAGCATCTGCCTACGAAAGACAGATGCGTTGTTTACGATTCAGCTAGTATTTCCTGGTGAACATCCTCCAGATCGCGAATTCTGGAGCTGTCACGTTTAAAATACTCGACAAGCGTGGCGATCCGGGTGATCGAATCCCAGCTTAAATGGTGCTCAATTCCTTCAACATCCCGATAAATATTCTCATGCTCCACACCGATCAAGCCGAGAAATTCCTCCAATAGCTGATGTCTGTCCACTAGACGCTTCCCGATCTTTTTACCTTTCGAAGTCAGGACCAGACCACGATACTTCTCATAGATCAAATATTCGTCCTTGTCCAATTTTTGAATCATTTTGGTGACAGAAGAAGGATGGACCTCTAAACCTTCCGCGATATCAGAAACTCGCGCATATCCTTTCTCGTCGATCAGTTTGTAGATACGCTCCAAATAATCCTCCATACTGGGCGTTGGCATCTGATGATTCCCTCTTTTCCATGGGTTAAGGCGGACTTAACGTACGCAAAACATTACTCTGTTTATGATACATGGTATGATTGTCCGTTGGCAAGTGCACTTCCTCACACTTAAAATTTTAACCATTCCGGAGTCATCTGCTGCAGCCAAACCGTAATTTGAGCCATCCGGTTCGTAAAGAGCAGTATTCCCATCATTAACAAGAGAGCCCCGCCGATCTTCATCATTATGCCTGAGTAGCGAACAATCCATTTCGTCGATCCGATAAAAAATGCCAATATAAAGAAAGGAAGGGCAAAGCCCAGCGAATAAGCAGTAATCAGATTAAACCAAGTTCCTGGCTCACTTGCGGCCATGGCGATGATCGAAGCTAAAATCGGACCGACACAAGGAGACCAGCCTGCTGAAAAACCAACGCCGAAAATGAACGAGCCTATATACCCGGCTTTTTTGAATTTCAGATCCATTTTTCGCTCTTTCATTAATAGCTGCGGCTGGAAAACACCTAATAGAAACAATCCCATTAACATAATTAAAATTGCCGAGAGCTGGCGGATTAAGCCGCGGTACTCGTTAAAGAACTCTCCAAACAACCCGGCTCCAAAACCCAAGGTGTAGAACACCACGGAAAAACCTAAAATGAACGCCAGCGTATGGGTCATCGTCCGAAAGCGGACCTCACGTTTGTTTTGCTCGGTTCGAAGCTGCTGCACCGACATGCCGGTGATGTAAGACAAATAAGAAGGGTATAGTGGCAGGCAGCACGGGGAAATAAAAGATGCTACCCCCGCAGCAAGAGCAATCCCCACATTGATATCGGCCATATAAAACCTCCTTTACAGTATCTATTTTTATTAGATTCCTTTATGTTGGAAGATATGTATTTTCCGCTATGCGGAAAAGCCCCTCTTGCCGAGTAGCGTTAAAATGAGAATCGAAATGAGCAGCAGCACAATCGTTGCACCAGGCGCCAAATTCCATATGCCAGCGGTTATCAAGCCGATCACAACAGCGATTTCGGAGATGATAACGGAGAAGATCACTGAGGTCTTAAAACTTCTGGCAATCAGCAAGCTGCATGCCGCAGGTATCGTAAGCAGCGCCGAGACCAGCAGAGCGCCGACAATTTTGATCGCCGTACTGATGACGAGAGCCGTCATTACCGTAATCAGCAAGTTAAGCAGCTTGACGGGAAGTCCGCTGACCGAAGCCGCGTCCTCCTCAAAGGTGAGCAGAAAAAATTCTTTGAAAAATACAGCGACTACCGTTACAACGATCAGGGTTACTGCCCCGACCACGTACAAATCAGTCGTATCCAAAGTATAAATGCTGCCGAATAAATAGCTGACAACGTCCGTGTTATAGCCCATTCCAAGTGTGAAGAACAGCGACGCCAGCGCTACCCCGCCCGACATAATGATGGCAATGGAGAGCTCCGCATAGCCCTTGTACGCTTTCCGCAGCTTCTCGATCGCAAAGGAGGCGACCACAGCAAACACCAGTCCCACCCCAACCGGATATACTCCTAAGAGGAAGCCTAAGGCTACCCCTGCAATCGTTACATGAGCAAGCGTATCCCCGATCATGGAAAGGCGCCGCAGCACCAGAAAAATACCGATGAGCGGAGCAGTAAGGCCGATCAGCAGACCACCAGCCAACGCTCTTTGAAAAAAATCAGCTGTAAAAATTTCCAAGTTGAACAACCCCTAAATTGTCGTGCCACAAAACCATTTCGTCTTGTGGAGAAAAACAAGCCTAGCAAAGCTAAGCCTAAGCTTAGTTTTATCAAGCTAGTAATGGTTTTAAATCAATGAATGCTTAAGGTCCGAAATAGCGCAATCCTGTTCATGGGAATGACGCACATAAAACTTGATCGCCCCGCAGCTTTCCCGTGGTTCGCTGCCGAGTTGCTCTTCAATCATCCCGATGTCATGGGAAACCATTAAGAAAGTCATATGATGGTGGGCATGCATGTGAAATATTAAATCAAAAAAGTCAGCTTGGGTTTGAGCATCAATGCCAACGGTAGGTTCGTCCAAAATGAGCAGGTCAGGCTTGTTAACGAGCGCTCGCGCCAGAAACACACGCTGCTGCTGTCCGCCGGAAAGCTGCCCGATCCGCTTGCCCGCTAAGTTGCCGATTCGCATCACTTCAAGCGCGTCATCGCATTTACGCTGCTCCTCCCGGCCGATCCGCCGGAACACCTTTTTGTTACTATATAGACCGGATAACACTACCTCGCGCACTGTAGCTGGAAATAGCGGGTTAAACGCATTTTTCTGCGGGACATAGCCGATGCGTTCCCAATCACGGAAGTGTCGAATCGGTTCTCCGAACAAACGGATTTGTCCTTCCGTCGGAGAGAGCAAGCCCACCATCATACGCAGCAGTGTAGTCTTACCTGCTCCGTTCGAGCCGATAACCCCGACGAAGTCCCTTTCTTTCACAATGAAGCTAAAATCGGAGATCACCTTTTGATCCTTATAGGAGAAGGATACTCGGTCAAGCTCAATAATGTTGTCGTGGCAAATTGCCGGTGAGGCAGAATCAGTTGAATTGTCGGATATCATGTAAGTCTTCCTTCCGATGCTAATAGTCTCTTACTTATTGTAGAGCGAGAATGAGATTTTGTAAATTTTTTTCCATTAATGTGAAATAATTGTCTCTGCCTTGTTCCTGCTCTTTCGTCAGCCCCTCCACCGGATTAAGCACCAGCGTCTTTACGCCGGCTTCCGATGCCAGCGTCTTAGCCAGCTTATCCGAAACCAGCTCCTCGAAGAAAATATACTGAATTCCTTCGTCCTTTACCAGCTTGGACAGGTTCACCAAATCCTGCGCTCTCGGTTCAGCGTCCGGTGACAATCCCATTATAGGGTGTTGTGTAAGGCCGTAATCACGGCATAAATAGCCGAAGGCCTGATGCGACACGACGATTTCTTTATTTGGAGCGGCGGACAGCTTTTCCGTAAATTTCGCGTCCAGCGCCTGGAGTTTGCCGCTAAGCGTTTTATACCGCGTTTCATAATCCGCCTTATGAGCCGGGTCTACCTCGATGTAGCTGTTTTTAATATTTTCCGCGATGATCATCGCCGATTTCGGACTGACCCACGTATGAGGATCAACATGATGATTCGGTGTTTCTTCGCCGTTCTCTGCTTCAGCACCGTGACCATGACCATCATCGTCTTCCGCTTCGATTAATGAAATGCCTTGGCTGACCTCCACTGTCTTTATCTTTGATTCCGAACCTAACCCTTTGAGAAAATTCGGTACCCAGCCCTCCAAGCCCGCTCCGTTATACAAAAAAAGCTGTGCTTTGGAAGTATTTAAAATATCCTGGCTCCGCGGGGTCCAGTCATGAGGCTCAACGCCCGTCGGAAGCAGGTTGATAACGTTCGCGTTTTCCCCGCCGATCTCCTTAGCGAACTCATAGATCGGATAGAAACTCGTGACTACGTTTACTTTGCCAGCCACGATCTCTCCACCGGATTTTTTACTGCAGCCGGACAATACCATAACTCCTGCTAGCAGCAGAATAATCGCCAGGCTCCAGCTTTTTTTTATATGAAAATTCATTCCGTTCTCCCTTTCTTAATCGTAATGATTACCAAAAGGATTATAGGACCTTTATTAAATCATTGTCAACTATTAATTGAAAGTTTCAATATAAAATACATTTAGCCTCTCGATTAGTTAGTTGTACCTTCATGCGCGCACAAAAAGCGAGCGAGGAAACTCTAAGTTTCCTCGCTCGCGTGGGCTTCCAACAGTTATTTCACAATCGCGCCATTTGGCATGGAGTTCGGTACTGTCGCCAGCGTCAGCTGATCTCCTTGGGAAGCCGCCAGGATCATCCCCTGCGACAGCACTCCGCGAAGCTTCACCGGCTTTAAGTTGGTTACGCAAATCACTTTGCGTCCAACCAGCTCCTCGGGCTTGTAATACTTCGCGATGCCCGATACAACCTGGCGCTGCTCAAACCCCAGGTCAAGCTGCAGCTTCAGCAACTTGTCGGCCTTCGGCACCGACTCGCAAGCGATTACCTCTGCTACACGCAGCTCCACTTTGGCGAAATCGTCGATGCCAATTTCATCCTTCAGCTCCGGCTTCTCTACCGTCTGGGCCGCTTCCCCTGCCGGAGCGGCTTCCGGTGCCGGTGCCGGCGCTTCGCCCCCGGACATCGAGTTCACGATGAACTCGATTTCTTGCTCTGCATCGAGCCGCGGGAAGATCGGCTCGCCTTTAACAAGCCGCGTTCCGACCGGAATGAGGCCAAACGTCTTGGCGCTCTCCCAGGCGGTCAACTCTGGCGAGAAAATACCCAGCTGCTCCCAAATTTTTGCCGGAGCTTTCGTCAAGAACGGTTGCAGCAAAATCGAAGCGATGCGCAGCGATTCAACCAAATGCACCATGACCGAGGCAAGCTCCGCTTTTCTCGCTTCATCCTTGGCGAGTACCCATGGCTGGGTCTCATCAATGTATTTATTCGTCCGGCTGATGAACGCCCCGATGTGGGTGAGGGCTACGGAGAATTCCATTCTCTCCATGACTTCCTCCACCTTGCTGACCGTACTTAAAGCCATCTCCGACAGCTCCGCATCAAATGGCGTTACGTTCGGCTGATACGCAGGAACCTCTCCGCCAAAATATTTATCCACCATGGCCACCGTACGGTTGAGCAGGTTGCCAAGGTCATTAGCAAGGTCGGAATTTACCCGCTGTACAAAGCTTTCCGGCGTAAACGATCCGTCCGAGCCAAAAGGAACCTCACGCAACAAGTAATAGCGTGTTGCATCCAAACCATAGCGGTCAATCAGCACATTCGGATCGACTACATTGCCTTTCGATTTAGACATTTTCCCGCCCTTCATCAGCAGCCAGCCGTGACCGAACACCTTTTTCGGAAGCGGCAATCCGAGCGCCATCAGCATGATCGGCCAGTAGATCGTATGGAAGCGGACGATTTCTTTCCCAACCAAATGGACATCGGCCGGCCAGTACCGATTATACAGCTCGGAATGATCAGTTCCATAACCAAGTGCCGTAATATAATTGGACAAAGCATCGATCCAGACGTATACGACATGCTTCGGATCGCCTTTGACCTTGACACCCCAGTCGAACGTTGTGCGAGATACCGCCAAATCTTCGAGCCCTGGTTTGATGAAGTTATTAATCATCTCGTTTTTACGCGATTCCGGCTGGATGAACTCAGGGTTATCCTCGTAAAATTTCAACAACCGATCAACATAGTGGCTCATCCGGAAGAAATACGATTCTTCCTTCACCAACTCTACCGGATGCCCGCTTTCCGGACTTTTCCCTCCGATTACATCGCCATTTTCATTGCGAACGACATCGACCAGCTGGGATTCGGTATAGTAGGTTTCATCAGGGATACTGTACCAACCTTCGTATTCTCCTTTGTAAATGTCACCCTGTTTTACTAGACGATCAAAAATCTCTTCGACTACTTCCTTATGACGAGGTTCAGTTGTACGGATGAAATCATCATAGGAAATATCGAGCTTCTGCCACAGCTGCTTGATCCCAGCCACGATCTCATCCACGAACTGCTGCGGTGTTTGCCCTTTCTCCTGGGCTTTACGTTCAATTTTCTGCCCATGTTCGTCTGTTCCTGTCAAGTAACGCACATCATAACCCCGCAGCCGTTTATAGCGAGCCATTGCGTCCCCAGCGACCGTTGTATACGCATGACCGATATGCAGCTTGTCGCTTGGATAATAAATCGGCGTCGTAATGTAAAATGTAGGTTTGTCAGACATACAAAATTCATCTCCCTTTTCGAATAAAAAAACAAAAAACTCCCGCCCCTAATGGGACGAGAGATTTACTCACGTGATACCACCCAAATTCCCCGCGTCTTCACAGACGGCGGACTCTGCCAGTCGTAATCGACCCTCCGTTAACGCCGGACTAAACGCCGCACCCTTACTTCAAGCATACGCACTAACGCAGCATGGCAAGCTCGAGAGCAGTTCCTCCCGGACCATTTTCCAAAGGTGACTCAGGCCGGTTTGCAGCTTCCCCGGCTCTCTGCAGCTGAATCCAATCTTTGTACTTATCCGTTCACTGGAAGTATATAGCTTTCTTCTATCTTAAAAAAAGACGAAAGTAGTGTCAAGCCGAAAGCGGCAAGTATAGCCTTATTTTCTTGCTTGCCCGCCATCCAATGACGGTGTCCTGTGATTGTCGCGATGCTTCTTCTCAGATTTCGGCGGTACAAGATCGATCCCACCGGGATGAAAAGGGTGACATTTGACGATACGTTTCGCCGCCAGCCAAGAGCCCTTAAGCGGACCGTGTACTTCAATCGCCTCCAGCGCATAAGCGGAGCAGGTCGGATAGAAACGGCAGGTCGGCGGCTTTAGCGGAGATATAAATTTACGATATACATGTATCGGAGCCTGAAACGTTTTGCGTACTACGCCCATAATCAGGACACCTCATTCTGGCCCGAGAGCGGCTTTCCAACGCCATCCCGTCGGCAGTTTTTACAATACCCGAAAACCTCAAATTTATGTTTGACCACTTGGAACTGCTCCGGTGCATCGGTCAGCGGCATGGGGCAAAAATGAATCGGATACGTTTTTTCGCACTGCAGGCAAATCATATGATGATGGTGCTCGCCTTCGCTGCTGCAGCTCACTCTGAACTTCAGCCCATCCTCAAAAACAACCTGCTCCAGTACGCCAAGCTCCTCCATAACTCGCAGGTTCCGATAAACCGTATCAAAGCTTAGTCCGCTGTACTCTTTGCACATATATTCATATACGTCTTTTGGGGTTAAAAAAGCATCTCGCTCCGCGAACAGCTTGGCTAAACTTTTGCGCTGGTCTGTTATTCGCAGGCCACGGTTAGACATCACTTTAATGATCTCATTAGTCGACAGCATGTGACATTCCTCCCGTCTAAACCACTCCATGCGTCTCTCCTAATAATGCCCCAAATCCAGGACCTCGTCAATGTGACCGGGTACACAAACAAGGCTGCCACTCGGGCAGCCTTGTTGTTACTTAAGATACCTTACTGATTTTTCTTTGGAGGAATTTGCTGGAACAACAGATTGACGGACAAGTTGCTGCCCGGCGCTGCTGTAAACAGAAACTCCACAGTTTGCTCACGGTCACCAGACCGGAATAACACCACATTTTCGCTCGGCGTATTTAAACCGCCCGAATTAGGTATTTGTACAATATCGCCGTTCACCATAATACTTCCGGCATAATAGCCCCCACGACCGTTAAATGTGATCAATGTATTAGGTGCTACACGGTATAGCTTGATGCGATAGAGCACGCCGAAGTTTCCTGCATTCAATCGGTATTCTCCATTTTTTAGTGCATCCGAACCGATCAGGTATGGATCAATGGAGTTATCGCCGATTAATAGGCGAGTCGGTTTTTCGCCAATCAAATCGTTGAACTCGATGTTGCGGTTCGCTTCCATGTAGGTCCCGCGATTATGAATATCTGGTTCAAGCGCTGTTAGATAAGGTAAAGAGTTAAACGGATCCTTCTCACTTCCGAGCATGATAACGCTATATTGCAAAGTATGATCACTGTATAAGTCCGCAAGCAGGGAAATAACATCCCCTTGTTTCATACTGGAGGCACTGAGGTCGTTCAAAATAATTTTGCTTTCTCCTGGAGCAATCCACATATCCTTATATTTGTTACCGAGCTGCAATGATTCGTAATAACGTGATACCGACGCTTTACCAGCGGCTGCAGCATAAGTGCTAGGACCGCCGAAGCCAAGACTACTTTGTGTCAAACGAGCGGTTTCCGAATTGTCGTTCGTAGCGATCACATACATCTTCACCGACTTACCGGTGGAGTTAGCATGGTGAATCATAAACCGGGTATTGCCGATCGCATTTTCGCGGTACAGCACACCCTCTGAGTAGACCGTTTCCGGACTGTTGCTGCGGATCAATGTCACAGGCTCAGATACAAAGGAATATCTAACTTTATCCCAAGTCGGAACTTGTGAACCGTCAAAGGTATATTTTTCGCCCGCAGGGACAAAGATTTTATTAAATTCATCCTGCGTATAAAGCGTTTCGTTCGTAATCGTAATGGTCTTCTCTACCGTGGTAGAAAGGCCGAACACGTTCACTACATTCAACCGAATCGTCATGGTGCCTGGAGTGAAGAAAGCAAGCTGCTTATTCTCCCAAACACGATCTTTAATACCTACTTCATCCGTACTTAAATCTGTGTACGTAATGAGTTCACCCATTTTATACGTGTCTTTATCCGTTTTAAAATCGGCTACTGGAGGAGTATGCGGTTTGTTTACGGTGACGTTCAACGTGTAGGGTTCGCTCCATTGTCCGCTGGAATCCTGTACACGGTATGTAACTGGATAAGTTCCCGGGGTATCAAACATATCCTGGCGGCCGGTCCATTCTTCATTTACGATTGGCAAACCGATCGGTGACGTTGAACTGGTGACGTACTGAACCTGGGTTTCCCCAGCGATGATCTCCTTATTGCTGATCGTAAACGACGCAACCGGGAGGGTAGACAGGTTCACAATCACTCGTTTGCCTACGGAATCCACCTTATAGGTGATGCTTAGCGCATTGGTTATTGCCGTCAGTGGAACCATGAAGTTGCCCTTAACGTTGTAGGACTTGCCCTTCATCGCTTTCGTGACGCCGTTCACTTTATACGAATTCGTATTAACTTTAAATCGAAGTTCATCGGCTGCACGCTTAATGATCGTTTCTTTTGTTTTGCTATCATAAGAAAACTTGAATCCAGCCCGCTCCACAATCGCGCGAATGGAAATATACGAAACTCCGTTCTTGACCTCCATCGGATAGCCGGCAAGGTATTCCTTTCCGTTTTGGTACATCTTCTTGCTGTTCATCATCAGGATCAGTTGACCTGAATCAGAGCCTTCAACGCTTTGATCGGTTGACGGGGTTGCCGGCTGAGTAGCCGGAACGGCTGAACCATTATTGCCCGTATCTGTGCTGCTGCCTGTGTCAGTACCGGAATTTGTCCCGGTATTCGTTCCATCCGTTGTTGTAGGATTTGTATTTGTTCCCGAGTTTGTATTCGCTCCGCTATTCGTGCTCTGTTGATTATCAGATGGTTTAATCTCGGTTCCCTGAGGTACGGCCGTACCGGAAGTACCGGACGTTTGACCGGAAGGCTGAACCAAATTTTTGCCGTCATTAACGTTCTGACTCACGGACGGCGATGTTGGTACTGTCGTTTGCTCCGATACCGCCGCGGCAATCGGTTGATTCTGAACCAGTTCGGCGGCATTGGCCGGAATAACCAAAGCTACCTGCGATGCTGCAATAACCGTGGTGACTAACAATCTTTTGAATTTCATGCCTAAACTCCTTTTACTCTCCCATTTTGTACAACTCTCTCATTAACACACATTCTATTAAACGCATAGAAAGATGAAAAGTTGCTCCTTTTTCCAAATTGAACGATTCAAAAACCGGGTTGAAGCCGCCCAAATGCCTGATAAAACAAGGTTTACACAATAAAAACTTTTTTCCACTTGAATAAAGAAAAAGGAAAAGCCGTCCATTTGCGGACGGTTTTTCTGACACAACAAGATTAATATTAATTAGGACTTTAATTCATGCAGTCGAAGCTTACCGGGGATACTCCCTGCGGCTGCAATTTCCCGGCTAGCACCTTGGCCAAAGCCTCCAGCGCAAACTGGCGATTTTCGTATAAACACAGGTATGTGTTAACCTCCGGAAAAGCGTTGATATCGTATGGATTTCTTGTGGATGCCACGATGAGCCGCTTGTCGCTAATCAGAGCCAGCTGCTTGACCAGCGCTTTTTGCCCCTCCGGGATTTGCCCTTCTGCGGTGTAGGTAATGACAACAATTTGCTCATAATCCGCGCTTTGTTCGAGCACTGCCCTTACTTCCGACTCGGACGGGCGGGTGCCGATCGTAGTCAGAACAGTTTCTGCATGTAGAGGACGCAGCGCATCAACCAGCGTGTACTGGTGCACCGACGGCTCATCTACCTCGGTACGGTGGCGAAGCTCCGGCCAAATCACAAGAACAGGTTTGTCTTGCACCAGCGGCAAATTCCCAGAGTCCCGAACAAGCGTAATGCTGCTCTCTGCCGCACGGCGCAAAAGCGCTTCGCTTTCATACTCAGGAGTTAATGGAATTGGTAAAACGTCTTGCTCCTGAGCTTGGACAGCCGCCATATTGCCGATGCGCTTGGCTTTCAAGGCAAGGATTCGCTGGACGGAAGCGTCGATTCGTTCCTCGGATAAACGGCCGCTTTGGATCGCCTCGTAAACATGTTCGATCGCAGCGATTTGTTCGGACAGTGTATGACTGACGAGGACGAGGTCGGCCCCAGCTTCAATAGCCCGGACGGCCCCCTCAGCTACGCCGTAGTGATTCGCTATCGCCTGCATTTCGAGACAATCAGTGACAATCAGCCCGTTAAAACCTAATTCCTCGCGCAATAAATCGGTCAATACCCGCCGCGAAAGGGTAGCCGGAATTTCATCGGGCTCAAAGGCCGGGAATATGACATGTGCGGTCATTATCGCATCAACCTCGGCTTCGATCGCTTCTTTGAATGGTACTAGTTCCACCTGATGCAGCCGCTCCTTATCATGGGGCACAACAGCCAGACCTAGATGGGAGTCTACGGCAGTATCCCCATGGCCGGGAAAATGCTTGGCTGTTGCGCTGACCCCGTTCTCCTGGTATCCCCTGATCGCTGCAGCTCCGTGAACCGCTACATGCTCAGGGTTCTCGCCGAAAGAACGGACGCCAATGACCGGGTTGGCGGGGTTGTTATTGACATCGACACAAGGCGCAAAATTCAGATTGATGCCAAGGGCCCGCATCTCTTTCGCAGCAAGAGCGGCCACCTCTGCAGTCAGCTGCGGATCGTTCGCAGCGCCAAGCGCCATATTACCTGGAATGCGGCTCATTCCCTCATGATCGAGCCTTGCTACCATTCCGCCCTCCTGATCAATGGAGACAAACAGCGGGATCGACGAAACTTCCCTGGTCAGATTTTGCAGACTTCGCGATAACGCCGCGAGCTGTTTCACCGACTCAATATTGCGCCGAAAATAAATCACTCCGCCAACTTGATACTGCTGCAGCAGAGTTTTGATATGTTCGTTTGGGGTCAAGCTATCAAACCCGCAAATAAACAGCTGACCGATTTTTTGCTTCAGGGATAATTTTTGAAAGTCCAACCTCGTCACCTTCTTATTTAAGATACATGGGATTCCCGCTGGCGGAAATCAGATGGGGTCATCCCGGTATATTTTTGAAAAACCTTCGTGAAATATCGCCGCTCCTGATAGCCGATTTCGGCGCCTATTTGGGTGATCGACCGCTCGCTGCTGCGCAGCAGGCACTTTGCCATCTCCATCCGCTGCCGTGTTAAATACTCCACAAACGTTTCGCCAAAATGGTTTTTGAAAAGCAGGCAGAAATAGCTGCTGCTGATTCCGAGATAATCAGCGATGTCCTCGATACCAAAGTCGTTCCCTAAATGGTTTCGAATATAGTCCCCAGCTGAGATCATCAAAAGCTCGGAAGATTTCTTGGACGAGAAGCCGCTGCGCGATTGTCCCATCAAGGAGACGATGAGCGACAACAGTTCCTTCATGCTGAGCGAGCCCTGCAGTCTCTGCCATATAGCCTTCTCACGTTCAACAGACAACATTTGCAACTCTCGCATTTCCCGCAGCATATGAATCAGCAAATAGTGCAGAAGCTTCTCCGCTCCGCCAACCTGTGACTCATCCAAATGGCCGAAATAGGATTTCAGTTCCCCAATCGTCTGGTCAAAGGACTCTTGATTCCCGCCGCGAAGCGCGCTGCCGAGCTGCTCCATCCAGCGCCACTGCGCATCTGCCGCATACATATCGGGACCGAAATCCCCGGCAGGCTTCGTCTCTGCATTCAAAAACCATTCCTCCGAACGGTCTAGGATTAACATTTGCTGCTGGTGATGGTAGGCTGCTGCCAGCTCATGCAGCACGTGCGGCTGCTGATCCAGACAAATTCGCAGCGCTACCTGTTCACTAACCCCATCACCCTCCCGAAGCAGCATCTGCCGCAACCGTACATATTTCGGGAATAGCCGTTCTTTTGTAATCGGTTGGTCAGTTGGTGGAGCCGAAAATATGATGCACCATTCGCCCTCCCGGATTTGCAGCACGGTTAACCCCTCCATCATATCACCGAATACATCCTTAAGAGTACGTTTAATATGAAGGTTCCATGCTTTTCGCTCATGACTATTCCAGGTAATGGAGCGATAAGAATATCCATCCAGATCCAAAAGCATGACACTGTATCGTCGTTCCTCCCCCATGCCTTCCTCTTCGGCCCAGAGAAGACTTTCCCTTTCCGTCTCCTGCCCCAGTAATGTATGAAGCAGCACGTTCTCGTTAGCCAAATGTACCGCCTGGCTCAGGCAGCGCGTTTTGCTTTCCGTCCTCCGCTTCTCGCCGATTTGCCTTGCCATCTCCCTGACCGTGTTCTCCAATTCTACGTAATTGATCGGCTTACATATATAATCCTTAACGCCATAGCGGATGGCCGTTCTGGCATATTCGAACTCCTGATATCCGGTCAGCAGCAGAAATTCACAAGGGAAATTGAGTTCGCGAACCTTTTGCAGCAGGGCAATTCCGTCCATCACTGGCATACGAATGTCGCTTAAGATCAAGTCAGGATGGTGCATAGCAGCGAGCTCGAGCGCCTCCTTGCCGTTTTTGGCTAAGCCGGAAATCATAAAACCCAATTCCCCCCAAGGGAGAACTTTCGCTAAATTGTTGAGAATGTGGATTTCATCGTCCACCAGCAGAGCTTTTAATATCATGGTTATCACCCGCCCCACAAATAGGAATTACACATTGTACCGAGGTCCCTTCTCCAGGCGCCGAGCATATCAACAATCCGTATTTCGGCCCATACTTGATTCTAAGCCGATCATAAACGCTGCGCAGCCCAAGTCCCCGGCGTTCATGGTTCGGATAAGCTCCGAGCGACTGACAGTCAGGATCGTCCCGATCTGCAAACTGGATGTATGCGAGCTGCTCATTCGTCATTCCTATGCCGTTATCCTCGACTCGGAGCAAAATACGGTCTCTGTCCCTTATTCCCATTATGGTGATTTTTCCTTTGTACGAGATCCCCTCAAAGCCGTGCTGGATGCAGTTCTCCACCAGTGGTTGAAGGGTTAGCTTAGGCAGCAGACATTGCATTATTTCCTCCGGAATGTCAATGTCATAATCAAACAGCTCGTCGAACCTGAATTTTTGGATTTCTAAATAGCTGCGTAAATGCTGGGTTTCCATGCTCAGGCTAATCTCTTCCTTATCCTGTACGCTGATGCGCAATATACTTGCCAGACGAAGCACCATTTCGCTCACCTTTCGTCCTTCGTTCTGAACGGCTAGTACATTGATCGACTCTAGAGTATTAAACAGAAAATGAGGTTTGATTTGTGCTTGCAGCACCCTCAGCTCGGCATTTGCTTTCTGCAGCTGCTCCCGCTTAACCTGATCGAACAGTTCATTGATTTTGTCCATCTGGCTATTGAAGCCCTTTTGCAGCAAAAGCAGCTCATCGTGTCCTTTCTCGTCGACTCTGGCGCTAAGGTCCCCGCTCTCTACCTTACGCATAAAGCGGACGATCACACCGATCGTTCCGGTAATGCGGTTCATGAATAACAGATTAAACAGCGTCGCCGTCAGTAAGCATACGCCAATAATGGCCACGAACCATTTGGCAAAGGTCGTTACCTCCTGAGACAAATAAGACCAGGAGGTGACCGAAACCAGACTCCAAGGATATTCCTGAAGGTTGTAAATGGAAATGACGCTCTCTTCTCCGTTGAACTTTCCTTTAAAGCTCTGATAACCCTCGGAAAATGATAGCCGCTTATTCAAATAGTTTCCAATGGGCTGGCCATCCAGTTTAGATTGGTAGTCGTACAAAATAAGGCCTTGATCATTCACCAGCATAAACCTTGTATCCTTCATATTGCTGCCTAACTTCAGGTTTTGAAATATTTTTTCGAACTCCCAATTTTTGATTTGAACGACCAGAACGCCAACACGCTCTAAATTGCTTAATTTCTTAATCAGACGAATTTGAGTAAACACATTTTCCGAGCTGGTTAACTCCGGGTATTCATGCGGAGCAATCCACTTCGGCATGCCGTTCAACGCCATCACTTCACGATATAACGGATGTTCTTTGAATTTCTCGTAGGGAAGCGTTTGAAAATTTTCCTTGTTGAAGATCGCGATGACATTGGAGTCCCGTCCGCCATGGATATTGTACAAAAACGCATAATCGATCGCCGGATGACTGTATAAAAGTGAGCGGAAGTTCTTCTGGTTGGCATTCAGCGTAAGTTGGCTCGTCGCCGTCAAATCCTGCGAATCCGGATCCTTCGCCACGAGTGCCGCTTGAAACACACCTTTAGCAATGCCGTTGTCCGTAACGTTGTCCATCTCATGAAAAACGTTCTTGATGCTGTAGCTGATCGCTTTGAGCGAGTACTCCGCCTGCTCGCTGTACTTGGTTTCAATCGAGTGAAACGTCACAAAAAACGTAATAATGCCAAGTATAAACAAAGGAATAATGACGAGACCAAGAAAAGCAGTTAACAGTTTGATGCGCAGGTTCATTTGGCGGCAGCTCCCAGCTTAACGACTACTTCTAATAACTATCCTTATATTACCACGGTCGTCGTTAACCTTTAACGCTCCCGGCCGTAACTCCTTCAATAATTTTTTCCTGCAACACCGCATAGATGATCATTACCGGCAAGACGCTGAACACAATCCCGGCCGACATTTGCGCGTAGTTCGTGTTGTAAGCGTCGCGGAAACCAACCATCCCTACCGGAAGCGTTCTTAACTCATCGCTCGACAGAAAATAGTTCGCCAGCAAAAACTCGTTCCAGTTCCCCAAAAAATTGATGATGAATACGGTAACGATCGCCGGTATAGTCAGCGGAATGATGATTTTGGCAAACAACCCCGTGGACTTTAATCCGTCCATGACGGCAGCTTCCTCAATTTCGCCGGGGAGTGAGCGCATGAAGGCGGCCAGGATAATGACCGAAAACGGGATTGCGTTCGCCACATAGGGCAAAATGAGCGCCATGTGAGTATCGAGAATGCCCAACGTACGCATGATCCCATAGATCGGCAGCAGCAGGGAATTGTTCGGAATCAGCATGCCGAGCAGAATGAGCTGAAACACTACTGCACTTACCCGGTTATATCGCATCCGCGTCACCGCAAAAGCTAGCATAGCCGCAAAGCCTATGGATAAGCAGGCCGATAATACACCGATATACAAGCTGTTAAAAAAATAGGTGCTGATTTTCGCGTTCACCCAGGCGTTGACGTAGTTATCAAATATGATTGCAGACGGCGGACCAAACGGATTTGCAGCGATCGCCTGATTATCGCTTTTCAGCGAAGAGAACAATACGAACAAGAAAGGATACAGGATGACGAGCAAATACGCCATAAGGAAAAAGTGTGGGATCGATTTTTTCAACACTCTCATCAGTATTCAACCCTTTCTGTGCGTCTTGCGATAAGCAGTTGATACGCTACGGTAATGATAATCGTAAAAACAAAAATAAGCACCGCAATGGCGTTGCCGAACCCATGGCGGAAACTGGTGATTGCGTACCTGATCATATACGTCGCCATCACGTCGGTCGATCCGGCCGGGCCGCCTTTGGTCATCACCAGCACGATATCCGCCGCCTTCATCGCGCCAGCTACGCTTAGCATGACCACGACGGAGATAATCGGCATAATCAGCGGAATCGTGATTTTTACCGCCCGCTGAATGCCGTTTGCGCCATCAATAGCCGCCGCTTCATCCAGTTCTTTCGGGATGGATAAAATCGCCGCCAGCACCATGACAATGTAGAATCCGGTCCACTGCCAGGCGTTGGTGATCAGGATAGAAATCATCGCCCAATTTTTATCGGACAACCAGTAAACCGGCGGAATTCCGAACACGCCAAGCACTTCATTCATCAGCCCAAAGTCCGGATTGTAAATAAACCCCCACAAAATGCCGATCACTGCGGTAGACATGATAGAAGGCATAAACACCGCCGTCTTGTACAATCCTTTCAGCCGCTTGACGTTTGCGATCAATAACGAGAAAAAAATGATAATAGGCACCTGTATAAAGCAGGAGAACAAAATAAAGTACACATTGTTCATCACTGATTTCCAAAAGGCTTGGTCTTTGAAGGCGGTCGCATAATTATCGAATCCGATGTAGTTGATATGCTTGGAGATCCCGTTCCAGCTGGTAAAGCTGTTGTTGATCGCCGTAAAAATCGGGTAAATAAAAAAAGCCAGAAACAAAACAAAGGCCGGGAGTATAAACAAACTATAAATTAGCGGGTTTCTGAGCGCTTTGTTCATGCCAATTACCTCCAGTTGGAAACAAAGGCGCCCCCACGTCAGATTGAGGCGGGTGACGCCCTTGCATATATTTATCAATCGCTTAAGTTTATTCTGCTGCTGCGTTAGCCGTATCCTGAGCGGCCTGCACGTTCTCCAGCATTTTGGCCGGTTCAATTTCTCCACCGATAATTTGCTGAATACCCAGGCTGAGCGCCGTGTTGACCTCCGCTTGGACAAGCGCGTCAAACGCCGGGAACGAGGTTCCGATTTCGCTTACTCCTTTGAAAATATCCTGCATAAGCGGATCGTCGGACGCCGTTTTCATTTGCTCCAGATCCATCTTCATGGCCGGCAGCACGCCGTCTTCCTTCAGACCTCTAAGTTGCATTTCTTCCGTCCACATATTTTTGATGAACTCTTTGACCGCCTGCAGCTTCCGCGGGTCTTCTGCTACAGCGTTGGAGAACCCGTAACCGTTATTCGCGTCCTGCATCACGATCACCGGATCGCCTTCATGCAGGGGAGGCATATTAAAGTAACCAATTTTGCCCACCATATCGCCGGCTTGCGCCGGATCTCGGAAGACTGAGTTGGCCCAGGAGCCATCCATCATCATGATCGCTTCACCCGTAATGATCTGGTTTCTCATATCCGCGTATTCAAGGCCAAGCTCGCCTTTTTTGTAGTATCCTTTCTTCACCCATTCCTGGTGCTTGGCGATCGCTTTGACCATATTTTCATCGGTCCATTTCGTCTTGCCGGTTTTGAAGCCGTAAGTGACTTCCGGCCCGGCATAATACGACCACAAATTGTTCGTCGTCATCAGCGGGATCCAGGCGTCCTTGGATGATTGCGCAAAAGGAATTTTGCCATCGGCTTTAATTTTCTCAGCAATTTGTTCCAGTTGATCCAACGTTTTAGGTACCGTGAGCCCTTTTTGTTTGAAATACTCCTTGTTGTAGAAAAAGCCTTCAATCGAGCCGCCGATCGGCAGCCCATATACTTTCCCGTCCACCGTGAAAGGAGCCAGAGTCGTGAACTTATCTTTGATGCCAAGCTCATCAATGATCGGCGTCAAATCGAGCATCAGCCCTTCTTTCGCATAAAGCGCCGCATCCGGGCTGCCGAACACATCGAAAATTTCCGGTGGTTTCCCAGCGGCCATTTCCCCGCGCAGCTTCTCTTTACGGTTTACTTCCGAATCCACAGCGTCAAGCTTAATTGTTAAGCCCGGAACGGCCGCTTCTGTTTGCTTCACGACATCCTGCAGCATGGCTAAGCGGAACTTCTTGGATTCCCCTACCTGCGTGTGTCGGATCGTAATTTCAAACGGATCATTGTTCTCCACCTTCGATTCTGTGCCGGCTTCCCCTTTGTTTGTCGCATCTTGCCCTTCCTTGACGGAAGTGTTATTTCCGGATTTTCCACACCCCACAAGCAGTGCGGATGCAACGAAAATGACAGACAGCAGCATCAGCAAACTTTTTCTCATATTTCTTGACCCTCCTCCAAAACGGTATGATTTGGTACACCCTCATTATAGAAAGCGTTTTTATCCTTGATAAGGAGGACATTTTTCTAGAATGGGGATAATATCGTCTACAGCGCAAAAAAAACGGTTAAACCAAACACATTGTGTAAGGTTAACCGTTTTTGTTAAGGTTCTATAAAATTACGTTACTTGCTAGCCGCTACCTGCTGCTGCCCCTCACGAATGATCCGGTAAGCACGTTCGATTTCCTCGTCTGTCGGAGGCTCAACCCCTTCAAGAGGGTAATCCCAACCGAGCTCCTGCCATTTAAAGATGCCCATAACGTGGTAAGGGAGGATTTCAAACTTTTCGACGCCTTTCAAGCTGCCGATAAATCTTCCAAGCTCAAGCAGATCTTGTTCGTCGTCATGAATACCAGGAACATATACGTGGCGAATCCACATGCTCCGTCCATGATCGGAAAGCCACCGCGCCATGTTCAGGATACGGTCGTTCGGTTTCCCGGTAAGCTTGATGTGCTTCTCGTTGTTGATATGCTTAATATCAAGCATCACCAAATCGGTGACATCGAGCAAATCGCGGATTTTATCCCCTTCATTGTAGCCGTTCGTATCAAGTGTTGTATGAAGGTTCCACCGTTTCTTCGCCTCGCTGAACAGCTCGGTAACAAACGGAGCTTGCAGTGTCGCTTCGCCGCCAGATACCGTCAACCCGCCGCCTGACGGGCGGTAGTAGCCGAGATAAGGTTCGATCTCGGCCAATACCTCCTCGGTAGTCATTTCTTTGCCTTCCGTCAAGCTCCAGGTATCTGGATTGTGGCAATATTGACATTTCAGCAGACAACCTTGCATAAAGAGAACGAAACGAATACCCGGTCCATCAACTGTACCAAAAGTCTCCAATGAGTGAATACGGCCTTTAAGCATCTTTCGTCACCCTTTCCTCTTTGGTTGCCCGTTTCCAACAATCCAGATTACATTTTTTCGTGGAATGTACGATGGATAACTTCCAGTTGTTGTTCACGAGTCAATTTAATGAAGTTAACGGCATATCCAGATACCCGAATGGTCAATTGCGGATATTTTTCCGGATGATCCATAGCATCAAGCAGAGTTTCACGGTCAAACACGTTGACGTTCAGGTGATGAGCCATGCTGCCGAAGTAGCCGTCCATCATCGATACGAGGTTCGATTGACGAGATTCTGTTTCTTTACCAAGCGCCTTAGGAACGATCGAGAAGGTGTTGGAAATACCATCCAAGCTATCTTCATAAGGCAGTTTAGCAACAGAACTCAAGGATGCAAGGGCACCTTTTTTGTCACGTCCATGCATTGGGTTAGCACCAGGAGCAAATGGTTCGCCCGCTTTACGTCCATCTGGTGTAGTACCTGTTTTCTTACCATATACGACGTTAGAAGTGATCGTCAAGATCGATTGTGTAGGCAATGCGTTACGGTAAGTTTTGTGTTTGCGAATCATACCCATGAAGGTTTTAACCAGATCAACCGCGATTTCGTCAACACGATCATCGTTGTTACCATAGCAAGGATATTCGCCTTCTGTTTCGAAGTCAACGGCGATGCCCGCTTCGTTACGGATGACTTTAACTTTCGCATATTTGATTGCGCTCAGCGAGTCAGCAGCTACCGACAGACCAGCGATACCGCAAGCCATCGTGCGGAGAATGTCGCGGTCATGCAGCGCCATTTCGATCCGTTCATAGCAGTATTTATCATGCATGTAGTGGATGACGTTCAAAGTATTTACATACAATTTAGCCAGCCATTCCATCATTGGTTTGTAGCGTTTCATAACTTCTTCATAGTCGAGATATTCAGAAGTAATTGCTGGCAAATCCGGACCGATTTGCGTGCCGTATCTTTCGTCTTTACCACCGTTGATCGCGTACAGCAAAGCTTTAGCAAGGTTGGCACGAGCGCCGAAGAATTGCATTTGTTTACCGATTTCCATAGCGGATACGCAGCAAGCGATACCGTAGTCGTCGCCATAGATTGGACGCATCAAGTCATCGTTTTCGTATTGAATCGAGCTAGTCTCGATCGATACTTTAGCACAGAATTTCTTGAAGGCTTCAGGCAAACGTTCGGACCAAAGTACAGTCAAGTTTGGTTCTGGAGCAGGTCCAAGGTTGTAAAGTGTATGAAGGAAACGGAAGCTGTTCTTTGTAACGCGAGTTTTACCGTTAACCGACATACCGCCGATGGATTCAGTTACCCAAGTAGGGTCCCCGCTGAACAGGTCGTTGTATTCAGGAGTTCTCAGGAATTTAACGATACGCAGCTTCATGACAAAGTGGTCAACCAATTCTTGTGCAGTTTCTTCTGTCAATGTTCCTTCAGCCAAGTCGCGTTCAATGTAGGCGTCAAGGAAAGAAGATACACGGCCGAGCGACATAGCCGCACCGTCTTGTTCTTTAACGGCTGCAAGGTAACCAAAGTATACCCATTGGAAAGCTTCTTTAGCGTTGTTAGCCGGTCTCGAAATATCGAAGCCGTACATTTCGCCAAGTTTTTTCAACTCGCCAAGTGCACGAATTTGTTCGGACAATTCTTCGCGAAGACGAATTACATCTTCATCGATCGTGTCAACTTCGAGGCTAAGCAGTTCTTGTTTCTTTTGTTCTATTAGGAAATCCACACCATACAGGGCAAGACGACGATAGTCGCCAATGATCCGGCCACGGCCGTAAGCATCAGGAAGACCAGTAATAATCCCAGCATGACGGGCAGCTCTCATGTCAGTAGTATAAGCATCAAATACGCCTTGGTTATGTGTTTTGCGGAATTTCGTAAAAATATCTACGATTTCAGTTGGCAAATCGAAGCCATATGCTTTACAAGCGCTGATGACCATCTTGATTCCACCAAACGGGTGAATCGTACGTTGGAAAGGCTTGGAACCTTGAACACCAACAACTTGTTCTTTCTCTTTATCCAAATAACCCGGAGTATGAGAAGTGATTGTGGAAGGGTTATTAACGTCCACATCAAGCACTCCGCCAGCTTCTCTTTCTTCCTTAGACAGGTTCGATACGATATCCCACAATGCTGTCGTGTTAGCTGTCGGACCAGCCAAGAAAGAATCATTACCAACATAAGATGTAATGTTGGTTTCGATGAAATCGCGAGTGTTAACCTCTTTCATCCATTTCCCTTTTTTAAAGCTTCTCCATGCGCTTTGCACTTCTTGAACTTCTTTTTCCATCACCGACATCTTTATTCCCTCCATTTATATAATTTGGTCGCGGTTGAAGGATTTTTAATCCGCGCCATTGTGATCCCTTAAAATTTGTGATACTTTTCACAACTCAGACAACAATTGTGCCCAACTGGATTCGTCGGGGTAACTTCCATCATAAATGTATGAGGGATCATTTACACTGTAATCATAGCTTAACCACTATAAAAGAGTTGTGACAAATATCACTCTAGGTGATATTTGTCACGTTTTCATTGCCTATTGTTCACTTATTCTTCAAATCTGCCGTAGAAGCCGTCGCGATATACTTCAGCCAGCTCGGTAACGAGCGGCAGCTTCGGATTCGCCGTGGTGCATTGGTCTTCAAAGGCGCGGTCAGCCAGGTAATCGACTTTGCTTTCGAATTCTTTAGCATCAAAGCCCAGAGCTTGGAACGTTTCAGGAATACCAAGCTTTTTGTTGAGTTCGCGGATCGCTTTGATCAAGCTCTTCACGCCTTCTTCTGTAGTGCGAGCCGGCAAGCCCAGAATGCGGGCGATTTCAGCGTAACGCTCGTCAGCTACGAAGTGTGTATATTTAGGCCATGCTGCGAATTTCGTAGGTTTCTTAGCGTTATAACGGATAACGTGCGGCAGCAGAATCGCGTTCGTACGACCGTGCGGAGTATGGAATTCACCGCCCCATTTATGCGCCAAGCTGTGGTTGATGCCCAGGAATGCGTTAGAGAACGCCATACCAGCAATCGTCGAAGCGTTATGCATTTTCTCACGAGCCAGTTTATCGCCTTCGAGAGCCGATTTTTCAAGGTATTGGAATACCAATTGAATCGCTTTGATCGCCAGGCCATCGGTGTAGTCGTTAGCCAGTACCGAAACATAAGCTTCGATAGCGTGAGTCAATACGTCCATACCGGTATCGGCAACAGCCGATTTTGGCAAGCTGTATACAAACTCAGGGTCGATGATCGCTACATCCGGCGTCAATTCATAGTCAGCCAAAGGATATTTCGTGTTGCCGTTCAGTTTGTCGGTAATAACCGCAAACGAGGTAACTTCTGAACCTGTACCCGAAGTCGTTGGGATAGCCACGAATTTCGTTTTTTGGCCCAGGCGTGGGTATTTGTAAAGACGTTTACGGATATCCATGAATTTTTGTTTCAGGTTGAAGAAGTCTTCTTCAGGATATTCGTAGAACAGCCACATCCCTTTCGCAGCGTCCATTGCAGAACCGCCACCGAGTGCGATGATGCAGTCTGGCTGGAATTTAGCCATCATTTCCGTACCGCGTTCTACAGTCGTAGTCGATGGATCTGGCTCAACGTCCGAGAAGATTTCGATCGCTACTGGAACTTGACGTTGACGCAGATAGTGCTCAACTCTAGCCACATATCCGAGTTTAACCATCATTGGGTCAGTTACGATAATAACGCGGGAGATGTCCGGCATTTTAGCAAGGTATTGGGTCGAGTTTTTCTCAAAATAAATTTTGCTAGGAACTTTGAACCATTGCATATTCACGGTACGACGATTCACCCTTTTCACGTTGATCAGATTGACAGCCGTTACGTTCGACGAAGTCGAGTTGCGTCCGTACGATCCGCAGCCGAGTGTCAGCGATGGCAGGTTCGTGTTGTAAATGTCACCGATACCGCCTTGCGAAGAAGGTTGGTTCACCAGAATACGGCAAGTTGGCATACTTTCAGAGAATTTTTGGATGATTTCTTCGTTGTCCGAATGGATAACCGAGGAGTGACCCATACCGCCGAATCTAACAACTTCCAGAGCGCGTTCGATACCTTGTTCTGCATTTTTAACTTTGAAGCAAGCCAGAACCGGGCTCAGTTTTTCTGCAGAGAGTGGGAATTTCGGCCCTACGCCGTCGATTTCGGCAACGAGAATTTTCGTGCCGGCCGGTACGTCGATACCGCACATTTCAGCGATTTTCGTAGCAGGTTGGCCTACGATCGCAGGGTTAACTGCACATTTATCAGCAACGATTGCCCCAGCAGTCAATTTTGCAGCTTCTTCTTTATTTACAAAGTAGCAGCCATTAGCAATCATTTTCTTTTTCACTTGGTCAAAGACAGGTTCTTCAATAATTACCGCTTGCTCGGAAGCGCAGATCATACCGTTGTCAAACGTTTTGGAGAGAATCAAATCGTTGACAGCTTGATCCAGGTTAGCACTCTTTTCAATGAAGCAAGGTACGTTACCAGGACCTACGCCGAGAGCCGGTTTGCCGCAGCTGTATGCTGCTTTAACCATTGCGGAACCACCAGTTGCAAGAATACAAGCTACATCAGGGTGGTTCATCAGTCCGTTCGTGCGATCCATCGAAGGATTTTCGATCCATTGGATGCAGTCAGCAGGTGCTCCGTGCTTCACGGCTGCTTCGAGCAAAATTTTAGCGGCTTCCGTACTACAAGCTTGTGCGGATGGATGGAAACCGAAAATAATCGGGTTACGAGTTTTAATGGCAATCAGAGATTTGAAGATCGTGGTGGACGTTGGGTTCGTTACCGGAGTAATACCCATAATAATTCCGACAGGTTCAGCGATTTTTTGGAAGCTATCAAAATCGTTATCTTCAATTACGCCTACCGTTTTGTCATACTTAATGCTGTGCCAGATGTATTCGGTCGCAAACATGTTCTTGATAATCTTATCTTCGTACACGCCGCGTCCAGTTTCTTCAACAGCCAGTTTTGCAAGATGCATGTGTTTGTCGAGTCCAGCCAAAGCCATCGCTTGCACAATCTTATCGATTTGCTCCTGATCCATGCTCATAAATGCTTCAGAAGCTTTCTTAGCTTTGTCAATCAGAGTTTGAATGTAGTCCTGTGCATTCGGCTGAGCTTTTGTCGCCACTTCGTTCTTAACGGCCATCTCTCTCATCCTCCTAAGTATTTAAGGGAACAACCATGGTGCTAGATAATTGATAGTGAAAAATTTCACTTGGCTTTTTTCCCTTAGGAAGCTTGTTGCTTCTCTTTATGGTTTGATCATATCACATAGATCACGGTTTGTATAGTGAAATTTTTCACGTACTATAAAATTATTGAAAGTTTTCACTTGCCATGAGTGACTTTTCATATATACTTTACATATTAGGACTTTTTACATTACATATTTGAACTTGTTTGGGACTTGGGACTTTTATCAGAAGTGGCAAACCGTCCCAATTTTCGAAATTTCCGCTGGGTGTCTAATACCGTAGTTTGGGGTATAATAAAGTGAATTTAGTCACAATGTTAAAATTTCGACACTTTTTTAGTCTTTACGGCTCCCAAAAATCGCTTTAAACGTTATATAATTAATTTAAAATTTTCAGAAAAATTTGGAGTACAAAGGGGAAATCCATAATGAGCGAAATAATCAATGCCACCCTGCCCCGCGGCAACACCAGCTGTTTCACAGAGCAAAATTTTAATCGCCTTCTCGTCACAATGAAAGACAAAGCTTATCCCGAGGGGACGCACTTGTTCTGGGAAGGTGATTTTTCCGATAAACTGTTTTTTATTAAACGCGGACGTGTAAAATTAACGAAATCGACAGATGAAGGCAAGGAATTGATCCTTTATATGTATGGGCGTGGGGATATGGTTGGGCAAGCCGATCCATTCTTCAGCACCAAGCATAGCTTTACTGCCGAAGTGATCGAGGATAGTGAGATTGGCGTTATCGAGCAAAAAGACTTGGAAATCATGATCTGTCAGCACTGTGATTTTGCGATTGACTTCATGAAATGGATGGGCATTCATCACCGCTTGACCCAAACGAAGTTTCGTGACCTGATGATGTATGGGAAACCGGGCGCACTCTGCTCGACGCTCATTCGTCTTAGCAATACGTACGGCGAGCAGCATGGAGACACGATTTTGATCAACAAAAAAATCACCCATACCGATTTATCCAATATGATCGGAGCAACCCGCGAAAGCGTCAACCGGATGCTCAGCGATCTGCGTAAAAAAGACGCTCTTGAATACGAAAACGGTATGATCGTGATCAAAGATCTCGTTATGCTGCAGGATATTTGCCACTGCGAGCTGTGTCCAAACGAAATTTGCCGGATCTAATCCAAACGGATCCGGTAATCCCACTCAACCTGAGGAGTCTGCCTCAGGTTATTTGTTTTGTGCTGAAGTTGCAAAACGAAAAGTGCGAGCTGCAGAGGTGAAAATCGCCTTTGCAAACTCGCACTTTTTTAGTGTCCTTATTTTACCTAATGAGCTATGACTTTTTGCGTACCGGCGAAATGAACCAGTAAGCCATCCCTACAAATACGGCTCCCCCGATAATGTTACCCAGAGTAACCGGAATCATGTTGTGCAGCCAACCGCCTAATGTAATCGTATCCGGGTGGTTAGGTAATAATAAAGACACACTGAGCAGTGTCATATTAGCTACGCTATGCTCATATCCGCTTGCGATAAAGGCATACAAGCACCACCAAATCAGCACGAGCTTGGCGATGTCTTCTTTAGCCCGGTTCGCCATCCACAGGGCAAGACACACGAGCCAGTTACAAAGAATGCCGCGGAAGAACAGTTCCATCATCGGGGCGCTCATCTTTTTAGCAGCGGCCGCAAAGATTAGATGCTCCGGCGCTGCAGTCTTAAATAACCCCGCACCTACGATCAAGAGACTCAGGACAACAGCTCCCGCTAAGTTGCCTAAAAATACGATCGTCCAGTTTTTCGCCGTATCCCCCACTGTCGTTCTTCGTGCTAGGGTACTTGCGGTAAAAAACATGTTGTTACCGGTAAAGAGCTCGGAACCGGCAAACACAACCAAGGTCAAGGCCAGACCGAAGGACATCCCCATCAGCATCGTTTGAAAAGGGGATTTGATTGCGGCCAGCGGAGCACCGATACTGAATATCAGAATGATGCCTAAACCTACGTAAGCTCCTGCCAGCATAGCCGACACGATGTACCTCGACAAACTTTCGTTCATCTTCTCTTTCTTCTTGACCGCCGCCTCCACAATCGCTTCAACATTTGGCGTAAACATTTGTTAGTTCCTCCCCATAAACTACGCTATTACTGCTGACCCGCTGCAATCCAAACCTGCCCGTCCTCCACCTTAACCTGGAACGTTTGTACTTGACCGTTATCCGGTGCCTGCACCTGGCCCGTGGTTAGATCAATTTTCCAGTCATACAGCGGATCGTAAAGATAGTTCCCCGATACGATACCTTCAGCCAGCGGGCCACTCTTCGGATGTGGACTCTTGTTCAATACAGCGAAGATGCCCCCGTTAGAAACGCGAAATACCGCAATTTGCTGTCCACCTATTTCTACTACTCGCCCAATTTGCGGCAGAAATTGATCCAAAGCTCCTGCCGGAAAAAATTTATTCATCGTCATGTCGTTACTCATTCCATACTCCCCTTTCGTCGCATGGACCACAGTTACAGTTGGTCGCTCATTTCTAGGCTGTGAAACAGTTTGTTCCGGTTTTCGTCGTCACCCAGCATCTTTTTCCACGGATCCGTCACTTGTTTCAGAGCAAATTCAATTCGCTCCACAAGCGCTTTTCGGCCTTCAATATCGTCTACAACGACAGATTTGATGTGGTCCAGACCCATACGTTCTACCCATTCAGACGTTCTCTCCAAGTAGTTGCCTGTCTCCCGGTAGTACTGCATGATGGCACCGCACAGCTCGATCAATTCCTCATCCGTTTTTACCTTGCAGAGCGAATCAGCCAGACGAGCCTTGATGCCCCCATTGCCACCGATGAAAATTTCCCATCCACCGTCATTACCGACGATGCCGATATCCTTCGTGCATGACTCGGCACAGTTACGCGGACAGCCGTTCACCGCCATTTTAAATTTAGCCGGGAAATCAAGCCGTTCGAATTTGCGCTCCAGCAAAGCCCCCATACCCATCGAATCCTGAGTACCGAAGCGGCAAAATTGCGAGCCCACGCAGGTTTTCACCGTACGCAGCGATTTAGCGTAAGCATATCCAGACGGCATATCCAGTTCCGCCCATACCTTCGGCAGGTCTTCTTTTTTCACGCCAATCAAATCCAGACGCTGGCCACCGGTCACTTTTACGACCTTCACATCATATTTCAGTGACACATCGGCGATTTTCTTCAAATCCTCCGGTGTCGTCACGCCGCCATACATCCGGGGAACCACCGTATAGGTCCCGTCCTTCTGAATGTTAGCGCCCATCCGCTCGTTGACGAAACGCGATTCCTTCTCATCCTCATACGTATCCGGGTTCAGCATGCCGAGATAGTAGTTGATCGCCGGACGGCATTTCGAGCAGCCCTCAGGCTGGTTCCACCCGAGCACGTTCATAACCTCTTTTGTCGTCTGCAAACCTTTCGCCTTGATCTCAGCTACGATCTCGTCCCGACTCAGCGTCGTACAGCCGCAAATGCCCTGTTTCGCCGCCGAAGTAAAGCCATCGCCGAGTACGTATTGCAAAATTTGTTCAACTACAGGCTTACATCCGCCACAGGATCGGGTAGCACCCGTACAAGCCTTGATCTCATCGACGGTCGTCAAGCCCTGATTCGTAATGACGTCTACGATCGTTCCTTTAGTGACGCCGTTACAGCCGCATACAATTTCTTCATCCGACATCGTTTCTACCGATTTCGTCTTTTTCTCACCGCTGCCGCAGCAGCCTCCTCCCATTAAGGAAGCATGCAGTTCATCCGTCATTTCGGCGTTTTGCTTGATCAGCTTCTGCAGCTCGGCTGAGTCATCGATGTCGCCAAACAATACGGCGCCAATCAGAGCGTTGTCTTTTAGCAATATTTTTTTATAGGTACGTTTCCATTCATCTTTGCTCGAAATGACCGTATGCTCCGGCCCGTCGATGAATTCCCCGGTGGAGAACACGTCTACCCCGGAAATTTTCAGCTTGGTCGAAACGACCGAACCTGCATATGGCGCAGTTTCCACACCACTGATATGCTTCGCCATAACGATCCCTTGCTCAAAGAGCGGGGCTACGAGTCCATAACAGATACCTCGATGCTCAGTACACTCCCCAACCGAATACACGCCCTCCATTGAGGTTTGCAAATAATCGTTCACGACGATCCCTCGACCTGTTTCGATGCCGCTCGCTTTCGCCACGGCTATGTTCGGCTTAATCCCAACAGCCATGACGACAAATTCCGCTTCCAGCTCAGTGCCATCGGCAAACTGAAGTCCACTAACACGTTTGTCCCCCAGCAGTTCTGTCGTTTGAGCGCCCATTTTGAATTTAATGCCCTGACGCTCTAGCTCCGACTTAAGCATTAAAGCCGCTTGATGGTCGAGTTGACGCTCCATTAAATCCTCCATCAAGTGCACGACGGTAACTTCCATGCCTAGTTGCACAAGACCCTTTGCAGCTTCTAAGCCCAACAAACCACCGCCAATTACAGCAGCTTTGCGGTAAGTTTTCGCCGCTTCCAGCATTTGATGACAGTCTGCGATATCGCGGAAGCCGACGACTCCTTCTTTATCGCTGCCGGGAATCGGCAGTATAAAGGAATTGGAGCCGGTTGCAATCAATATTTTGTCATAAGGTACCCGCAGCCCGTTCTCGGCCACGACTTCCTTGGTCTCTTCCTCAATCCGCACAACGGTTGTGCCTGTGTGAAGTGTAATTCCGTTATCCCGGTACCAGTTCAAATCGTTCAGGATGATGTCATCCATCGTTTTACTGCCTTCAAGAACATAGGAAAGCATAATCCGATTGTAGTTCGGATGAGGTTCGCTCCCAAACACTGTAATATCGAATTTCGAAGTCAGCTTCAAAATTTGTTCAACCGCACTGATTCCCGCCATCCCATTGCCGATCACTACTAATTTTTCTCTATCTGTTCCCATGTTTAGAATTGCCTCCTCCATAATAGGACTGTTAGGACTGCTTTAGTCACCCTAGTGCAACAACCTTTTATGTCGAAAGTATACATTTCAAATTGAAGGTACTTTGTGATTCCATTCACTTTAAATGTGAAACTTATCACAATAAATTGTCATAATTATTTCATGAAACTTATTGAAAAAATCCGCCCCCCCTTTTACAGGAGATGCGGATTTACTTAACATCCTTTTATTTATTGACCAGCATTAACTCTACACCGTCTTGCGGTTTCAGTCTCATATCCATCCCGCCATCTATCAGCTGCTTCCGGTTCACCTTCAGCGTCCATTTCTCTGATTGTTCCGGGACATACCCGTTGACGGAAACAATGAGCGTATTGTTAACATTAAATTTCACGACGCCACTTCGTTTCAGCAAGTCACGGACCGTCGTATTATCCTCATATTTGTTGACATAAATACGTCTTAGCCCAGGCTTGGAGCTTCCCCCATTGATGCTAAGAAGCAGCGAGGCCTGCTGTGGAATCGTTGCGTAGCTGCCCACCGTTTTAACATATACGAAAATGACATCGCCTGCTTGAAGCGGGTTGTCCCATGCTGAGGGAGGAAGGTCCTTATCATTCAGCCTAACTCCCCATTCCAACGTGGAGTCGAGCGAAACGTCACCGACCGAAAGAATGGATTTCCTGTCCTCTGAAAACTGGACAATTCCGCTGCTTTCCAAGGCCTGACGCAAAATGATGCCTTTCATATAATCGAAATGGAGGCTTCGTGTCACATCAGGAATATATGTACTGCCGTCAATGTTGAGCGTAATGGTTGGCGGCTGTTTTTCAGTCTTCACCGTTTCCGGGAGGGCGGGTTTTTCAATCGTTCGGTCCGGAGCGCAGGCTGCTGCAAATAGAGCTAACAGGGCTGCTAAGCAAATGATCCATCGTACTCTTCTACGCATCCGAGTGCACCGCCTTTCTAACAAACAGGGAATTCTTCCCCCACTACCATTTTTCCAATATTAACATATTTCATTCAGCAAAAGGAGGCCTCTCTAGAGAGACCTCCATGACTTACCTATACAAATCACAACTATTTAAGTACGTCATGATCGACATAGCGTTCGCCGTTCAGTTCACTGATTAATTCTATAGCAACTTTAGCACCGTCTCCGGCTGTAATAATTGTATGAACACTGACGCCGGCGACCGTTCCTGCGGCCCAAATCCGTGGAATGTTCGTTCGTCCGTTACCATCCGTAGCGATGACTGTCTTGATTCGAGGCTCACGGCCTTCCTTCAATTCAATTCCGGTAGCGTTTGCAAGTTCTGTGATTGCTCCAGTCGCGAGGATAATATGGGATGCTTCATAGCTGCGGCCGGATTCCGTCTTCACCGTAACTTTCGATCCGCCGTTGGTGTCGATAACCGTTACTTTTTCTTCAATAAATTTAGCTCCGAATTTTTCCGCTTGTTCCCGACCAATTTTCAATAAATCCGGTCCCGAAATGTCCTTAGCGCCATAATGGTTCTCTATCCATGCCCGCTTCGTCATGCTGGCATTGCTGTCCAGAACAAGGGTTTCCTTTCCCGCCTTGGCCAGAAACAATGCTGCGCTAGCTCCTGCTGGCCCTGCTCCGATTACAATGATTTCAGCCACAAGTACACCCACTTTCGATTTTTTTATTCATGCCGTCTCCGTCCCCGAAAACGGCACGTCCCTTTACTTAATCCATTGCTCGGCCCAGAATTGAACCTGCTCCATTACCGGACGAAGTGCACGACCTTTGTCGGTCAGTTCATATTCGATCCGGACCGGAGTCTCAGGATAAACGTGGCGGATTAAAACACCTTCACATTCCAAGTCCTTCATCCGCTCGGATAACATTTTATCGCTCATGGAAGGAATCTGATTGGATATATCCTTGAATCGCTTCGGTCCACTCATCAATGTTTGAATGATCAGACCGTTCCATCGTTTACCCAGTAATGAAAAAGCCGATTCAAATCGCGGACACATCGCATGAGAATGCTCATCCATAAATTTCACCTCGTTAATGTAAAAGCCTCTAGTAAAAAAACTTACCTTTAGTTAGTATATTTCATAATAACACATTTATATATGCGAAGTACAGGGGGTAACCTTCTTATCATGTCACTTTTTCATCTAAAGAAAAACGGCTACCTTGGCGGCAGCCGCTAATTAGTATATTCCTTTTTTAGGCAATTATACCCACCACATCTGACCCGCAGAGTCCTCCATCAATACTTGCTGCAAGTTGCGCACTGCCCGTGGCAGCTCAGTGCGATGATGGTCAGACCGCGGGATTCAACCGCCTTCTTGAACCGGTCGCTAGCCGCTTTATTTTCTAGGAGTTCATCGGTATTACAATGGGCGTTTCCCGGATTCCAACCGTTTCCGATCACCACGGCTTTTAGGCCCTTGAGCGGCTACTTTATCCAGTGCCTCCTCACTTATCTCCTCCTATTTTCAGTCAAAATATACTGTTTTGCCCGTTCTTGCCGATTCATAGATCGCTTCTAATATTTCGGTGACTACCAGCGCCTGTTCCGGCTTCACGAGCGGTTCTTTATCCTCCAAAATCGCCTCGACCCAAGCTCTCGCTTCGCGCGTGGCATCAGTCTCCTTCTTACCCTCGAAGAAAGCAACTCCGCCGGCGTCTAAATCCACCTTCGTCTCATACAAACGGCTTAGTCTTTCCCCGTTAATACGAAGGCCGTTCGTCATATCTGCCCCGCCTTCCGTGCCACAAAGCAGCGTCTTGGCTTCTCCGAATTCGACGACGTTAAGAGCCCAGCTTGATTCCAAAATAATGGTCGCGCCATTCTTCATCGTAATAAATCCGAACGCCGAATCCTCTACTTTAAACTGTTCTGGATCCCAAGGACCAAAGGCGTTCGCTGCGTTAGCACGATTTCCAAGCTTGTGGAAAACCGAACCGGTGACACTCTTAGGCTCGTAATTGTCCATCAGCCACAAGGTTAGGTCAAGGGCATGAGTACCGATATCGATGAGCGGTCCACCGCCCTGCTTCTCCTCATCCAGGAAGACCCCCCAAGTCGGCACAGCCCGACGCCGCAATGCTAGTGCCTTGCCTAAGTAAATGTCGCCGAGTTCCCCATTTTCGCACAGCTCCTTCAAATATAAGCTGTCGCTACGGAAGCGATTCTGGTAGGCGATAGACAGCTTCTTGCCGGTCCGTTTGGCCGCATCCAGCATTTGACGGGCCTGCGCAGCCGTCTTAGCCATCGGCTTCTCACACATGACGTGACGGCCTGATTCCAGTGAAGCCACTGTAATTTCTGCATGAGAATCATTCGGCGTGCAGACGTGAATCACATCGACATCGCTTTCTTTCAGCAGCTCCCGATAATCCGTATATACTTTCGCTTCTGGCGCGCCATATTCTGCAGCCGCTTTTACAGCACGTTCCTCCACGATATCACAGAACGCCACCAGTTGTACTTCAGATAGCTGAGAAAGGCTGGGCAGGTGTTTGCCGTTCGCGATTCCGCCGCAGCCGATAACTCCGATTTTCAATGTTTTAGACATTTAATGTTCCCCTTTTCTTGGAATATGCACGTAACCAATCCATACTTACGCTGATGCTTTCGAGCGAGTCGCCCGCGCAGTAATCTTGTTCGACAATAAGCCATTTCACATCTGCAGAAATCGCTGCATCCGCGATTTTATCAACGGCAATCTCTCCTCGTCCAAGCTCCACCGTTTCCGGCGAACCGTCGGCTCTAGTAACCACGTCCTTCAAATGCAGCAGTGGAAGCCGGTCCCGATATGTAACGATATACTCTAGCGGATCGGCTCCGCCAAATGCGACCCAGCAGGAGTCAAGCTCAGCTTTGAGCAGATTGGCGGGAACTTTCTCGTAAATGACATCCAGCACCGGCTTGCCTTGAAGCTTTTGTGTTAATTCAAAATCATGATTATGGTAGCAGAGAATCATTCCTTCCTCCGCACAGCCCTTTCCGATGACTTTCAAGTCTTCGATCACTTCATCCCAGCGATCTCTTTCTTCTTCAGCTAAATATGGAAAAACCAGATAATGATTGCCGATAGCCTTATTAAATGCAATTTCTTCGGCTAAAGCATTCTTGAGGCGATCATACTGCGTATGTGAACCTAAAGCGACCAGTCCTGTTTCCTGCAAAATCTGCTGCACCTGCTCTGCCGTCCGACCGTAAAAACCAGCAAACTCGACTCCTTGATAGCCAAGTTCAGCCACCTTACGCAGCGTTCCTTCAAAATCTTGTTCCAAGTGATCTCTGACCGTATAAAGTTGCAATCCGAGTTGTACCATACTGCTCACCTCTTCATCAAAATTTTATAACTAAAGGCAATCTGCGCTGCTCAGCTTGATATGCCGCCCTTCGCGCGAAGATTGTGCGACTGCGTGCATCGCTTCCAGCACATGATATGCAAGCTTGCCGCTGGCCTTGTGTTCACGATCTTCGGCCATCGCTTTGGCCATATCCTCGATACCACGGCCGCGCTCATTGGGCCCACATTCGAATAACGGCGGAACCACCTCCCATGCTTCCGATCCGGAACGGCGTATTTTGACATCACCATTAAAGCCGTTCGGATCTGGAACCAGCATCGTCCCCTTAGTCCCGTAAATCTCGATCCGAGGCAATGTGCTTCCTCCGGGAATATCAAAACTGGTTACTAGCGTACCGATTGCACCGCCCGTAAAATCAAGCGTGGCGCTATAATGGGTTGGGGTCTTTACCGGGATGAAAGAGCCCGCATTGGGTCCCGACTTCACCGTACGCTCATGAATCTGGATACCTGCCGAGCCGCTAATCCGGGCGATTGGCCCGATCAGGTGCACGAGTGCGGTTAAATAGTAAGGCCCCATATCAAACATGGGTCCTCCACCCTCGGCATAGAAAAATTCAGGATTCGGGTGCCAGCTTTCATGCCCGGCTCCCATCATAAATGCGGTAGCCCCGAGCGGACGCCCGATCAATCCGTCCGCAATCACCTGCCGGCTCGTTTCAAGGCCAGAACCCAGAATAGTATCGGGGGCACATCCGACCCGCAGATGTTTAGCATCGGCAAGGTCAAGCATTTTCCGAGCCTCCTCCAAGGAAATGGATAACGGTTTTTCGACGTACACATGCTTGCCGTGCTCCAGTGCGGCGATGTTTAACGCTCCATGGGATGAAGGGATCGTCAGATTCAGAATAAGCTTGATTTCAGGGGCTTGAAGCATTTCATCCACGGTGTATACGTTTTCAACACCAAATTCCTTAGCCCGTTCACGCGCCTTTTCCGGCAGTTGGTCAGAAACTGCCATTATCTTGATCAAGTCGCTTTGACCTAAATAGGTTAAGTAAGCCGGACTAATATTTCCACAGCCGATGATACCCATATTGACACGTGTCAAATGTCTCAACTCCCCCAAAGCAGTTAATGAAAGCCCTTGCTGATTCCACTACCATGGTATTTCAAAATACCTTGTTGTAAAATGAATAATATGATTTAAACATGAACAATCTGGTTATTATTTTTTGGATTCCTGTGGAGGACAGCTATGGAGGATAATGCAGACCTGAAAATTTTGTTTGCTGGTTATTCGGTGCACCGCAAGCCGTTTCACACGAATCAAGTTGACGGGCCCGTCAATCATTTAATTCGGCTGCAAACCTCAGGAAGATGCCGTGCCCGTTTAAATGGACGGTTGGAGCTTCTCGAAGCGGGGGATCTGCTGCTCTTCGCCCCAGGGGATCATTATGAGTTGAAAGTGGAAGCGGAGCCTAACGGGCTTGGTGAAGTCACCGTCGACAGCGGGGACTATCACATTTTTCTTACTGGAGAATGGATTGAAGCATGGTGGAAAAAGCAAGTCCGGCCGCACCGGATCAAAGTACAGCTGACCGACGGCCTGGTTGGGACTTTTCGGCAGATCATGCTGGAGCAGCGTAGAATTTCAAACCTGGCTCCCGAAATTGCGGAATACTACCTCAAAATTTTGTGTATGGATATTGACCGAAATTTGCAGGAACAGCCGCGGCCCAATTACCCCACTTATTTGGCCCACCGCATCAAAAACTATATCGAAGAAAATGTGGCCTCGCCCTTTAAACTGGAGGATGTGGCCTCCTATGTCGGAATCAGCGTTTCCCGAGCGGTTCATTTATTTAAAGAAACCTTCGGTCAAAGCATCATTCAGTATACGCTGGAAGTTCGCCTGAATATGGCACGTGAAAGGATTATCTTTAGTCCGCTTTCCCTTGAGCATGTTGCCGAGAGTTCAGGCTTTCCCAGCTATAATTACTTTCATAAAGTATTTCGCAAACGTTATGGGATGTCGCCTAAGCAGTTCCGGCAAGCGGCACGAAATAACGGAGGGTAGGGCGAATCTACAAAAACGCCGCCAGTCAAATTGACCGGCGGCGTTTTATTGCAAACCTTTTTTCCTAAGATTGCGTACTATGATGCAGATGCACTCTTCTTTTTCTTTTCATGAGCGTCCCGAGTCCAACGACCGCGACGATGATGAAAAGCTCAAATCCATACTTGATCCATGCGCTAGCAAACCAATCGTGAATCAACGGTTCTTCCACAATCATTTTCGCTGCGGTCCAAGCCAGTACCGCCGCGCCGATCGTAATGACCATCGGGAATCGCTCGGTCAACTTCAGGATCATTGTACTGCCCCATACCATGATCGGTACAGAAACGGCGAGTCCGATAACAACAAGGAGGAAATCGCCATGGGCCGCTCCGGCTACGGCCAATACGTTGTCGAGGCCCATCATGGTGTCGGCGATAATGATCGTGCGAATAGCAGCCCATATTCTATTTCCGGCCTTAATATCATGACTTTTCTCATCAATCAATAATTTGTAGGCAATCCATATTAAGGCAAGCCCCCCAGCCAAGCGAAGCCCGGGAATGTTGAGAAGCTGAACCACAAGCAAGGTCATAATAACCCGCACTACAATGGCACCAACGGTCCCCCAAATGATTACTTTCTTCTGATCTGCTTTTGGAACGTTTCGAGCCGCAAGGCCAATAACGATGGCGTTGTCTCCCGCAAGAACCAAGTCAATAAGAACAATCGATAAAAGTGCTGTCCAAAATTCTACCGTTAAAAGTTCCATCCTTTCTCCCCTTTCTGTTATTTAACCATGCTCAGGACCCACTTTTTAGAAAATCCCCTCTACCCGCTAGAAAACCATAGTGTTTAGATAAAGGTAGTTTTTCTATAGATTAAAGACATATACCAGTGGGTTTACGGGAAGAAACCCTTTCTTTAATCAAAAAATGCGCCGTGTCCATATTGGGCACGACGCATTTATGCATCAAAAAAGACCTTTACCCAATATTCGCAACGGGCAAAGGTCTCGCTAACAACTTAAATGTTGCCAATAAAGCCGGGGGTATGTATACTCCCGTAATGACGACTTTATTGATTATAAGCTACTCCCCTTTGGGAACCAAGCATGTTTAATTAAAGTAATTATAGCACGTACTTTCAATATGCGCCAGCACCAGTTTTTTGAGGACTATTTTGGGTTTTCTGGAAAACACGCTATAATGATAGGGAAACGGAGGGATTATGATGAATCCAACACAATCTGCACGACTGGAGCTAGCAACCTTTGCAGGGGGCTGTTTCTGGTGCATGGTATCGCCATTCGAACAACTGCCCGGCATACATGGCATCATCTCAGGATATACAGGTGGAAATACGGAAAACCCTACTTATGAGCAGGTTTGTGCGGGGCACACAGGTCATTACGAAGCCGTTCAAATCACGTTTGATCCGTCCGTATTTCCTTACAAAAGACTGCTGGAGCTGTATTGGCAGCAAATCGATCCAACGGACGAGGGCGGACAATTTCATGACCGTGGAGAATCATACCAGACCGCTATTTTCTATCATAATGAACAGCAGCGTGAAGAAGCGGAGCAATCCAAACTCGAACTTGCACAAAGCGGTCGCTTCGACAAACCGATCGTAACCCCAATTCTCCCTGCGGCCCCTTTTTATCCGGCTGAGGAGTACCACCAGCAATACCACCGGAAGAACCCCGGGCATTATAAACGGTACCGGAAAGGCTCCGGCCGCGAAGACTTCCTTGAACGACACTGGTCCGGTCCGGCTGACAAGGAGGAACTGCATCGCCGCTTGTCAGGAATCCAGTATGAGGTGACGCAAAACAGCGCCACAGAACGCCCTTTCACCGGCGAGTACTGGGACCACACTGAAGAAGGCATCTATGTCGATATCGTATCTGGAGAACCGCTGTTCAGCTCTCGTGACAAGTTCGACGCCGGCTGCGGATGGCCAAGCTTCACACGTCCCCTGCGGGACTACAACATTAAAGAGAAAAGCGACACCAGCCATTTCATGGTACGCACTGAGGTGAGAAGCCGGATTGGTGATTCCCATCTTGGTCACGTATTCGATGACGGGCCGGAGCCGACGGGACTTCGTTACTGCATCAACTCTGCGGCACTGCATTTTGTCCCAAAAACGGACCTTGAAAAGGAAGGATACGGAGAGTATCTTACTTTATTTGATAGCCCGTCTGAAGAATAAAGATCTAAAAAAAGGGATTCCTAAGCAGGAGTCCCTTTTGCTTTAATCTGAACGATTGCTTATGATGACCCGTTCTCCATCTCGTCAGGATCATGCTCCGCCTTTTTTCGTGCCCGAAACCGCCGCACCTTCATCAGGTTGCCGCACGTTTTGTCGTCGCAGTATTTTTTCGTACGATTTCGAGTATCATCATAAAACACCCAGCGACAGTCCGGGTTGTCGCATATGCGAATTCGTCCGTCTCCTCCTTCAAGTAGGGTTTGTCCAAAGCTTGCAGCGATTTCAGCTAATACCTGCTTCCAGTCGTCGTTTATCGGTGTAAGTTTCAGTTCGATCCCTTCGCCCTCACCCGCAAATTGCCGACGTACCACTCCCAGCTTCATATATTCATTCAACAGCGCCCAATCCTCTGTATTCATTTGACTGTCGTCCGCTAAACGGCTAGCCAGCTCATGTAGCTGTTTCCGAAACTTCCTCATATGAAGGATCTCGTCCTCATCAGCGGGAACTGTTGCTTTAAGACCCCAGCTGCCCAAGAAATATTCCTGCCATTTATCCTGCCCCAGCCGGTCTCCACTCTTTCCGCTTCCACGCCAATCATGCCACTCACTATTCAGAAAATCACTCCATAACCTTTCCAATGCTATAGTCCTCCTATTTTGAACGTAACTATCTATACTACAAATAAGTAGTTACATTTCACCTAGCTTCATGTTATAATCTGATTGTAACCTGTAAATGGTAATTTAGCCAGTTACGATGATAAGGAGGATGCAATTTTGAGTGCAAATGCATTGGATCTGCTGCTCGTCCAAAAAGACAATACCTGGGAGCTTGAGGAATGGATCGTCCCGTTATCCACCGCACTTCAGAACGTGACCACCGAGCAAGCCTTATGGACGCCGCCGGGTGGAGGAAATACGATCTGGCAGACCGTCAATCACATCAATTTTTACAACAAACTCGTCCTCAGTCGGTTAAAAGATACCCCTCCCAGCGTATCAGCACAAACAAACGATGAAACGTTCCAAGTTGCGTATGATGCCGAAGATGTCGAAGCCTGGAATGCCACGCTGGCCGAAACGAAACGCATCGCCCTTGAGCTGCGTGAGACAATCGCTGCTTTGAGCGAGTCCGACTTGGAAGCGCCTTACCGCTCCTCCGGCCCAGAGACAATCGGCCACGCGCTCTCCTGTTGGATGCTGCATGACGCCTATCATTCCGGCCAAATCGTGCTGATCCGCAAAATGCAGGGCTCTTGGAGGTCATGAAATAAGCGTTACTATCCCCCCAAGAATCTAACCAAAAGCCGCTAGTGAGGACGGAAATATTTCAGACATAAGCACACCTCCCAATGAATACAACTACACTTTCATAAGCTCTGACGTGTTAACAAAAAAAACGGCCCGAGCATCAAGCTCGAGCCGTTTTCTCTTTGACCCGGTAAGGCAAATGCAGGGACATTCGCGGTTTCTGTCCGTAGTAGACTGTCCACGTAATCGTTTTGCCTGCAATGAGCACCGCCATAATGGTGAATAGCGTTTCTTTTAGTGGTAAATATATGAGTGAAATCATAAGGACAGAAGCATCCAAAATCATAAACACCGTTCCGATCTTTAAACCGGACCGCTCACTTAACAGCATCGCCAAAATGTCGTCTCCGCCTGTCGCACCGCCAGCCCGAAGCACCAAGCCAGCCCCGATCCCTGTTAACAGACCGGACAGCAATGCAGCCAGCGGCAAACGATCTTGCAGATTCATCGTTAGCGGCGAGAACTGCTCGCACAATTCGTAAAATAACGAAAAGGTCAATGTTGCAATCAAAGTATGGACGACAAATTTTCGCCCCTTCAAGAACCAAGCCAGCAACACAATCGGAAGATCAAGCGCAATTGAGGACAGCGCCGGCGAGAGATTGAACAAATATTTGCCGAGCAAAGCCAGGCCAACGAATCCGCCTTCCGCCAAACCGTTCTGAAAATTGATATGATAGTACGTAAAAGCCAGCAAACAGGACCCGACTATCATTGTTGCCAATGACCTACCGTCAACTTGCCTTTCTGCTTTTTCCCTCATTAGGAATCCCTCTTATCGTAGTTTGGTTGACCTTACGGCAACACCCTACGGAGAAGATCCATGAGGACTTCATCCTTCGCATCATTACACGCCTCTTTCGTAGGGTTGGTTTACCGTAAACCGACGTTCCACGAAAAGAAGCTAAGTATAAGAGAGATCACAACGTTTCCAAATCGTCCTTTGGGATTTCGTCCTTCGGGGACACATGGTATCCTGATCCTTTCTATTGGTTTTGTTTCTATTCATATTATACCACAACGGAAATCATGACTGTACCGTAAAACCGGAAAATAATGAAAATTTCTTTCATTATTTTCAACGATCCTGGCTTCGCAGCAGTCGGTTCACGGTCTCTCGTCTTACACCGATCAGCTGTCCGATCTCCTCTTGGGTTAAATAATCGGTCAAAGGAACACCGTGGGCGTGTTGACCAAGCCATTTGGTGAGCAGTTCCAGACGTTCGGCCGGTGTGCCGACCGTCAAATGGTCCAGCCGCTCCTGCATAAATCGGACTTTCTCCTGAAGCAGCTTAGCCACCTCCAGCGGTTTCTGCGGATCCTCCTGCAGCTCCCGGTACCATTGCTGGGCCGGTATCGCCTCTACTTCGCTGCGCATAAGTGCTGTGGCCGTCCCGTGAACCTCCTTGGGCGAAATCAAGGAATGATGCGGGACCGTCTCGCCCGGATACAAAATATTGAACAGGACAATGTTCCCATTCTCATGCAAGCGTGTCACTTTAAACAAGCCGCTCTTTACGTGATACAAAAACGCACCGTCATCCCCTTGGCGGAACAGGATTTCACCTTTATGCAATATCATCGTATCTCTCCATTCCGGTATATCGCGATTAGAATGATTATAGCAAAAAAGAGCTAGGCTGTCCCGTTCACGGTCAAAGGACATATATCCTCGGACTTACTCTCATGTTTTATTTGTTACTTGGTTGACTTCCTGAGCTATACATACTTGTTACAAGATTGTCAGCATATCGTCTAATTCTCAAGCTTACTTCGGCACGCATATAGTCTCTGGTGACCGTAAAGCTATCTTCATACTCACGGCAAATATATCGGTAACGAATCATTCGATCATCTTTTCCATTTTCAAAAACGCTGATATTTTTTTCCGACAAGGATCTTTTTACTTTGGATAAGTCTGCATAAATGTTTTTGGCAAGAACCTGAGCCACCTTTGAATAAAGTAATCTTAGAGTTTCAGAGGAGTGTTCCACTTCTTGAGCTTTTCTTATGACAATGGAGTGCATGATGGGCAGTAGAACATAATCTCTCATCATATTAATTTCTTCTGTTGTTGGACGACTTTGTTGGACTGCTTTATCATCGAGTCTGTTCTGATATGCTTCTTTATGCTGTGGCAGCATCATTCTGCTGGATTCCCACAATCCGTTTTTTTCAAGTTTTTTGCTCATTTATAATGCCCTCCTATCTTCGTCGACCTATCCGCTGCTTGCCCGGCGTTGGTAAGCGAAGAAGCTCTCATGATTGCGGCGCTCCCATATCGATCTTTTATGCGGTCGGTAGCTTTCTCTAAGGCTCTGGATTTCACCTGATCCTCAAAAAGTGTAAGCTGGTAATTCCCATCATCCACCAGTTGGCTTAATGTTACCCCGGCGCGTCGGACGGGCATTTTGTCCCAATATTTATAGAAAATCATCTTCACTGCCTGGAATACGGCATTTGTATTGTTAGTAGGATCCGGCATCTTCATTTGGCGCGAGAATCCAGTAGGTGCTTCATAGGGGCTGCACATACAACTGACAGTAACTACAGAGCCCATATATCCCTTACGTCGGCAATCGCGGCAAACCTCCTCTGTAAGTTCAAGGAGAACTGTATCCACCTCAGATTTATCATTATAATCCCTAGGCAAAGTCATCATATGGCCCACTGATTTTGGCGGTGCACTAAATGTTCTGGGTGTAACTGGACTATCATCTAATCCGTTAGCCGTTCTCCACATCACCTCCGCGTGAATGTCCGATTGCTTACCAAAGCGAGCTCGAAATTTTTCTTTAAGACTCGGTAATGGTGTTCTGGCAATATCGCCGATTGTATTCATTCCAAGACGAGTAAAATGTGCTGTCATGCGTGAACCGACGCCAAACATCTTATTTACTGGCTCAGGCCAAAGTAAAGTTTCCACGTCTGATTTAGATAAGGTAAATATGCCGTCTTCGTTCTTTTTGGCCCATATATCGGTTGCGATTTTAGCCAATATTTTATTGGAACTTATTCCGATTCTTACCCATACGCCTGTTTGACTTAAAACTTTTTGCTGAATAGATTTTGCAATGGCTATTGGGTCTCCAAAGAAGGGCAGGCTTGCAGTGACATCTAAAAATTGTTCATCGATACTAAAAATTTCAACGAGATCTGTAAACTCCTCATAAATTCTCGTAATCATAAGTGAAATATCTATATAATGCTGCATTCGAGGACGCATAATAACAAGCTCCGGACACTTCCTCAGCGCGTCGCCAAGACGCTCCGCTGTAGTTACTCCAAAGCTCTTTGCAATAGGACAAGCTGCTAAAATGATTCCTGAACGGCGTGCAGGGTCTCCGGCTACAACAACAGGTTTATTCTTACAGCCTGGATGATCCGCCTTTTCAACGCTGGCGTAGAAACTCATGCAATCGGCCAGAAGGATAACTTTCTCACGTTTTCCACTCATCACGACTGCCTCCGCACATTCATCAGTATGGTCATCAGCTCTGCTTTTACCAAACTCCTCAACATGGTGAAATGGTGGATGTAACCGCGAACTTTGTATTCAACATTAATGCCTAGTGCATTGGTATCGATTTTCAAAACTTTAATATTTCGTTTCTTCATCGTACTTTTAATGCTTTGCAATTCCGAATAGATGGAGTTCTCAACATCCCTAAGGTAAAAAAGAACATGATTGAACACAATTCTATCCTTATAGATTTTTAACTCTTGCACATCTCTTGCTAACATATCCAGTAAAATGGGCAGTAACGTGTATTCCTTGATGATTTGAAAATCCTCTTCTGTTTCGATTCTTGGATTAACACTCATATTAACACCACCACAATACGAACATTTATTCTTATTATATACCGAACATACATTCGTTATGCAAGGGAAGTTCATGGAAATGATACCCCCGTTTCGTCGCTAGGCTTCGGCAAGGCTACCTTTAAATGAAAAAAGAGGCTATACCAACGGGTCATATAGACACCATCAATATAGACTCTTTATCTGCTTGCAAATCAACTTCATTAGTGAGCGGTTAAAATAAGCGGACCGTCCTGCGTAATCGCAATCGTATGCTCATACTGCGCCGACAGCTTGCCGTCAGCCGTTCGTGCTGTCCACTCATCGTCATCGATCGTTATGCGGAATGTACCTTCATTAATCATTGGCTCAATCGTAAAGACCATGCCTTCCTTCAAACGAATTCCTTTACCCGCTACACCGATATGCTCATAGCTCGGTTCCTCGTGCAAGCTTCGTCCGATGCCGTGTGCCAGCAGATCGCGCACCACCGAAAATCCGTTTGCTTCCGCGTGGGTTTGGACAGCGGAAGTGATGTCACCGAGCCGCTTCCCGGGAAGCGCCTGGGCGATACCAAGATCCAAACATTCTTTCGTGACCCGCTGCAGCTTTTCCGCTTCCGGACTTATATGGCCAATCGCATAACACCAACATGAATCGCCAAACCAGCCGTCGTATTCCGCAACAATATCAAGCTTAAGCAGATCTCCATCTTGCAGTTTTCGGGATGAAGGAAATCCGTGCGCTACTACATCGTTGAGCGATGTGCAGGTTTCTGCAGGAAACCCGTTATACCCTTTTGTAAACTGCTTGCCGCCTAATTTAGTAATATGTCTGGCGACAAAATCATTGATTTCCTGTGTAGTAATCCCGGAAGCAATAATTTTAGAAACCTCCCGATGGCAGTCCGCAACAATTTGGTTCGCCGTTTTCATCTCTTCGATTTCTCGCGGCGATTTCAAAATAATCATCATATCACTCCTTAAATTTGCCTCTGCATAGTCCTTTCGGTAAACAAAACTGCGGCAATGTCCCTGGCATCGGCGCGCAGGGTGCCACGGCGAAGCGGGAGCGAGGCGGCTCCCGCGAGCGCAGCCAGCCGGAACTCGGCAAACCGCAGCGCCGCTGAGTTCTCACTTAGATCTAAGGCACTCGGCTTTGCAGGTACTAGCTCCCCATCTCCCAGTACAGCCGCAAACGGAAGCAACACCTGCTCGCGAAAAGCCGCTGCCAGGGGGACGGCCCGTGCTTCAGGCAGAGGGCGAAAGTCGTCTGCAGCTAGTTTGTACAGTAAATACAGGCCATGATCGTCCGCCCAAGCCTCCAGCAGCCGGATCCCGGCGGCGAAAAGAGATTTCTCCTCTGCAAGAGGCACTTGCCTCATCCTTCGGTCATGAGATAAGTCGCTCAGGCGCTCGGTCACAGAAGGGGAAGGGCTGGTGAACCCGTCCAGCCATTCGCCCGCTCGCTCCATACAAACCCACAACAAATCATGGAGCAGATCGCCTTTATTGCTGTAATAATGATATACCGTTCCATATCCAAGACCGGCCTGCACCGCCACGTCGCGAATTTCCATTACCAGTCCCTTATCCAAAAATACATCGGCGGCCGCTATGCGAATTTGAGCCAGCCGGCGTATGCGAATTTCTTCATTTTGCTCCTTTGTTCGTGGGGTCATACCAGTTCAGGGACCTCCTTTTGTTTTGACCTACTCTCATGTCAATATAAAACATCGGCAGACAAATAGCAAGGGCTACTTGACATGGTCAGACTATTGAAGTAGTATGAACTCGATACTATTGCAATAGTCTGAAGGGAAGAATTTGGCATGGACATAAAACTGTTTGACTCCGAGCTTAAGGTGATGGATGTTTTATGGAAGGAGGGAGACTTAACCGCGAAGCAGCTTAGCGAAATTCTGGCCGAGCAGGTTGGCTGGAATAAGAACACCACCTACACCGTGATTAAAAAATGTATCGCCAAAGGAGCGATAAAACGGCTCGAGCCCAACTTCTTATGCCGGGCCGCCATTTCGAAAGAACAGGTGCAGGTGCAGGAAGCGGCGGAGTTGATCAATAAAGTGTTTGACGGCTCCCCCGATTTGCTGTTCGCCTCTCTCATTAATAGCAAAAAGCTGTCCAAAGAAGAAATCGAAAGATTGAAGCAGCTTGTAGACAAGTTGAAATGAGGTGTCCCGTATGGATGTTTTGCAAATGAGTCTTTCCGCAGCGGTCCTCATTATCGCCATCGTGATCATCCGCGGGCTTTCCTTGCACAAGCTGCCCAAAAAGACATTTCTGATCCTTTGGGGAGTAGTCGTTTGCCGCCTGCTGGTTCCTTTTTCTGTTCCATCGCGTTTCAGTTTTTTTACCGGTGTAGACGTATTGAAACGGATATTTTCTGGAACGGCCGGTATGTACGATATAGGCATGAGCGATCTTTCCTTCGCTGAGCAGCAGCCCAGCGGTGTGGCGTCGGGAGCATTGGGCGTATCAGGCTTGCCTACGGCATTCTTTTCACCCGTGTTGATCATTTGGCTGGCGGGCATGGGCGCCTCCGCATTATTTTTCATCGCGACCTATATACGGTGGCTCAGGGAATTCCAAACTTCCTTGCCCGCCCAGAACGATTTTATCGACACTTGGCTGCGGGAGCATCCCATGCGGCGGCATGTGCAAATCAGACAATGCGATAAAATCCAAGCGCCGCTGACCTACGGGGTATTCCGGCCTGTGGTGCTTCTGCCTAAAACAACCGACTGGACGGACGAGGCAAGACTGCGCTACATTCTTACCCATGAATATGTGCATATCAAAAGATTTGACGCCCTAACGAAATTGTTGCTGGCTTCCGCTTTATGCGTACACTGGTTCAATCCTTTGGTATGGGTGATGTATGTGCTCGCCAATCGTGATATTGAACTTTCCTGCGATGAAACGGTAGTGCGGACACACGGGGAAACAACCAGATCCGCCTACGCCATGACGCTGATCGTTATGGAAGAAAAGAAAAGCAAGATAGCCCCTTTGTTTAACAGCTTTAGTAAAAATGCGATTGAAGAAAGGATAACGGCGATTATGAAAATGAAAAAAGTTACGGCTTTGGGAGTCACTGCGGCGTTGCTCCTGGTTGGCGGCACATTGACCGCATTCGCAACCAGCGCTGTTAATGTGAATTCAGGCTCAGCTTTGGCGACGGCAACAGAAAGCGGCAGCTGGTCCGGCGGGCTGATGGAAAAGGAACAAGAAGCGCAACAACGCAAAGCGATGGCCAAGGCGATGAAGGTCTATGAACCTTTCGGCCTTACTTATGACGAAAAAACCGGCGAGCTATTTTATCAGAGAACAAAGGTGCGCGATTTCTATGATGAACAGGCCGGGGTCGGTCAGTCCATGACGGATGGTTCCGTTGACCTCTATGCCGCCTATAAGAACGGCAAGCTGGCCGGGATTAATAAACGAAGTCAGGCTGAATTTGATCGGAATACTGCCGAAAAAGAAGCCGTAGAGAAAGAAATCGCCGAGAAAAGAAAGGAATTAGGCGTTCCGGACGGAGCCGATTTTTCCTATGAGGATGATTCCATAAGCAATATGCAGAGCACGGCCGATACCGTGTCCACTTCCGACACCGAAGGTGGTTTGGTGGACCTACGATGAATATAAAGCATGGCTTGCAAAAGAAAAAAGCCCCTGCAGCAAACACATTCATATAAATATACATCAGAGAAAAAAGGACCCTTGGTATAATCCATCCCAAGGGTCCTTTCATGTGTTTCCATCCCGCTACCGGAACATTCCCCACAATTTGATCAGGTGAAACGTATTGCGCGGGTCAATTTTCTGATCAATGACAAACTGTACGATCTGCTCTTCCTGTCCGCCGGTAATCCTCTCACCCAGCAGCGAAGCCGCAGTTCTAACAAGCCTGCGCACTTTAGGGCGATCCTGAAGATCCGCTTTGGTCAAGCCTTCCACGAGCTGCTTCATGCGCTCCTTCATCGCCGGGTTTTTCATCTTCAATTTGATCCGCTCCACCAGCTGTGGGCTAATTCCGTATTGATGGTAACTCAAGCACCTGCACCTCCTGTCCCGTCATTTCCGGACCTCAACCCTAATATATGACGGAAAGACTGTCCATAGTGCTGAAAAAAAGGCCTAGGGACCTAGGAGCTACCTAAAAAGGGCGAGTGGCTCTGCAAAAGGCCGCCCACCAGCCCTAATCGATCAACTCGCCCTGGAACACCTGCTCGCGCCGCAAATGCTCACGCAGCGGCCCATATTCGGGCGACGTCCAAAAGGACGGGTCGCCCACCAGCCGGACGGCGTCGTCCCGCGCCGCCTCAAGCACCGCATAATCGCTGACCATGTCCGCGATTCGAAACTCCGGCACCCCGCTCTGCTTGGTGCCGAAAAAATCCCCGGGACCGCGCAGCTCCAGGTCCCGCCGAGCCACTTCGAAGCCGTCGTCCGTATCGGTCATGACCTTCATTCGCTCCTGACCGACCTCCGACTTCGGATCCGCGATAAGCACGCAGTACGATGCGTGCTCCCCGCGGCCAACCCGCCCTCGCAGCTGATGCAGCTGCGACAAGCCAAACCGGTCGGCATCCATGACGATCATCAGCGTCGCATTCGGCACATCGACCCCGACTTCGACCACCGTGGTGGAGACGAGCAGTTGCACCTCGTTCTCATAGAACGAGCGCATCACCTCGTCTTTCTCTGTCGAAGTCATCCGGCCATGCAGCAAGCCGACCTTAAAATTCGGAAAAGCCTGCTGCATCGATACATACAAATCGATAGCGTTCTGCACATCCAGCTTGTCCGACTCTTCGATAAGCGGGCAAATCAGATAGGCTTGTCTGCCTAGCGACACCTCGCGAGAGATGAAACCAAGAACACGATCCATCATGCTATGCTTCACCCAATATGTAGAGATCGGCTTGCGCCCCTTCGGCCGTTCGGACAGCGTCGACACATCCATATCGCCAAAGGCTGTAATGGCGAGCGTACGCGGAATCGGAGTCGCCGTCATCGTCAGCACGTCCGGATTGAAGCCCTTGCGCCGCAATATGCTGCGCTGATTCACACCGAACCGGTGCTGCTCATCAGTAACGACCAGACTCAGCGAACGGAAAAACACGTCCTCCTGAATCAGCGCATGCGTGCCGACAATGATATCCGTGAGCCCCATCTGCAGCGAACCGAGCAAATCCTTGCGCTTACGCCCTGTCACGCTCCCTGTAAGCAGCCCAACCGTAACGCCAAATGGCTCGAACAGCCGGGTTAACGAGCGGACATGCTGCTCGGCCAAAATCTCCGTCGGCACCATAAAAGCGCCCTGATGCCCCGATTTGATCGCCGCAAAAAACGCAATCGCAGCAATAACTGTCTTCCCCGATCCGACATCCCCCTGCAGGAGCCGATTCATGCAAAACGGGGAGCGCATGTCCTGTAGAATTTCAAGCTCGACCTTCTTCTGCGCATCGGTCAGCTCAAACGGAAGACTCCGCACAAATTCCCGGATGACCTTGTTGTCTACCACATGGGCTACGCCATCCAAACGCTCGTGATTCATCGCCCGATAAGCCTGGAGCTTAAGCTGGAACAGGAACAGCTCCTCATATACCATCCGCCGCCGTGCAAGCTGTCCCTCCTCGCTGTCCTGAGGCTGATGGATACGCTGGATCGCCCGTTTTCGCGCCATTAGATCATATTTGCGCAGCAGCTCAGGCGGCAAATTTTCCGGAATCATTTCCCCGTACTGCTTCAAGGCCTGATCGATCGTCTTGCGAATCCAGGCCTGCGTAATTTTGCCCCCCACCGAGTAGACTGGCTGTAGACTTCCGCTGCGCAGCGTTCCCCGGTCTGGGAACTCGGAATCTGACACGGTCAACTGGCTGCGCCGCAGATCCCATTTACCCGTAAGGATGATTTCCCGCCCAGTCGTCAGTTGGTCCTTCAAAAAGTGGCGGTTGAACCAGGTCGCCGTAAACATCCAGTCCTCGGCCACCATTTTGCACGTCAGTCTCGATTTGCGCCCATATCGCTGTAATACAGGTACGCCGACGATTTTTGCCTGTACTGTCACTTTTTCTCCGTCCTTCACCTCCGTCAGAGAGCGGAGCCGGTAATCTTCATACCGAAACGGATAATATTCGATCAAATCATTAACCGTAAAGATGCCAAAGGCGTGAAGCTCTCCTTGTTTAAGAGCGCTCACGCCGCTGACTTGCCTCACGGGGATTTCGTTTAACTCCATCATTTCATCCCTCGCTTTATCGAAGGCCGGTTATAAAATACCGGGCATTAAGCCGGCCAAATGAAGGTAGCCACTGTGCCGGGACCAACATGCGAGCCCACTACGGCACCGATGCTGGTACGGACGATTTCGTGAAGGGTAAAATGCTCCGAAAGAAGTTGAATTATTTCCTCGGCTCCTTCCGGATTTACGCAGTCGCACACCGCCACATTGATGTCCTTCAGTCCTTTTAGGTCGTTTACGAACAACTCGATAACGCGAGACACCGCTTTTTTGCGTCCCCGCACTTTATCGACGGCATAAATAACGCCTTCCTGATCAACTGATAGAATCGGCTTGATATTTAGCAAATTTCCTAATATCGCCGCGGCCTTTCCGATGCGTCCACCCTTTTGCAAGTACTCCAGCGTATCGACCAAAAAATACAGCCGACGAGCTTTTCCCAGCCGTTCAACTTCACTGTAAATCTCCTCAACGGACGCCCCACGCTTTGCCATTCTGGCGGCATGAACGACCTGCAGACCGAACCCGTAAGTCGCACACAAGGAATCGATGGGTGTAATATCGATCTGCCCGTCAAGCTCTTCCTCCAGCATTTGCTTCGCCAAAACCGCAGATTGATACGTACCGCTCATACCGGAGGAAAGATGAATCGAAATGATCGACGAACCAGGATACTTATCCAGCATGTCCCGATAAACCTCTACATACTGGGAAGGTGAAGTTTGCGAGGTCGTCGGTAGATCACGCGACTTCGCGAGCTTATCATAGAACTCTTCTGCGGTGATGTCGATGCCTTCAAGAAAAGATTGCTCACCGAAGGCGAGCCGCATCGGTACGATATGAATACCGTATTCCGATACTACTGCCTGCGGGATGTCTGCCGTACTATCGGCAATAATGACAACCTGCTTCATAGGTATCTTCACCCTTTCCTATTTCGCTTTCGCCGGTTCATCGTATATAAATTTTAACCTTCTACCGAGAACAAGTAATAATAAATCGGCTGTCCTCCATTATGGACCTCAACTTCAACATCCGGATACGTCTCATGAACCCAGGCCACCAGCGCCTCAGTCATCGCTTCGTCTGCTTCTTCCCCACTAAGAACCGTGACGATCTCATCCCCGGCGCCCAGCATTTTACCGAGCAGCCCTTGGCTCGTTTCAAGCAGTCCTTCTTCCGTAGCAACAATCTTTGAGTCGGCAATACCTATATAGTTGCCAGCCTTGATTTCCAAGTCGTCAAAGACCGTGTCGCGAATCGCATAAGTGACTTGCCCCGTTTTGACGTTGTGTACAGCTCTTAGCATATTGTCCTGATTGGTTTCCACGCTCTCCTCTTCCTGAAAAGCGAAAGCTGCCGCAATGCCCTGCGGAATGCTCTTGCTTGGAACGACAATAACGCTGCGCTCCCCTTCAAGCAAATCGCGTGCTTGCTGCGCGGCAAGAATGATATTGGAATTGTTGGGCAGAACAAAAACATGCTGAGCCGAAATAGATCCAATCGCCTTCACGAAATCCTCGGTGCTAGGGTTCATCGTCTGCCCACCCGATAAGACGACGTCGACGCCCAGGCTGGTGAAAATTTCGGAAACACCTTGGCCCGAAGCCACGGCGATAAAGCCGTATGGCGCAAGCTCGTCAGCCGGCAGTTCAGCCGGATCAACGGGACGAGCTGGCTCTGCAGGAATGTCAGCAAACAGTTCCGGCATTGGGGCCGCGTCCATCCCCGCAGATAGCAGATCACGGTGCTGCTCACGCATATTTAAAATATGAATTTGCGTAATTTCACCATAACGAAGTGCCAAATTTAGCACATCACCAGGAGTTTTGGAATGCACGTGCACTTTGATGATTTCATCATCTGCTATAACGATAATGGAATCCCCATTGACAGACAACGCTTTCCGGAACTGTTCCTCATCAAACACAACGTTCTTAACCTCGCCCAGCTTACGATTGATGAAAAATTCCATATCATATAAAAATTCAATGTCTTCCGTCTCGAGCTTGGCCTGTGCAGTAGCTGGAACATGTATGGTCTTAGCTGGAGCATGTTTCTCCATCTCAAACGAAACGACCGGAGTAGAAGCTTGTCCTTGAACCGTCGTATCTGCGCTTCCACCATTCAACCATTCTAAAAATCCTTCATAAATATATACGAGTCCTTGACCACCTGAATCAACAACACCCACCTGCTTTAAGACCGGAAGTAGCTCCGGAGTTCCAGCAAGCGCTTCCTTTGCTTTAGCCACCACTTCAGCCATCAGCTCGACTATATCAGTCGTTCTTCTTGCGTAATACACTGCGTGTTTGGCTGCTTCCTTCGCTACTGTTAAAATCGTTCCTTCCACAGGCTTCACCACTGCCTTATAAGCAGTATCAACGCCGCTTTGCAGGGCAGAAGCAAATTGTACCGTATTCAATTCCTCCAATGAGGCGGCATACCGACCAAAGCCGCGGAACAATTGGGACAAGATGACGCCGGAGTTCCCGCGCGCGCCCATAAGAAGTCCCTTGGACAAGGTGCCTGCTCTGCTTCCTAGTCCTCCCGCTCCATTGTTTTTCAATTCCGTCACGCCAGCCGTCATCGTCAGATTCATATTCGTACCGGTGTCCCCATCGGGAACCGGGAATACATTGAGGGAATTGACGTGCTCAGCATGCTCGGAAAGCCGCTTTGCACCGGCTAATACCATGGCGGTAAAATCTGTTCCATTTAAAGAACGCTTACTCAATGAAAATTCCCCTTCCTAGCTTGATACACGTACTCCTTGGACGTTGATATTCACCTGATCTACTTCGAGTCCAAAGATTTCACTTAACACGTATTTCACCTTAAGCTGTATGTTGTGTGCAACCTCAGAAATTTTCGTACCATAACTGACTATAATATAAAGATGAATAGCTAATCGGTCGTTAACCAGGCTGATTTCAACACCCCGGGCTAAATTTTCCCTTCCTAGCAATTCTGCAATACCATCCTTAAACTGCTTTCGGCTTGCCATTCCAACTAGTCCATAACATTCCATGGCGGCCGATCCAGCAATAACCGCTATCGCTTCATCCGAAATGTCAACTTTACCGTATTCGGTCTTTAGTTCTATAGCCACGCCACACACTCCTCCCTAGAAATTATTATGGACTAAACAACATTGTACTATAAGAACAAAGAGAAATAAATAAAAGAACAAAGAAGAAGGTGTGCAAAAAGTCATTTGAATCGCTGTAGAGGGGACAAGTCGTCATTCGAGTAGCCCCTTCTATAGAGTCGACCTTTGTAAATAAACTTAACTGATTGTTGACGGGACTTTTTTTACTGTGATATTATATTTAAGTATTGTTTTATGCGCTTTCTATAATCTTTCCTATAGTCATCCCTTTTATTGGCTGTAGAAATGATAGACGGAAGGCCGGCTTGAACAATAACTGTGAATTCGAAAATAAACCGTTATTTTCAAGACAGGTGTACTGGAACAGGAGGTGTAATGAATGGCTCGCAAATGTTATGTGACTGGCAAGAAGCCAGGCAGCGGTAACCATGTATCTCACGCAAACAATCGCAATCGGCGCTCTTGGGGCGTAAACGTGCAAAAGGTCCGTATCTTGGTAGACGGTAAACCAAAACGCGTATACGTTAGCACTCGGGCTTTGAAATCCGGTAAAGTGACCCGCGTGTAATTCGGGACAAGACATATAGACAAAAAGCACCTTATCTCATGAGGTGCTTTTTTGATGCGCTTTTTCTTTGGAATTTCGTCAAGGGCCTTATTCGAAAGTTCCGGAGCGAACCCGTGGGCATTGGGAGGCGGAACCCGCCCGCGTGCGCCCTCTCACTGCTGCTAAAAGCAGCACGCGGCCGCCCGTTAGTTTTTGTGAAACGTGTTCAGAACGGCCTTGACGAATCCTCCCAAAAATTTAGGCAGCTTGAATGTGTAAAATTTCATCGTTCACCCTCCCCATCATGCTCATGCCTTCACCCATATTGTATGTTCGTTGTCATTTGTCCGTGTATTTCCGCCACAAAAAAAAGGCTACATGAGAACCCTGCCTCATGTAACCCATTGTATGCGGGCGATGCTTCGCCTATGCCAATCCGGCAAGGCTTTTACGGATATCCTCCATCGCCTTCCGGCGGTCGGCTTGTCCAAACACCGCATTGCCGGCAACCAGCACATCGGCCCCGGCCTCTACGACCAAAGGAGCTGTTGACGCTGAAATTCCCCCATCGACTTCGATCCGCAAATCTTTCAGACCAAGTTCGTTCTTCCACGCTTTCAGCTCGCGAATTTTACGAAGCGTGCTCTGAATAAAGGCCTGTCCGCCAAAACCGGGATTTACCGTCATGACGAGCACAAGGTCAACATCCTCCAGCACCTCGCGAATCGCCGCGGCTGGCGTACCCGGGTTGATGGCTACCCCTGCTTTTACGCCATGCTCTTTTATCAGATGCAGTACCCGGTGAAGGTGAATACAAGCTTCCTGGTGTACAGTAATCAAGTGGGCTTCGGCCCCCGCAAACGCAGGTATGTACTGCTCCGGATTTTCAATCATTAAGTGAACATCCAGCGGCAGCTTGGTCAGTGGTGCAATTGCCTGCATGACTAACGGTCCAAACGTCAGGTTAGGAACGAAATGACCGTCCATGACATCCACATGCAGCCAATCGGCTCCGCCCCGCTCCACATCAGCCACTTCTTCGCCGAGTTTGGCGAAATTGGCTGATAGTATAGACGGTGCAATATAAACGTTGTTCATGACGCTAATACCTCCGTTTTTTCTCCTTCATCTCTTCATGGAATTGCACATAGTGTTCGTAGCGGCTCGCAGCAATGTCGCCATTCTCCAGCGCTTCTCTCACCTTGCAGCCGGGCTCATGGAGATGACTGCAGCCACGGAATTTGCACATATCGGCTAGTTCTCTAAACTCCCGAAAGCAGCTTGAAAGCTCATCTACACCCAGTTCGAGAAAATCCAGCTGGCTGAAACCCGGGGTATCGGCAACGTATCCGCCGTTTTCTAGCTCAATGAGCTCCACGTGACGGGTTGTATGACGGCCACGGCCTAGCTTCATGCTGATTTCGCTCGTTTCAAGCGTTAATCCAGGGAGCATGGCGTTGAGCAGCGATGATTTTCCGACGCCGGATTGCCCCGAGAAAACGCTGATTTCTCCGGCTAATCGTGACTTCACATCCTCGACGCCTAATCCGGTAACAGAGCTCGTTATGATTACATCATATCCGATTGCTTGATACAGCTTCCCTGTCTCTATCGTAATATCGGAGGAGCGTTCATCCATTTCCTCTTCCAGCAAGTCCTCCTTGGTCAGACAAATGAGCGCCTGAAGACCGGCATGCTCAATGTGCACCAGAAACTTGTCCAGAAGCTGCAGGTTAAGATCAGGCTCCTTCAAGGAAAAAAGCAATACTGCTAGCTTTGCATTAGCAATCGGAGGACGGATGAGCTCTGTTTCACGCGGCAGAATCTCATCCACCGTGCCTTCCCCGTTTTCGGTTGGAGAATACATCACCCGATCTCCAACCAGCGGGGTTACGCCTTTCTTCTTGAAAATGCCACGCCCCCGGCATTGGACTAAGTCTGCTGCGAGGTCCTTTGGCTTTACGTAATAATATCCACTTAACGCCTTTACAATCAAGCCTTCAGGCATATATGCCGGCCTCTCTTTCGTTTCGGTCTGCCTTAATTGCCATGCTTGGTTTCTTTATTGGCGACTTTGACTTTACTGTTTCCACCGCTAGTATGCTTAGCGGTGGAAATGGTCGTTTTGGGCTGAGTCATCCCGGTATCCGGGGGATTTTGTCCGTTATCCGAGTCCAGCGGCGCTCCATTTTCCGGTGTATTGGTATTGCTTTGAGGGAACTCCGGTACAGGAACCGTTCCCTGTTTGGCATCAATGTAGGAGACCTGGTAAGTTTCTAGTAAGGCTCCATCCCTAAACACAGAAACCGTTCCGTTTTTATTCGGTGCTAAAATAAGCTTCACTGAAAGATATTGCGCTTTTCCAACCTTTTGTGTGCCCCATTCTTGGTTTTCACCACGGGCATCTCCATAGGTGATACGAATCTTACTGATTTTCCCTTCTGTTGCGGGAACTACGGGAACTTGATAAGTGTACTCTAACGCCTCAGGCGGGTAACCCGAGCTGACAAACAGCGTCACTTCAGAACCCGGTGTTACTGAATCCTTTGGCGCGAACGGCCACTGCTTCGTTACTTTCCCAGCCTCGATTTCAAAGCTAGGCTCCTCTTTGATCCCGTCTTTCGCCAGCTTCAGACCAAGTTTCTCAATCTCAGCAACCGCTTCGGATTGCGTTTTGTTGAACAAATCCGGCATTTTCACCTCAAGCGGACCCTTGCTAACCTTCAGCACGATAACCGCGGCAGCCGGATCAAAATCCGTTCCCGCATCAGGGCTTTGGCCGATGACGGTTCCCGGTTCCTTATCGCTGTTTTCTTCGGTCTGAGAAATTCGATCCTTATCCACGCCCTGTTCCACCAGCTTTTGTACAGCCGTTTCATAAGGCATATCTATCACCGAGATCATTTTGGGAAGCGTTTTGGCTGTGCTGACCGTGATGTCTAGTGTCGAGCCTTCCTTCACCATCGTACCTTCCGGCTTGCCCTGTTCATAAACGACGCCCTCAGCGACGCCTTCTTTAAACTGACGGGTGACTTCGCCTAATTTGATTCCGTCCTTCTCGAGTAATGCGACAGCATCTTTCTCCTGCATATTTACGACATTTGGTATTTTAACCTCAGGAACGGTCACGAGTTGGTTGACATACCAAGCGACTCCGGCCATGGCGAGCAAAATAATCACGGTAAGGCTTACCCAAAATGCCGGCCTGTTCCAACCTTTCTTCCTCTTCGAGCCGACGCCCCGCTCCTCCGAGGCTTGGCTGTCGCGTGTCAGCTTCGATCCCCCTTGTGTACTGCTTTGAGGTTTGATGGCCGGAACGATTCGCGTGCTGTCTTCATCAACGTCATCAATAAAGTTCAATTTCGGTTCCGTTTGGCGTTCCGGCAGCAGGCACGTCTCGAGATCACGAAGCATCTCCTTCGCTGACTGGTATCGTTCGGCAGGATTTTTGCGCATGGATTTCAAAATAATATTTTCCACACTTTGCGGAATCATCGGATTGACCATTCTCGGTTCATCGAAGTGCTCCTGCAAATGCTTCAACGCTACGCTGATCGGGCTTTCGCCAAAAAAAGGAAGGCGTCCCGTAAGCATTTGATACAGCACGATTCCTAAGGAATAAAGGTCGGACTTTTCCCCTGTAGCTACGCCCTTAGCGTGCTCCGGTGAAAAATAGTGCACCGAACCGACCACCGATCCGGTTTGGGTTATCGTTGCAGAAGTAACGGCACGGGCAATGCCAAAGTCAGTAACCTTCACGCGCCCATTACGACCGATTAAAATATTATGAGGCTTAATATCCCGATGAATGATTTGATTATGATGAGCATGATCCAAAGCGTCGGCAATTTGCGATGCGATGCGCACGGCCTCATCGACTTGCAGCGGAGCGCGCTCTTTTATAATTTCATTTAAATTTTGACCTTCGACATATTCCATAACAATATAATGCACTTCGTCTTCCTGCCCTACATCATACACGCTGACGATATTCGGGTGAGACAGTGAGGCGGCAGACTGCGCTTCTCGCCGGAAACGCCGAATAAATTCCTCGTCATTCACAAATTGTTGGCGCAGCACCTTAATGGCTACGTTGCGATTCAGCAGAATGTCTTGTGCCTTGTAAACCAGCGCCATGCCCCCTCCGCCGATTCGTTCGATAATTTGATAACGACCGCCCAATTCGTGTCCGATCATGAATTCCACTCCTTTATGCCTGACCTAGCGTCCTCTAGTTGTTCCAGCAAGGCAACGCTTATGTTATCGTCGCCCCCCGCATTCAGTGCTAACTGAAGCAAGTGGTCGGCACGATCGTTCAAAGCGAGATCGTTCGAGCCAAGCGTCAGGGTCATTTGTTCCGTTGTTACATAATTGCTGAGGCCGTCACTGCAAAGCAGCAGTATTTCACCCGGCTCCAGCGTAACTCGGTTCATATCCACCTCAACCCGCTCGTCCGTTCCGAGCGCCCGAGTCACTACATTGCGATGCGGATGGAAATTAGCCTCCTCCGCACTGATCTGCTTGTTCTTAACCAGCTCATTAACAAGCGAATGATCATCGGTTAATTGGACTAGCTCGCCGTGCTGAAATTTATATGCCCTGCTATCTCCGATATGACCGATCATTCCTTCTTGATTATCCAATAGAACGGCGACAACGGTCGTCCCCATGCTGCGATATTCCTCATGCTCAGTCGCTTTCTTGAACACGACCTCATTTGCATGCAAGATCGCCTTTCTAAGCTGTTCGCCGCAATCCTCCACGGACAATCCCGCCGGCAAGGCCGCCAGGTCCTGAGTGATGGTCTCCACCGCCAAGCGACTGGCAATATCACCCGCTTGGTGACCTCCCATGCCGTCAGCAACTATGCCTAGCGTATACCCTCGCTCAAGCTGGGCAACCCAGGTACAGTCCTCATTGATGGAACGGACCCGTCCTACATCACTAACAAATACCGTTTTTATCAAGTTTTCTCACCTCGCACCAGACTCCATATGCTTCGCCCGCAATTGACCGCAGGCAGCCGCAATATCATGGCCTTGCTCCCGGCGAATCGTCACATTGATGCCTTTATCCGCCAGTATGCGTTGAAATTGAAAAATATCGTTCCTTGATGTTCTGACATACTTCCGCTCTGGAACATAGTTGACCGGAATCAAATTCACATGACACAGCATATCCTTCAGTACACCAGCTAGTTCCTCCGCATGCTCCGGCTGATCATTAACGCCGCCGATGAGCGCGTATTCGAACGTAACTCTGCGCCCTGTTTTGGCGATATAGTAACGGAGCGCCTCCATAACATCGTCAAATGGAAAACGGCGGTTGACAGGCATAAGCTTGGACCTCAGCGCATCGTTTGGAGCGTGAATCGAAATGGCCAAATTGATTTGGGTATTCTCGTCAGCAAATCTGTAGATGTTCGGAACGATACCGCTCGTTGATACAGTAATATGCCGTTGCCCGATGTTCAAGCCCTTTTCATGAATCATAATCCGCAAAAATTTCATCGTGGCATCATAATTTTCGAACGGCTCACCCGTCCCCATAATGACGATGCTGCTGACACGCTCGTCGCGGGTATCTAAAATTTTCTGCGCTTGTACAACCTGTGCGACGATTTCACCAGGAGTAAGGTTGCGCTTCAAGCCGCCCAGCGTGGACGCACAAAAAGTACAGCCCACTTTGCAGCCGACTTGAGTAGTGACGCAAATGCTGTTTCCATAGTTATGTTTCATGATGACCGTTTCAATCGCGTGATCATCGTGCAAACCGAACAGAAATTTTACGGTGCCGTCTTTCGATTCAAGCTTCGTAATTTCATTAAGCGTAACAAAGGCGAATTGATCGTTCAGCTTCTGCCTGAGCGTCTTGGACAAATTAGTCATGTCCTCGAAGGAACTCACGCGCTTTACGTACAGCCAGTCAAAAATCTGTCCGCCGCGGAATGCCGGCTCGCCTTGCTGAACCGCCCATTCCTGCAGTTCCTCCAAAGTATAATCGTATATAAAAGGTTTCATTTTCACACACCTATCCTAAGCAATATCGAGTATCTTACCCTACTCATTCTTCCCATTTTATCATAAATTGTGTATTCACTAAAGTGCAGCAAAATCAAGTGGAATTTTCAGGGTCAGTCCCTTTAATCATACTCTTTGTTGAAATGACGTCAAATGCAAAGAGGCCAAGCTTTGCAACGGATGCTTCCGTGCAAGCCTGACCTGTAAATAGATAGCTGGACAAAGCTTTAATTGCTTCCCTTACGCCAGTCATTAGTCGTTCTTCTGCTTTACTAGACGAGCGATATAGAAACCGTCAGAGTGATAATCCTGCGGCAAAATTTGCAGTCCGATCAGCTCCCTTGAGTCCGCTGTATCCAAAGGGCGCTGATGCCATCCGTTCGGATCATCCTTGGCCAGCTCAAATTCCGGATGCTGGTGCAAAAACTGCGCGACCATATCGGCATTCTCGCGAGGTTCTATCGTACAGGTGCTGTAAACGAGCACACCCCCGGGCTTAAGCAGCCCGCTGACAGCGTTTAGCAGTTCCTCCTGCACTCCGGCGATTTCCGCAACATCCTCCGGCGTTTTGGCCCACTTCAGATCAGGCTTACGGCGAATGACGCCGAGGCCGGAGCAGGGAGCATCGAGGAGAATCCGGTCGAAAGAAGCGGGCGCAAAGCGTTCGTTCAGCTTCGTGGCATCCCCTGACAAGGTGCGGACATTGCCTAGCCCGAGCCGCTCGGCATGATCCTGAATCAGCTTGGCTTTATGCGGGTGAATGTCATTCGCTATGACTTCCCCGCTCCCGCCGAGGATCTCAGCAATGTGGCATGTTTTCCCTCCAGGTGCTGCGCAGCAATCCAGCACCGACATTCCGGCCCTCGGAGCAACCGCTTCTGCCACAAGCATCGAACTTTCATCCTGAACGGAAATGAGACCTTCCCGATACCATGGCGTTAAAGCCATGTTCCCGCCGCTATGTACGATGATACCGTCCAAAGAAATCGGCGATGGGGCGGCTTCAAGACCTTTTTCCTTCATCTGCTTAATCATATCCTCCCGGTTAATCCGGGCACGATTAACCCTTACGCTGACCGACGGCGGTTCGTTGTTGGCCCGGCAGATGGCTTCGGCTGTCTTCTCTCCGTACTGTTCAATCCAACGGGAGACAAGCCATTCCGGATGAGAGTGTTCTAAGGCAATCCGCTTGACCGGCGGCAAATTGTCCGGCAGCTTCAGCTCATCCTTCCGCCGCAGCACGCTGCGCAAAACGCCGTTCACCATACCAGAAATTCCTTGATGACCACGTTTTTTAGCGATGTTGACCGCCTCATTCACGACAGCATGCGGAGGAATTCGATCCAGATAATAAAGCTGATAGAAGCTTATCCGAAGCAAGCTTCGAACCCATGGCTGCAGTTTGACCAGCCCCTTCGTAACAAAAGGACCTAACAAGTAATCGATGGTGTTCAAGTGCGAAATCGTACCATAGACGAGTTCGGTGGCAAGGCCTGCATCAGGTCCGGATAAACCGGACTTCTGCAGCGCCCCGTTCAGCAGCAGGTTGCTGTAAGCTCCCTCCTGCTCCACTGCGGTCAGTACCTGCAGCGCGGTGTCACGTGCCGATGGCTTTGCTGTGCCGCGGCTCATGACAGAACCATGCCTTTCTTCATTTGACCGCCGCGAACGAACTCGCCAACCTGCATCGCTTTTTTACCGGCAGGCTGTACTTCTGTCAGTAGCACGGATCCGTCCCCGGTCTTTACTTCAATGCCGTGTTCCGAGAGCTCAAGCACAGTGCCAGGAACTTGTCCAGATGTCGCTGATGCCGTCTGTTCTACGGGCTTGGCGATCGCCCATACTTTAAACACATCACCATTCCAGAGCGTAAAGCCCCCCGAAAAAGGGACAAGTCCTCGTACCCGGTTATATATTTCACGCGAAGTGGCGTTCCAATCAATCCGCTCGTCCTCGCGAGTCAGGTTCGAAGCATAGGTGGATTCGGCATCGTTTTGCGGAATCCGTGCGGCCTTGCCGGTCAGAATAAGCGGCAGCTGCTCCATCAGCAGTTTGGCCCCGGCTTGACTGAGTTTCTCGAACATCGTCCCCGACGTATCTTCATCTTCAATCGGAACGACCGCTTTGGCGATCATATCCCCGGTATCGATCCCCCCGGCCATATACATGAGTGTAATGCCGGTTTCCTTCTCCCCGTTGATAATTGAACGCTGAATCGGTGCACCGCCGCGGTATTTTGGCAGCAGCGAGCCGTGGACATTCAAGCAACCATACTGTGGTAAATCAAGTACGCCTTTCGGCAAAATCTGTCCATACGCCGCTGTCACGATCAAATCAGGGCGAAGTGCTGCCACCTCCGCTACCGCTTCCGGCGCTCGCATCCGGAGAGGCTGCAACACGGGAAGCCCGTGCCGCAATGCCGCTTCCTTGACCGGAGTGGGAGTCAATATTTTTTTCCGCCCTTGCGGGCGATCCGGCTGGGTCACAACCCCAACTACATTGTAGCCTTCCTTCAGCAATGCCTCCAAAGATGGAACCGCAAAATCCGGAGTACCCATAAATACGATATTCATCGACTCACATTACTCCTTTTTCTCTTCCCCTTCTGGGGTAATTTCGTAGATTCTTTCCGCAACATCCGTATACAGAACGCCGTTTAAATGGTCGATTTCGTGTTGAAACGCTCTTGCTAGCAGCTCAGAGCCTGTATAGGTCACTTCGTTTCCGTTCCGATCCAGTCCTTTCACTGTAACAGTCATAGCCCGGCGCACATCCCCGCGGTATCCTGGAATGCTAAGGCAGCCTTCCGGTCCGAACTGCTCACCTTCCGTGGACACGATTTCCGGATTAATCAGCTCAATTAAACCGTTCTCGTCGCCGACATCTACTACAATCGCCCGCTTCAAAATACCGATCTGCGGAGCGGCAAGTCCTACTCCCTCTGCGTCGTACATTGTATCCGCCATGTCTGTCAGCATCTTCTGGACATTCGGGGTGATTTTCTTAATTTCCTTTGCTACCTGATGCAGCACTTCATCTGGTTCAATTACAATAATTCGAATTGCCATCAAGGCACTTCCTTTCCTCAAAGAACTATAATGATTCTAAGTGTAATTTGTGCATTTACTTTTAGCATTTGGATGTATTTCTACGTATTAACTGCAAAAAGTACAGCTAAATCGAAGTAAAATGTACGTCGCCATGGTTTTTAATCTATGTAGATGCACTTTTTACAATTAAATGAACAAAAATAAGATAAAATTCAAAAATAAATGTAGAAAATGCATCTATTTTAGCCCCTGTGGGCTCGGCTATTCAGAAAAATTCTTCGGCTGTATTAAAACTACATCAGCATTTGCGGATCGACATCGATGCTGATTTGGAAGTCGCCGTCCTTCAGTTGATCAAGCGTGGTCGCAGCTGTCTCTCTAACGAGGCTCACCGCGTCCAAATCCCCGCGATATTTCACCATGCATTGGAACCGATAGCGGTTCTTAATGCGCGGAATAGGTGAAGCCACCGGACCGAGAATATCGAGTGCACTAGGGGTAAGTCTATCCAGACTTCCGAACCATCCTAACCGCTGCGCTTTGGCGCGTAAATCTCCGGCAAAGTTTTCCGCCATCCGTAATAGTAACGGTAGTTTCTCGTGAGACAGGGTTACTAAAATAAGTCGGCTATATGGAGGATAGTAAAGTGCTCTCCGGTGCTTCAGCTCCTCTCGCACAAAGGAGGTGTAATCATGTCCGCTGGCATGCACGATCGAATAGTGCTCCGGCATATAGGTTTGGATAAACACCTCGCCCGGCAGCTGATGCCGCCCTGCCCGACCAGCAACCTGCGTCAGCAGTTGAAACGTCTTCTCTGCCGCGCGGAAATCCGGAAAATTCAGCGCCGTGTCCGCCGCGATGACCCCTACGAGCGTTACGTCCGGAAAATCCAGGCCCTTCGCAACCATCTGAGTTCCTAACAGGACGTCGCCTTTTTTGTCACGAAAAGCTTGAAGTAATTTTTCGTGAGAACCCTTCTCACTGGTTGTGTCCACATCCATGCGAATGACGCGGATGCCCGGGAACAGCTTGGCTAGCTCTCCTTCCACCCGTTGGGTGCCCGTACCAAAATAGCGAATATGCTCGCTGCCGCATTCCGGGCAAACTGATGGTGCCGGTTCGGCATAACCGCAATAATGGCAGCGCAAATTGTTAGATTTCTGATGGTAGGTCAGCGAAATGTCGCATTCGGGACAACCGGCCACGTATCCACAGGTACGACACATCACAAACGTAGAGTACCCGCGTCGGTTCAGAAAAAGCACAGTCTGCTCGCCGCGTTCAAGTCGAGCAGCTATCCCTTGGTGCAGTGCCCGACTAAACATCGAACGGTTTCCTTCCTTCAGTTCTTCCCGCATATCGACGATCTGAACCGCGGGAAGCTGACTGCCTGATGGGCGCTGCTTCATTTCCAGCAGGACCGGCGCGAACTCTTCATGCCGATCTCCACCCCCGGAGCGAGCAGCATGGTAGCTTTCCAGCGAGGGAGTAGCCGAGCCTAAAATAACGGCGGCCCCGTGCTGCCGGGCCCTCCGCACAGCCACATCACGGGCATGATATTTCGGCGTCTCCTCCTGCTTGTAGGACGTTTCATGCTCCTCGTCCATCACGATCAGCCCTAAATTTTGAAACGGAGCAAATACCGCCGAACGAGCGCCGATTGCCACTTCTACGCGCCCTTCCCGGATTTTGCGCCATTCGTCATAACGTTCCCCCGTCGATAACCGACTGTGCATGACGGCAACCTTGCCGCCAAAACGGCCTTTGAACCGCTCGACCATTTGTGGGGTAAGCGATATTTCCGGGACGAGCACGATCGCCTGCCGTCCGAGTGAAATGCACCGTTCTATCGTTTGCAGATACACTTCCGTTTTCCCGCTGCCCGTCACGCCGTGGAGCAAAAATACTTCATGGCGGTGTGCATCGAGCGCCGCGATAAGCCTCCGGTAAACATTCTCCTGCTCAGGTGTGCGCTCCAGTGGCGTGCTCCCTTTGAAATGACGGCCTTGGTAAGGATCGCGAAACACTTCCACGTCCTCGATCACCGCAAATCCTTTCTCGGCCAGCTTTTTTACCGTTCCCGCTGTTACCCCCAGCGTAGAGAGGACCTCCTGAAGGGAGATTGGAATACCAACCTCCAGAAGAAACTCAAGCACTTCCTTCTGCCGTTTGGCCTGTGCAGTAAAGGAAGAAAGCGCAGCCTCGGCCTCATCGCCCTGAACCGCTACCGAAACGCTTTTTATCGTTTTTTTGCGGACCTTGTCCTTGATGACTTGACTTTCTGTTAATGTCCCCCGGCGAAGCAGACCTTTGAGGATACCCGGGTACGCCGGAAACCTGGCGCTTAGATGGTCCATCAAGACGTGACCCGAAGCCCTTACATATGCGACGATTTGCTTTTCCTCATCCGTCAAAATCGGTAGTACCGACATGCCCTCCTCATCTTGGGGAAGTTCGTCATTGTCGGCTACGCTGATGTAGCGTTCCGTCTTTCCCTTCAAAGCCGTCGGGATCATCGCCTGCAAGGTAGCAATCATACTGCAGGCATACTTGCGACTCATCCAACTTGCCAGCTCCACCAGATCCTGCGGAAGCGGCGGAAGCAAATCAAGCATCTCTTGAATCGGCTTCATACGAGCAGCGTCCATCTCCGGCTGCTCATGCAGCGAGATGACGAAGCCCTGAATGGTTCTCCGTCCGAATGGTACGGCAACCCGGCTTCCAATTTCCAACCAGCTTGCCATAGATTCAGGGATTAAATAATCAAAAGGCCGATCGGTTTCCCGGCTCGGCACATCGACGATCACTTTGGCCATTCTGTATGTCATTGCCGAGAACCCGCCAACCGGGCCGCCGCCAGCTCCATAATTCGCAAGGCTACTTCTTCCTTGGCCATGCGAGGAATGGACTGAACTAGGCCAGATGCATCGTAAATGTTGACAACATTTGTATCAGAGCCAAATCCAGCTCCTTCCGCCGTTACGTCGTTGGCAACAAGCAGGTCGCAGTTTTTGCGCTTCAGCTTGTCCATGGCGTGCTTCTCCAACTCATCCGTCTCAGCAGCAAAGCCTATAAGAAATTGATGCGTCTTTTGTTTGCCTAACGATTCCAAAATGTCGATGTTTTTCACTAGTTCCAGAACGAACGCTTCATCGCTCTTCTTGATTTTGTGCCGGGCGGTTTCCTTGGGCCGATAATCCGCGACGGCTGCAGCCTTGACGAGAATATCGGTCTCTTCCCAAACGGCCGTCAACGCTTCATACATCTCCTGGGCAGATGTCACCGTAGTTACCGGAATTTCAGGAGGAGGCGACACCTGCGTGCTTCCAGCGACGATCATAACCTCAGCCCCTAGGCGCTGTGCCGCTTTGGCTATAGCGAAGCCCATTTTCCCCGAAGAATCGTTGGAAATAAACCGGACCGGATCGATTCGTTCAACAGTGCCGCCTGCGGTAACGACAATCCGCTTCCCAGCCAGCGGTCTCTCGGCAAGCTTTGCTTGACGCGCAAAGAAATCTTCCACCACCGAGGCAATCGTTTCCGGTTCTTCCATCCGTCCCTTTCCGGTATAGCCGCATGCCAAAAGCCCCTCTCCGGGCTCAATCATCATGACACCGCGCGAAACCAGTTCCTCCATGTTCCGGGTCACAGCCGGATGCATATACATATGCACATTCATAGCTGGAGCCAGCATGATCGGAGCCTGCGTCGCCAGCAGCGTTGTAGATAGCATATCATCAGCGATACCTGCGGCCATTTTACCGATAATGTTAGCCGTTGCCGGCGCAACCAGAACGAGGTCCGCCCAATCCGCCAAATTAATATGCGCAATCGATTCCGGGTGCTTCTCATCAAAGGTATCGGTATATACAAAATTTTTGGACAACGCCTGTAGCGTTAGTTCCGTGATAAATTTCGTCGCAGATTCGGTCATGATCACCCGCACTTCAGCGCCCTCTTTGACAAGCTTGCTGCATAAGGAAGCGGCTTTAAAGGCGGCGATTCCGCCGGTGACGCCAAGCAAAATCTTTTTGCCGGATAACATTCGGTATCTCCTCGCTTTCTCCCTACAGAAAAAAATAACAACCTCGCGGTTGTCAAAAAGCAGCCCGGAGGCCGGAAATTATTCTTTTTCTGAGGTTTGTTCCCCAGCTTCATAGTTAACCTTGATGTAATCGCCATAAATTTCTTCCAAAGCTACGCCGACTTGTTTATGCGATTTTGGCTGTTTCAGTTCGCTTTTTTCCCCTTCGCGAAGCAGTCTGGCTCTTCGGGAAGCTGCCACAACTAAGGAATATTTACTGTCAACTTTTTCGAGCAACTTGTCAATAGATGGATACAGCACAAGTAACACCTCTTCTTTTCGCTTATCGCTGCTTAATTTTTGCACTCTTTTCTAATCTTGCAATGTTCGGCAACGATGATGGATTGTATTCTTTTGCAGGCAAGATCGATTTCGTCATTGACGACGGCATAATCATAATTTTCCATCAGTCCGATCTCATGGGCCGCCACTGACATTCTATGATCGATCGTCGCCTGATTTTCCGTTCCACGTCCCTGAATCCGTCCTTTGAGCTCATCGAGCGATGGCGGAAGCAAGAAAACAAACACGCCTTTTGGAAATTTCTCCTTGACCTTGAGAGCACCTTGGACCTCAATCTCCAAAATGATGTCCTTGCCACTATCTAGCGTTTCCTCTACAAAATCTCGTGGAGTTCCGTAAAAATTGCCGACGTATTCAGCGTATTCCAGGAGTTGATCATTGTTAATCATCTCTACAAATTGTTCACGGGTCTTAAAGAAATAATTGACGCCGTTTTCTTCTCCAAGACGGGGCTGACGAGTCGTTGCGGAAACAGAATAAACCAACTCCGGCATACGCTGCCGCAGTTCGGTGCAAACCGTACCTTTTCCGACACCCGACGGTCCCGATAAAACGATAAGTAACCCTTTACCCATAATTCTCTCCATTTTTATTCGTCGTTGTCTTCATCTTTGGTGGACAGACGATGTGCGACCGTCTCAGGCTGAACCGCTGACAAAATGACATGATCGCTATCCGTGATGATCACAGCACGAGTCCGGCGTCCATAAGTAGCATCGATCAGCATATGGCGGTCTCTCGCCTCCTGAATAATCCGCTTGATTGGAGCAGATTCCGGGCTGACGATTGAAATGATTCGGTTAGCCGATACGATATTTCCAAAGCCGATATTAATAAGTTTAATTGCCATATTTAGGTAGTTCCCCCTATTTGCTTGACTCACCTTGCGTTAAAAGTCACGTTATTCGAGATTCGCCGCTTGTTCGCGGATTTTCTCTAGCTCCGCCTTCATTTCAACGACAAGGTTGACTAGAGCCAAATGATTGGCTTTAGATCCAATCGTATTGGTTTCCCGGTTCATTTCCTGTATGAGAAAGTCCAGCTTGCGACCAACCGGTTCTGAAGCTTGGAGCAGTCCGAGGCATTGCTCAAAGTGACTCTTCAATCGAATCAACTCTTCATCAACATTGGACCGATCTGCAAACACGGCCACTTCCATCGCAAATCTCTGTTCATCAAAAGGTCCCTCAAGCAGCTCGGCAAGCCGTCCCTTGAGCCGACTTTTGTATTCCTTCACAACCTCCGGCGAAATACGCACCATCTCGTTGTGAATCTCCACCAGCCGGTCAAGCCGCTGCTTCAAGTCAGACACTAAATGCCGCCCTTCCCGCTCGCGCATGCTGACGAGTCCGCCAATAGCTTCCTCGAGCCCTTCGCTTAGCACTCGCTCCCATTCTGACTCCATTCCGTATAAGTTAGAAGAAAGATCCGAAGTGGATAAAACGTCAGGCAGGGAAAGCAAATCCTTGGCGCTGAGTTTGGCGTCCACAGCATAGCGGTTCCCAAGCTCTTCTGCGGCCCGTAAGTAAGATTCAACTACAGGCCGATTCAGTACCATTGGAAGGGAGCTTGCATCCTCAAGTTCTTTGCTGATATATACGTCAATTCGTCCCCGTTTAATATGGCGCTGAACCAAACGCCTTAGTCCGTCTTCATAGCACGTCCATTCCCTCGGCATCCGAAGTACGATTTCCGCGTATCTATGATTGACGGATTTAATCTCGAATTGAACGATAAAACCGTCATAATGTTTAACGGCTCCACCGTAACCTGTCATACTGTGCGACAAAGGCATCACATCCGTTACCCTATTGTAATTGATTATTTTCAGTGAGACAAGTGGGGTGAACTTTGTTTCGACTTCTCCCGAACATATTTCAATAAAGCGACATTCATTTCATAGAACATAAATGGCGTCATCAAATAGATTCCGTTAAAATGCTCCATCGCCGTATCCAGAAGCTCCTTAGCGATTTCAACCCCCATGGCGCGCCCTTCAGGACCCTGCAATCCCTCCATGCGCTTGCGAACATCGTCCGAGAGCTGAATTCCTGGGACTTCATTGTGCAAATATTCAGCGTTTTTGCCGCTGGCGAGCGGCATAATGCCGATAAATATCGGAATATCTAAATGTGCCGTCGCTTCTTTAATCGAAACGATCAATTCCGAGTCATACACCGGCTGCGTCATAATAAAATCGGCACCTGAGGCAATTTTTTTCTCCAGCCGCTCTACCGCTTTGTGCAAATGCTTAACGTTTGGATTGAAGGCTGCGCCCACCACGAATTTAGCTTTTTGTTTCAGCGGCTTGCCAGAGAAAGAAATTCCGTCGTTCAGTTGTTTAATCATGCGGATAATTTCAAAAGACGTCATATCGTACACCGAGCTGGCTGCGGGCAGATCTCCAAACCGCGCCGGATCCCCTGTTACGGCAAGCACATGGTCAATACCCAAAGCGTCAAAGCCCATCATATGCGACTGCGTCCCGATCAGATTGCGATCCCGGCAGGCGATATGAACGAGCGGACGAAGTCCAAGCTCGGTTTGTACAAGATGTCCGAGCGCCATGTTGCTCATGCGCGTCACCGCGAGCGAATTGTCCGCCAGTGTTAAGGCGTCGACTCCGGCCGCCTTGAGCGCAGCCGCTCCCTCCATGAATTTGCCGATGTCCAGATCACGCGGCGGATCAAGCTCAACAATAACTGTATGGCGTTCCTTCACCAGCTCCGTAATGCTTGGATCGGCTGAGCGGCCTTGTCTTTCCCCAGTTGGCTTGGCTTCAGCAGACTCCTCCATCTGGAGACGAATGGTAGAATTAGCCCCCGGGAGTTTTCGTTCGTCCGCCAAAGGCTTTGGAACATATTCACTGAGGGCTTTCGCTGTCGCCGCAATATGCTCGGGCGTCGTACCGCAGCAGCCTCCAATTATGCGGACTCCCATATCCGCAAACGATTTAGCACATTCGCCGAAATATTCGGGAGATGCTCCATATACATATTTTCCATCCACATAGTCCGCCAAACCTGCATTCGGAAATACCGACATCGGAATGTCAAGCGGCCCATGCAGTCCGGCCATTACGCTCATAATGCCTTTAGGTCCCGAATGGCAGTTAAAACCGAGCACGTCGGCGCCTTCCTGCAGAAGCGTGCCAAACGCTTCCGGGATCGCAAAACCGTCCAGTGTGCGCCCAACCTGATCAACGGCAAATTGGCAGATAACCGGGATCTGCGTCAACTCTCTTGCACGCTGTAACGCGATCCTCATTTCCTCCAGATCGTAGAACGTTTCAAATAGCAGCGCGTCAACATCCTCGGCCAGTAGCGCAGCAATTTGCTGTCCAAAATGGATTCTAAGATCTTGAGTAGAAACATTCGCCCGCTTGCCGCCGCGAATCGAACCAATCGCTCCCGCTACATACGCATTGCTTCCTGCGGCTTCCTTCGCGATACGCACGGCCGTGCGGTTGATCTCTTCCACTTTATGCTCAAGCCCAAAATTCGATAGCTTATAATAATTGGCCGAAAATGTATTCGTCTCCAGCAATCTGGCTCCCGCCTCAATGTAATGCCGATGTACATCGCCAATGACGTCGGGGCGAAGCAGATTAAATTCTTCATATGATATGCCGACCGGGAACCCCAATTGGTACAAATACGTACCCATCGCCCCATCGCCGACCAAGACCTCTTTTTCCCAACATTTTCGCAAATCCGGCTTCATGCTGCTGTACCTCCTGACTGCCCGATAAGGCGGATCTCTATACCTGGGATTGTCCAGGCGCAAACTTATTCATAATAATGTATCATAAATCGCTCCGAATGGTAAGATTAATTGCAATAAGTGCATTCGAAAAATCGGATTAAGAAAAACACCTGACGGTGTCCTTTGAGATAGCCTTGACTTCTACATTGGAGTGATGGGAGGGATGGGTATGGGGTTTCACCCGCTGTTAAAGTCGTGTTCCTATGGAATGGATGATATGGTAAGAACACGACTTTAAAGGCGGGCCGTAAACTTTCCACCCCATACCCATCCCCTCTTCTGTTCTACTTCCTGCTCCCTGCAGCTGTTGAATCTCACCGATCTTCAATCCGGTACTCATGTCTACGAATCCCTATGTGCCCCGGGATCAATATAGGTTCTTGCCTCCCTCACCACCCACCACTAAATGTATTTAATGCAGCTATTTTGGAGTGAAGTGTGAATTTTTGGATTTTAACTGCAAAATGTACATCTAAAATGGATCGATTTGTATTGGCAGGGCTATTTTGTTCCTTTTAGTTGCACTTTTTACATTTAAATGCTCAATATTCCCAATAAGGAGATGTTTAACTGTACGAAATGCATTTAGTAAGTTTACGGTAACGGCAAGTCCTACGATACCATTCTTCACTCGTTGAGAGCGAGGAGCAGAAGTCCAAATTTTCGCCCCTTATCTTCATTTTCTGCTAAGAATAAGCTTCAATTCACATTTCGGTTTGCTATGAATCAAGCAGACAAAAAGAGGGACTACCTGGCGCACTTTGTCCAGATGTTGAATAGTAGGACTCCGGTGAAATTTTATAAATTCTATTTAAAAAGCCGGAAACCCGACAACTTCGGGCTTCCGACTCTTTACTCTTTCACAAAGCAAGTATCAAGCGACCGATCCTTAAAGCTGTATGCTGCCTTTATACACCGCTTCGGCCGGCCCGGTCATATATACGTGATTGTCCCGCTCATCCCATTCGATAAACAGGTCTCCGCCTTTTAGACCAATCCATGCCGCCCGATCCGTTAGTCCGTTGAGGACAGAGGATACCAGCGTAGCGCAAGCGCCTGTCCCACAGGCCAGCGTCGGACCTGCTCCGCGCTCCCAGACCCGCATTTCCACGCGGTCCCGGCTGGTGATGGTAGCAAACTCGACGTTTATTTTTCTCGGAAAATAAGGATGTACTTCGAGCTTTGGCCCCCATGTCGTCAAGTCGAAATGTGGAGCATCGTCCACATAGATAACGCAATGCGGATTGCCCATGGAAACCGCTGTAAAGCGAAACTCACGGCCGTCTGCCTCGATCGGCTGATTCAGCACCGGATTTTCGGACAGCGTCGTCGGAACGGTCAGACCGTCCAGAATCGGCTCACCCATATCAACGCGAACCGTTTTAACGACGCCCGATTCCACCTTCAGGCTTACCTGCTGCACGCCCGCGCCCAGCGTCTCAATCGTGATTTGCTCTTTGCCAATATGCCCGTGGTCATAGACGTATTTGGACACACAGCGAATCGCATTCCCGCATTGCTCGGCTTCGGTACCGTCCGAATTGATGATGCGCATTTTGAAATCCGCCTTCTCTGACGGAAGGATAAACACCAGGCCGTCCCCGCCCACGCCAAAATAGCGGTCGCACCATTTTATCGCAAGCTCGGATACGTTGTCCGGGAGCTGCGTTTCGCCATAAAATACTAAAAAATCATTGCCCAGTCCATGCATTTTCGTAAATTCCATATCTAAACCCCATTCCTTTACAACTTTGCGAGCTGCATATGCGTACCTGTTATTATACACCATTCTTTGGCAAAGCTTGCCTGATGAGGTTAGTCTATAATTTGGCGGGCTGAAAATCTATTGATTTTATGCACGAATATTTGTACTTTTCGCGGTTACTAATGGACGCGGTCCGCTTGGACGACGGCGACGTTTTCCGGACCAAACGCTTCCGGCTCCCATCAGGAAGGTCGGAATTCCGGCGGCTACAAGGGTAATGGCCCATTCACGCATTCCGAGCGGCACCGTTTTAAAAATCGGCTGCAGCGGCTCAATGTACATAACGCCTAAGAGCAGCGCGATCGAGGACAAGACAGCGACGACCAGGTAACGATTTTGCAAAATGTTGCGATGGAAAATCGACCGGGAGCTGCGGCAATCAAATACGTGGATAAGTTGGGCCATAACCAGCGTTGCAAAGGCTACCGACTGCGCCTTGACAAGCTGAGCCGCGTTGTCCGGTGCCGCCTGCAGCGTTAACCAGAAGGCACCAAGCGTACAAAAGCCGATCAAAAAGCCACGGCTAATGATTTTCCAGCCTAAACGTCTGGCAAAAATGTTTTCGTTCGCTCCGCGCGGCTTATGCTCCATCAAGTCTTTTTCCGGCTGATCCACCCCAAGCGCCATAGCCGGCAAGCCATCGGTGACGAGGTTTACCCACAAAATCTGGATCGGCAGCAGTGGAAGCGGCAGCCCGGCCAGCATCGCGAAAAACATCGTCAAAATTTCACCGACGTTAGAGGCAAGCAGATAGCGGATAAATTTCCGGATGTTCTCGTAAATGTTCCGACCTTCTTCAATAGCGGCGACGATTGAGGTAAAATTGTCATCGCTCAAGATGAGCGAGGAAGCCTCTTTGGAGACGTCTGTGCCCGTCATACCCATCGCTATGCCGATATCCGCCGCTTTGATGGCCGGGGCGTCGTTGACGCCGTCCCCGGTCATTGCTACGACATGGCCTTTACGCTGGAGCGCTTTGACGATTCTAAGCTTATGCTCAGGAGATACACGAGAATAGACAAAAATGTTTTCCACGCTGTTTTCCAGTTCCTCGTCGCTTAGCGCTTCGAGCTGCTGTCCTGACATGGAGGACCCGCCTCGAGGCAAAATGCCGAGGTCGGACGCAATCGCCTCTGCGGTAAGACCATGGTCGCCGGTAATCATCACGGTTTTAATGCCTGCCCGCCGGCAAACGGTAATGGCATCCTTCGCTTCACGCCGCGGCGGATCTATCATCCCCGTAAGGCCCACAAAAATCAGCTGCGATTCTACACTATCCTCATGGTCAGTGCCTTCGTGGGGCTTTAAATCGCGATAAGCCATACCCAGCACGCGCAGTGCGCTCCGGGCCATGCTCTCGTTAGCCGCCTGAACCCGCTGTCTTAGCGTTCCGGTAAACGGAACAACCTTGCCTTCCCAGAGGATGTAGCTGCAGCGCTCCAGCAGCATATCAGGCGCTCCTTTGACGAAGACCATTTTCCCGCCTTGATGCGAAACGATAACGGACATTCGTTTTCGTTTCGAGTCAAAAGGAAATTCCTTATCCCGGATGTACATGCTGCCCAGAGCTCCCGGGGACAGGCCCATTTTCGAAGCTAACGTCACCAAGGCACCTTCGGTAGGATCCCCCTTCAACTTCCACACGGAACCAGTGGGAACTACTTCTTCCTTCGTTTTTTTTCGGCCACGCTGCTCCTGGTCATCCTCATAAATAACTGCATTGCTGCAGAGCGAGCTAATTTGCAGCAGTCTTCGCAAGCTTTGATCTTTACGTACATCGACCGGGCTGCCTTGTTCATGAATGTCGCCTACTGGCTCATAGCCTTCACCGGCCACCTCCATCGCTCGCCCTTCAAGCCATACTCGGGTTACCGTCATCTTATTTTGCGTAAGCGTACCTGTTTTGTCCGAGCAAATGACCGATGCACAGCCGAGCGTTTCTACGGATGGCAGCTTGCGCACAATCGCCTTCCGCTTGATCATCCGCTGCACCCCAAGAGCTAGCGCAATCGTAACGATTGCCGGCAGGCCCTCCGGAATTGCCGCCACCGCCAAGCTAACCCCGGCAAAAAACATGCTGCTGGCTTGCTGGCCCTGCAGAATCCCCAGTAGTACAACGACGACTGTTAACCCCAGCGCCATGTAAATCAAAATTTTACCGAGCTGTTCTAAGCGGCGCTGCAATGGTGTTTCCTGAACCTCTGTATTTTGGATCAAGTCGGCGATTTTGCCCATTTCCGTGTCCATCCCGGTCCGAATGACGACCCCTCGTCCGGTGCCGCGCGTAATCATCGTGCCCATAAAGCCGATGTTCTTCTGATCGCCTAACGGAACGTCCGACTCTGCGAGCACCTCGCTATGTTTGCCTACCGGATGAGATTCGCCCGTTAATGCCGATTCCTCTACGTCCAGGCTGTTCGTGGAAAACCAGCGAACATCCGCCGGAATTCGATCGCCGCTTTCAAGAATAACGATATCGCCAGGAACCAACTCCCGGGCAGGAATATGCTTGACCTTGCCCTGCCTTACCACATTCGCATGTGGTGCGGACAACTCCTTAAGCGCACGCAGAGAGCGCTCCGCTCGAAATTCCTGTATAAATCCAAGAACCCCGTTTAGAACAATGATCGCTATGATCGTCACCGCGTCCAAATATTCACCGAGAAATCCGGAAATCAGCGTAGCGCCCATGAGCACCAACATCATAAAGTCCTTAAACTGGTTCAAGAACAACAAAATCGGGGAAATCCGCTCTCCTTCCTGAAGCTCATTCCAGCCGCTCTCCTCACGTCTTCGTTGCGCTTCCTCATCGGTCAGGCCCTGTTCACGCGTGACGCCGAACCGCTCCAGAAGCGCTTCACTTCTCCACTGGTGCCAGTTTTTTTGTTCCATCCTCCCTATTCCCCTTCCGTTTATTGTGCAGTTTCTGCGTGAAGGCTTTTCCACCTAGGGTAAATGTATTCCGGCCAGTCCCAAATTATCACAGCGGTCCTCTTAAGTTTTTGCCTGAAGTATGGCATCATAGAGGAGTCGCCACCTTTTCACGGCGGCCTAGATCAGGTGTTAGTTATCATACGATTTACATTTATAGAGACAGGAGATTATTACTTATGGCACTCGACGGCATTGTTACCCGAGCTATCATACACGAACTGCAATCGTGTATAGGAGGGCGCATCAATAAAATACATCAGCCCGCGGCCAGCGATATCGTCTTCAACCTGCGCACACAATCAGGTAATCGGCGTCTATTGCTATCGGCAAACCCGACTTATCCGCGGGTGCACTTCACGGAAGAGTCATTTCCGAATCCACTGGAAGCCCCTATGTTCTGCATGCTTCTACGCAAGCACTTTGAAGGCGGCACAATTGAAGCTGTCACCCAGGTGGGCATGGAGCGGATCATCCATATCGATGTACGTCAGCGGGATGAGCTTGGGGATCTTTCCCTGAAGCGGATTATCATTGAATTAATGGGGCGGCACAGCAACATCATTCTGGTCGACCCTGCCACCGATATTCAGCTCGACGGTATTCACCATGTGACTCCTGCGATCAGCAGCTTCCGAATCGTGATGCCCGGGTTCACATATACGAAACCGCCGGAGCAGCACAAGCTGAACCCGCTGGAGGCAGGGTATAGTGAGTTTCTAAGCGCCTATCATGAAGCCGAAGAGAGCGAGAAAGACGGGGCGCCAAAAAGCATGTGGCTTGTGGAAGCCTTTAACGGGTTAAGCCCGCTGATTGCAGGTGAAATCTACGCCCGTGCCGACATGGAAAGTCCGGCTGCCGTAGAAGGGGGAATCGCCAGCTCCGCCGAAGCGTTGTGGCAAGCTTTTTCCAAAATGATGAAGGACATCCGTGAGCATCGCTATTCCCCGGTAACAGGAGAAAATGCCAAAGGAAAAAGCGTATTTTCGGCCGTTCATTTGGCGCAGCTTCAAGGCGATATTCGCACCTATCCGTCCATCAGCGAATGTATGGAGGATTACTATGGGGACAAGGCGCTTCGAGATACGGTAAAGCAAAAAACAAGCGATCTGCTGCGGTTTTTGCAAAACGAACGGAACAAAAACGTCAAGAAGCTGTCGAATCTGGAAAAAGATCTAAACGAGGCGGAAGACGCCGATCGTTACCGCATCTGGGGTGAACTGCTGCTCCCATCCCTACACGAAATTCGCAAGGGCGACCGCTTTGTAGAGCTTGTAAACTACTACGATGAAGAGCAAAAGCTAGAGAAGATTCCGCTTGATCCGCTGCTCACACCGTCGGAAAACGCTCAGCGATATTTTAAAAAGTACAACAAATTCAAAAACAGCCTGGCCGTCATCGACGAGCAAATGAATCTGGCACGCGAGGAAGTTACCTATTTGGAAGCCCTGCTTCAGCAGTTGAGCGATGCCACGCTAAGCGATATCGATGAAATCCGCGAAGAGCTAACGCAGCAGGGATACCTTCGAGACCGGAGCAAAAAAGGCAAGAAAAAGAAAAAGAACGATCGACCAACGCTTCATGTGTACACCTCTTCGGAAGGGATTGAAATGTATGTTGGTAAAAATAATTTACAGAACGAATATGTGACGAATCGGCTCGGTAAGCCAAACGACACTTGGCTCCATACGAAGGATATTCCGGGATCGCATGTGCTGATCCGCAGCGAAGCGTTCGGCGAGGCTACCCTGAATGAAGCGGCACAGCTTGCAGCTTTCTATAGTCAGGCCAAGCAATCGAGCAGCGTGCCGGTCGACTATACGCTAATCCGCTATGTCCGGAAGCCAAGTGGAGCCAAGCCGGGCTTCGTCATTTACGACCACCAGCGGACGTTGATCGTTACTCCGGACGAACAGCTCATAAAAGGGCTGCACAACGTTGTAAAAAACGGCTAATCTCACTGAAAAAGGCCCCTACTCTCCTTTGGGAGAGCAGGGACCTTTCTTTTTTGTCCATAACACACTAGCGTTTAGGGTTAAGAGGAGCCTAATTGTCCAGCCAAAGCCGCCTGCTTCAGCCGTTCCACCGTCTCTTCAGCTACATAGCGGCTGCCTAAATCACCATGAAACACAACACCCTGCCGAACACCGTGATAATCCGAGCCGCCGGTTGGGATCAAACCATACTGGTCAGCTATGGCCAGATAACGCTGCTCGTCTTCAGCGCCGTGATCGGAGTGGAACACCTCAATCCCGGCCGGCTTGCCGCTCTCGATGATCTCCGTAACCAAATCGTCATTACTGTACAATCCCGGATGAGCCAAAACCGGTGCTCCGCCGGCCTCACGGATCCACTCCATCGCCTCAACCGGGCCAATTCTCGGTAGAGAAGCATAGCCCGGTTTTCCTTCGGCCAGATATCGGTCGAATGCATCTCTCATGTCCTTCGCAAACCCTTTTCTTACTAAAGTGTCCGCGATATGAGGTCTGCCCAGGCTTTCGTCCGGACGAAGGGGCCGTGATAGCCCGTCCTTCACCTCTTGTAGCGTAATATCTATACCCAATTGCTGAAGCTTCTCGATAATCCGCTCATTCCGCGCCCCGCGCACTTCCCGAAGATGAGCAAGTCGTTCCAACAGCAGGTTATCCTGAATATTCAAAAAGTACCCGAGCACGTGGATATCTTTACCGCCCGCCCGTGTGCTGATTTCAATGCCGGGAACGACTGTGATTCCTATCTCACGTCCGGCTTGCAAGGCCTCGGCTACACCGGCCACCGTATCGTGATCGGTGATCGAAAGGCCAACTAAGCCATTCTCTTTGGCCAGCCGCACGTTTTCCGCCGGCGTATTCATGCCGTCCGAGGCCCGCGAATGGGTATGTAAATCAAACCGGTTACTCTCTCTATAAAGCTCCATATCCATTCCTCCTGCATCATAGCTAATAAATGACTTACGTGGTAAACGGGTGTTCCCGTAAAAAAGTTAAAAACGTAACCGCCGGAACCGGCAGCAGCGTCGATTTCAAATGAATCGAGTAAAACATCCGTTTGAAGGATACATCCTCAATCTCCAGTATTTCCAGTAAACCCAGCGCCTTTTCATGCTTAACGGAGGATGGGGAAATGATCGTAATTCCAACGCCGGCCTCCACTGCCGATTTAACTGCCCCCGTACTTCCCAATTCCATTATAGTCTGTATCCGATCCGGATTAAGTCCTCGCTGATTAAACACCTCTTCCATCACCTGGCGAGTGCCGGAGCCCTTCTCTCGAAGCACAAACGGGTATGAGATGACCTCCTCGATCGAAACCGTGCCCTTTCCGGATAACGGATGGCCTGCCGGAACGATTAACTTGAGTTCGTCCTCCATGACTGGCTCGGAGACGAGATCCGGGTGCTGAACAGGCGCCTCGACCAAGCCAAAGTTCAACTGATGATTTACGATCTCCTCGATAATTTGAGTCGTATTCATCACTTTTAGCATGATCGATATCTGAGGGAATTGCTGTCCAAACGGTCCCAGCATACGAGGCAGAACGTATTCCCCAATGGTCAAGCTTGCACCAAGCTGAAGTCTGCCCTCCAGCATCGAAGCGAAGCGGGACATCGCCTGCTCGGTCTCCCGGATCAGTTCTAAACTTTGCCGCGCATAAGGCAGCAGCGTTTTTCCCGCTTCAGTTAAGTCGATCCTTTTCGTGGATCTAACGAGCAGTTTACTGCCGAAATAATCTTCTAATGACTGTATCTGCATCGTTACCGCAGGCTGTGTCATATGGAGCGCCTGGGCCGCAGCGGAGAAGCTGCCCCTTTCCGCAACGGTATAAAAAATGTGCAATTGGTGGTAGTTTAACGCCATAGTCAGGCTGCCTCCTTTCTCATCCCATACAATAGCAGACTTAATTGCACAAAAAAAGCATGCCGTTCTCGGCACGCTTTTGCTGGTTCACTTTTTTTACCCGGGAAGAGTTCTTATGGAGACTATCTGCGTTTACGACTGTTCTTCATCAGAGTCATTCGACGTGAGTGACGAAGCCAGGAGTAATAAGATTTTAAATCGCGCAATTCTATCGTTTCCGACATCCGGCCAAGAAATGTCACCACGATCATTCGATGCATTGGGCGACCCACCAGGTCGAATTCCCCTTGAATTTCTGCAAATTCGGCCACCATCACAAGGTCATCGTCGATCAAATATACATCTTCTTCATTTCGATAATAAGGAGTAATGCGCCCTTGTTTTAAACATTCCCATGTCCAGTTAGCGATATTTTCCATTTCAATGTTTTCCCGGTCAATCCGGTCCTGATATCTGGTTTTTGCATGGTTCGTAATCACGATGTCGGCAACTCTTTTATCTCCCAAAACAATGTGGAAAGCTTCATAAGTTCCCCACCGCTCCGTCGCCCTATCTCTCATGCCGGATCGCACCTCACATCAAATAGATAAAATAGGTCTAATTAACTAAGTACTTTTGCCTATTATATTACATCATCACCTATTTTTCTACAAGGCAAGCGCTAACATTTGTCGTCAAAGTTGTCTCATAGGCTTTTAGAATCAGTTTAATGATCTATTAGAGCATATACGTTACACTTCCTCTATTTATAGAAAAACGCCTCATCGGGCCAAGTGACTTGGACCAATCAGGCGCTTTAGGGTTTTGATTTGGCAGCTAATTATAAGCCGTAATACCGGGTTTTGTCCGGCACGTCCTTACTGTACTCCGTTTTAATCTCTCCACGATAGGAGCGTTCGATTTTGCGGACAAAGGACAGCTTGCGAATGTTACGCATTGTATCCTCCGCACGTTCCGTATTCACATACATAACCACATAATGCATACGGCGGGATAAATAATGCACGGTCCCGTATTTATCCAAGTTTCTTGCTGCTTTTAGATCGCTAACCCAAATGATATAGCCTGTACGCTCGGGAAACATGACTTCCCCCTCCCGCCTTAACTGAATTTATTCTCGGCATAGTACGGGCTTTAGCGCCTGCACTACCCCAATCTTCCTTGCTTTAACCGCAGCTGCACTTCCCGCCACTGCCACATCCGCCTTTAGGGAAGGGATCGTTGCCCGGAACTTTAATGGAATCGGATACGGCAAATGCAATCATTTCCGACATCTCGTGCAAAATGTCATCCAATTCAGTCTCCGCTGCCTTAAACTTGCGAACCGCCTCGAACTGTTCCAATTCCTTCTCTACCGCAGCAACCCGATCCTTGGCTTCATGATAGTTAGGGTGAAAATGACCGAAGCGCTCCGTCTCCCGGAACAACTCTTTTTGTGCATCCAGCTTCTTAACCAAAGCCCGGATATCAGCGTCTTGCTCAACACGCTGCTTCCAATATAAATACTCGGATACAGCCGAGGATTTATTAATCATATCGCCTAATTCATAGGCGTATGTCAGCACTTCGGCCATGTCGACCGTGTTCTTCTCGATTACGCTCATGAATTTCAACTCGATTCACTATATTTTCTACCTGAGTAGACGAAATAATCATACCACAATCTAGTGGGGAGCAGAAGAGGTTCATCCTTCCTAGTCAACCTCTCTATTACATCATTTCAGGGACAAGTAGCCGAAGTGTCTCTATATCGTTGGAAGATAATACGACCTCGATATCTTCCATCATAGCGTTTGTCAGCAGATTTCCCTCAGAGGAACTGAGGCTAACCTTTACGGACCAATCTTCGCCGCCAATGAGCTCCACTGGCAGGCATTCCATCGGTGGTTTCCCGGCGATTTGGACCCTAAGTTTCGTATGCCATTCCATGGCCTGCGCAATGATTTTTCGCGCGGTAGAGCTATGGTAAGCTCTCGTCTCTTTCCACCACATTACCGGGAGCTCCTGAAGCCCCGGAAACAGCTGTTCAGCACTTGGCAGCTCATTGTCCGCCTCATAGAAATGCAGGCCTGCCCCCTTGAAAATCCAGCCTTGACCCTGAAGCATCTGCGCTGATTCAGGGTCATCCAATTTGGAAATGCCTTCCTCCTCAATTCTGGGGAATATCTGCTCCTCCCCCGATTGGTTTCGGTTATCCCGGGGAGACAAACGCTGCTCCTCCAGTATTTTGCGGATTTTCCCTTCTTCCTCCGGAGGAACTATAAAATCGAGCGGACTGATTCGTTCCACCTTGCCTTGAAGCGAAGGGAGTGAATAGATCCTCTCAGCGGCCTCATGGTCAGCACAGCGAAGAAGCAGCTTTTCTTCGAACGCAACGCGCCCAAATTCCCGCCCCCACTGCTGTAGGGCAAGAATAATCGATTCCGGAACATATGCGGCGTGTTTACGGAGGAAAGCTAGGATATCGTCCGGGGTACGGCCGTGTTTTGATGCTTGCTTGACGCTATCCTTACTGATACGGTAAACGCTCATCGTATCCATGATTATGTTTTCCGAGCAAGCTTCAAGCTCAAACCGTACTAACATAGGCACATCGGGGGGAACGAGAATTTCAAAATCCGGCTGAACGATAATGTAACCGTCTTTAGCGATATTTCTCTCCTTGGTAAGGTGGTCATTGGTGATAGCTAGCCTATCCCGCGATATAATCCACCGAAATACCGCTTCTCCCTCCTGATTCTCGCCAAGCTCCATCCACCCAAAGCCCGCCATAGCTTGTAACCAGGCATTGATCCAATCTTTACGTTCCTCGGCATACCCAGAATTAAAGTATCCGAGCTTCGTCAACGAATTCAGCAGTTCCCTGCGTGAGTACCAGGTATCCTTCTCTAAGTCAGGTGTGGCCAAACGCAGCGCAACATGCTGGAGACCAGCCTCCGAGGGAACATAGCGCTGCAAAATTTGCCGCAGCAAAACCATATTCATCGTTTGAATGTCCAAGTTAAGCCAGCCCTTTAGAGAGAAGTGATTCAGCCGCCAAAAAGCCCTATCCTTGTCGATCAGATCAAGTCCCATTAAAAGATCGAGGATCACGGCTAGTTGAGGTGAATAAACATCCTGGTGCGGATAGTTCAATTGAAGGCCGATTACGTCATGCTCACTTAATTCAATTCGGCTCTCCAGCTTGCCTTGCTCTTTCTGGTGAATCGTCCCTTTGGCCGTTATTCGCAGTCCGTTTTCGGCGATCCAGGTAATAGCCCTGAACAGATCGACTGCTAGTCCCGCTTTCGACTCTTGACCAGACATCACTTGCTTGGGCTGCCATGGATTTAGGGAAGAGTATCCCCATGATTGCTGCAGCTGTAAAATTCGATTCAATGGAATATAAAAGAGCTTTTCGCCCCAGGCTTTCTTAACCGCTTTAACATCTCCTTGGCGCAGCAGGCTCGGAAGAGCAGCACGCAGCTCGGCACCAGACCATCCGTCTCTAGCTGCGGAACGGATAGCCTCCAGCTTGAATGGCTGGCCGGCAAACTTACGATACAGCTGCAGTAGCACTGCATGAGCCGTTTCCGGCAGCGGGAACTTCTCCCTAAGCAATTCATCGCTTGTGTGGACATCCAATTCGCTTTGAGCTTTGCTGACCTTCATGCTTCAAACACCTCCCGCTCACGCTGCACTGCATATTCATAACCCTGCTCAAGAAGAAATAACTGCCTTCGCAGCGCAAATTCCTGCTCTCGTGTATTCTCCGATACCAGCGTGTAGAAATAAGCGGAACTACCGTCCGCCTTCGGACGTAGAATTCTCCCTAGCCGCTGGGCTTCCTCCTGCCTCGATCCATAGCTTCCCGATATTTGGATCGCCACTGAGGCATCAGGCAAATCCACGGCAAAGTTGGCCACCTTCGATACGGCCAGAACCTGCAACTCTCCCTTGCGAAACGCCTGAAACAGCTTTCCCCGTTCCGATTGAGCCATGCTTCCAGTAATGAGCGGGATACCGATGTCGGATGCAATGCTGTTCAATTGCCCTAAATATTGCCCGATAACCAGCACCTGGCGGTCCTTGTGACGTTTGAGAAGCTCGCGTACAACTAGGTTCTTGTGCGGGTTTTCCGCAGCAATCCGAAACTTCTCTCTCCCTTCGGCTTCGGTATATTTCTGCTGATAAAGCTCCGGCATCGTTACTCGAATTTCCTGACAATCCACTTTGGCGATAAAACCATCGGTTTCCAAATCCCGCCAGGGAATTTCATAGCTTTTCGGACCGATAAGGGAGAATACATCCCGCTCGCAGCCGTCCTCGCGAATAAGCGTCGCTGTCAGCCCTAGCCGCCGGGTCGCCTGGATATCTGCGGTTGCCCGAAAAATCGGTGCAGGAAGCAGATGAACCTCATCGTAAATAATGAGCCCCCAATCCCGCTCGTTAAACAAGGACATATGTTTAAATCCATCATCTTTTCGGCCTCGGTGGGTTAATATTTGATATGTTGAAACCGTCACCGGCTTTACCTGCTTCCTTTCTCCGGAATACTCGCCCACCGATTCCGCGGGTAACGTCGTTTTAGCTGAAATTTCGGAAATCCATTGGCGAACTGAGGTTACATTGGAAGTAAGAATCAATGTCTCGCACTGAAGACGCTCCATCGCGGCTAGACCGACCACGGTTTTTCCCGCGCCGCAAGGCAGGACAACTACCCCACTGCCGCCGTTTCCTCGCTTTCCTTCAAAAGCTTCAACCGCCGACGTTTGATAGGCTCGCAATTGAAATTTCCGCCCGTTGGGCAAAACATCTCGAAGTGTAAAGCTAAGTGACTCGCCGCTATGATAACCAGCTTCGTCAATAACCGGGTACCCGAGGCGGACCAGCTCCCGCTTTAATATTCCCCGGTAACTTGCCGTAAGCCTCATATGACGCTCATCAAGCAGCTCCATCCTGTCGTCGGGAAAGTCAATTTGGCCAGCAAGCTCCTTAAGCAAGCCATTTTCCGCGCCTACATATTCAAGCTCAAGCTGTTCGGCTTCTGATGCCGGGTACAATCTAAGTATCCCGTATCTCGACACCCACTTACGGATGCCTTCGACAACTCCCCCGGGAATCTCCCAACGAGACATCGCTGCAAGTCGATTGATAATGGCATCTGCATCCATCCCACCAGCTGCAGCATTCCACAAACTCAGTGGGGTAATCCGATATGTATGATAAAAGGCTGGGCTTTTAACCAGTTCGGCGAACCCGGTTAACTGCTCGCGTGCAGCTTCAAATCCGGGGTGCTCTTTTTCTACCAAAACGGTAAAATCACGCTGAATGATACACGCTCCTGCTTCATTCAATGGATTTGCCCTCCCTCCAAAATTTTAAATTAACGCGATTAGCTGGGTAATGCGTGCTTCTCGGCACGTTACATCTTAAAAAGGAGAAGCTCGCCGCAGCTGCCGCGAACTTCTCCCCCAGGTTCCCACCCTTTTGCTCAGGCTAATTTAATGTACCTGCTCCGAAATTTGCGACAGGGCCTCCCCAGCATTGTCTGCAAAAATATTTCGTACCGCCATATCCCCAATCGACACGATCCCAATGAGCCGGTCGCCCTCAGTTACCGGTAACCGCCGAATTTGCTGTTCAGCCATCAGTTCTGCCGCTTCGTCCACTGACATCTCGCGGGAAGCGGTCTTGATACCTTTGGTCATTACAGTATCGATAGCGGTGGAACCAGGGTGTTTCTCGGCAATGCATCGGATCACTAAGTCCCGGTCGGTGATTACGCCAATCAGCTTATCGCCATTTTCAACAACCGGAATAAAACCGGTATCGTTCTCTTTCATTTTGACAGCAACCTCATAAACGTTGTCTTGAGGCGTCACGGTTACAACATCATTGGTCATAATTTCACTAACTTTTTTCATTAGAATCCCTCCTTCGGAAATAGAATTCCAAAATCGGGATTTAATTATGCGTGCTCCTCCATATACGACTCGGCCATTGTAATCAGGAGTCCCGCAGCATAAAGCATAGCATCCTCATCAATATCAAATTTAGGATGATGATGCGGGCGGTCCGCGCTTTTCTCAGAATTTCCTGCGCCAACTAGCATGAAGCATCCTGGAACCCGCTGCAAATAATATGAGAAATCCTCGGCCGGCATAATTTTCGGGGATATCTCGGCCTTCACTCCAAATACGCTGGGAGCCACCCTAAAAAACCGATCAAATTCATGCTCATCGTTGATGGTGCTCGGGTATCCCATCATATAAGTGATGCTTGCTTCCGCACCATACCCTTTTGCCGTTCCCTCCGCTAAATCATAAATCCGGCTGCGGATCATTTCGCGCGTATCCTCACGAAAACAGCGAGCGGTCCCCGATAAGCGGCAGCGGTCTGCAATAACATTCTGGGCCGTACCGCCCTGGATGGAACCAATCGTAACCACGGCAGGATCAAGGGGATCGATAGAGCGGCTGACGATGCTCTGCAATTGCATGACAAGTGCCGAAGCCGCTACCACACTATCGATGGTTTTATGCGGCATACCGCCATGCCCCCCTCTACCCTGGATATCGATGAAAAACTCATCCGTCGAGGCCATCAGCGGCCCTGGAGCGCTTGCCACCGTACCTACAGTGATAGGCGTCCAGAGGTGCACGCCATAAATCGCGTCAACTCCGTCCAGCACTCCCTGCTCGATCATCGAGGCTGCTCCGCCGGGGTAGGTTTCCTCGGCCGGCTGAAAAATCAGCCGAATTTGTCCGCGCAACTGATCCTTCATCTTGCAAAAATACTCGGCAACGGCAAGCAGCGTGGCCGTATGCCCATCATGGCCACAGGCATGCATGACGCCCGGGGTTTGCGAGGCATATTCGCAGATTTTCTCATCATGGATCGGTAGAGCATCCATATCAGCCCGCAACGCTACAGTTTTACCTGGCAAGCTACCCCGAATGTTTCCGACTAGTCCAAATCCTCCGACATTCGTAGAGACCTCCACGCCAAGCCTCTGCAGCACCTCTGCTACGAAAGCAGAAGTTGCCTTCTCCTTAAAGGAAAGCTCCGGATGACGGTGAAGATGCCGCCGCCGTTCCACCATTAATGGAAACAACGCGCGCAAAATTTCCTGTTCCATTGTCTCCAGCTCCTTTTTCGCATCCTGGGCATTTAAGCCGCTTTCTTCCGCCCGGAGGAAATTGATTCAATTTCTATTATTGTAACAGAAAAGTGCAGAAGTATATCATGCCAAGTAGAGAAATCGTCCTCTTTTGAAAGGGTTTCCCATGCTTGCACAAGTGATGGAAACATAATATCATGGGAAAGAGAATGATAGTAGTTATAAGTCATATTGAAGGGGGCATTTCTGTACATGATCGTGGACAATACCGGTTTGAGCGGCTTAAGAAGCGAATTGGCTTATTTGGACGAATCTGCAGAAAAAGTTGGATTTGTTCGCTGGCAGTGGGAATATTACCGGGCTACATACGATTACAAAATAGAGTACAACAACCATGATTATTTTCTGCGTATCAATACGCGTGCTGTGGAAGGCAAATTGGAGCGTCCAGACACGGTTTTGGCCATTGAAGCGGTCTATATGGGGCGGGCCACTTTCCCTCATGGTTTGGAATACGAATCCGAAATTCCCGCAATGGTGATGAAGACCGCAAATCATAAACTAACTGAGCTTAAGGAACTTCTTGAGGCATAGAGTGAGAAAGCCATGAGAGACAACTCAGAGACACAAAGACGCGGGGCGCCCGATTTCCAATTGCTCATCCTCACTTTGCTGCTGGTAGGCTTCGGGATCGTCATGGTATTCAGCTCCAGCTCCAGCATCTCACAGGTAAATAAAATCTTCGGATATGACCCTATGTATTTTACTAAGAAGCAAGCCATTTTTGGCGTTGTCGGCCTAATCGGAATGTTCATCACGATGAACATTCCTTATCAAAAATTCAAGAAGCTGTTTATTCCGGTTTTTATTTTTGCCATCATCATGCTTATTATCGTTCCTTTTGTAGGCGGGGATATCAATGGTGCATCCAGCTGGTTCAGAATTGGTAAGCTTGGCATCCAGCCTACAGAACTTGCCAAAATCACAACTATTTTATATCTTTCCGCACTGATCTCCAAAAAGGGCGAGCGATTCCGCGATTTGCGAACCGGATATATCCCCGTTATGGTCATTGTTGGATTTGTGGCCGGTTTGATTATGTTGCAGCCTGACCTCGGGTCTTGTTTGATTCTCGTGGCCACCTCGGGTCTCATTATCTTTGCCGGGGGAGCGAATCTGAAGCATATACTTGGCTCAATCGCTCTATTGATTCTTGGCGCAAGCATCGTCATGGGTGCCAGCGCATTAATTGACAAAATTCATCCGAGCGAAACGACCACTGCAGAAAATCACTACAAGATGGGTCGGATTCAAGCATTCATTAACCCATGGGAGGACCCTCAACATGCCGGCTACAACCTGCTTCAATCGCTCACGGCAATCGGGCATGGCGGACTGACCGGTACGGGGTTTGGCCAAGGGATTCAGAAGCTCCATTATTTGCCCAATGCCTACAATGACTTTATATTTTCTGTCATAGGAGAAGAATTCGGTTTTATCGGTACTTTTATCTTTCTGCTGTTTTACATTTATTTTATCTGGAGGGGTTTGCTGGTCTCCCTCAGATGCTCCAGCACATTTGGGACTTTAACCGGAGTCGGCATTATGGGTCTCATTGCCATTCAGGCCTTCGTCAATATTGGCGGTGTAACGAGAACGATACCTATAACCGGGGTTACGCTGCCGTTTATCAGTTCCGGGGGATCTTCTCTTCTCGTCATGATGGTTGCGATGGGAATCGTGCTAAGCATCTCACGGGAATCGGCGCTTCCGGCCAAGCAGGAACGCACCAAATCGATCGTCGTGAAGGATGCCGCTCCATTTGATATGAAAGCTCAAAGACGACGCCAATTTTAAAACGCAAAAAAGAGAGGCTACTGGATAAACCCGGTAGTCTCTCTTTTTATATCAGCTATAATGGTCTTTCAAGGTAATTACATCTCGTCATCTTTAAAAGCGACACTCTCAACCTTCACATTGACTTCTACAACTCTAAGCCCAGTCATGCTTTCTACAGCCTCACGCACATTTTGCTGCAGCATCCGGCATACCTCATGGATTGGCGTTTCGTACAGTACGATAATCCGCAGATCAATGGCCGCTTCCAATTGACCGACTTCAACCGTTACGCCCTTTTGTACATTTTTGCCGCTTAACCGTTTAGCCCATCCTTCCGACAATCCCCCGGACATGGCTGCAATTCCCGGTGTTTCCAAGGCTGCCATTCCGGCAATTTTGGCTACGACATCGTCCGAAATTCGAATGAGCCCATTATCCAACTGCAGTTGTTCGGTCATGGTAAAACCTCCTTCAACCTCATTAATTTCATTGTAATTGGTAAGTCGTTTTAAAGCAAATGTAGACCTTGATAATAATTTTAGTTTATAATACTTCACGTTGTTAGTTAAATCATTTTAAATTGTTCAACATGGTTTGTCCAAATTTATCGTACTGAGGTGTGTTATGAAAAAATATGTAACTCCCGCTTTGATGTTCGGTTTCTTTGTGCTCAGTGCAATCGGACACTACGCTCACTGGCCCGCAACGCTACAGTTTTTCATTTCGGCCATCGCTGTTGTATTCGTCGCCGGATTTCTCGGCAGATCGACGGAAAGTGTAGCACATTACGCAGGCCAGCGTTTGGGTGGCTTTCTCAATGCGACCTTTGGCAACGCTGCCGAGCTTATCATCGGGATTTTGCTGGTCAAAGAGGGCCTCTTTGACATGGTAAAAGCCAGCATCACCGGCTCCATCATCGGCAACCTCCTGCTAGTACTAGGCCTTAGCTTATTCGCCGGCGGTTTGAAATTCAAGGTGCAAAAGTACAACGTTGCACTTGCCGGCATGAACGGGTCGCTTATGATTGTAGCGATTATTGCCCTGTTCGTTCCAGCGATCTTCCTGCAAACTCATGTGCTGCATGAAGAAGACAGAACCTCGCTAAGTCTTGTCGTAGCAGGTATTCTCATCGTGGCTTACTTACTGTGGCTTGTCTTCTCGATGATCACCCACAAGAATTATTTGGCGGACATTACTGAGGACGGAGAAGAAGAGCTTCCCCATGAGCACGCTCCCGCTTGGTCCAAAGGTCGTTCGATCCTCTATCTTGTACTCGCCACGGTCATGGTTGCTTTCGTTAGTGAATGGCTTGTACATACGCTCGATACGTTTACTGCCAAGTTCGGACTAAGCGAAATATTTGTCGGTGCCTTCGTCGTGGCGATCGTTGGTAATGCCGCTGAGCATAGCGCAGCTATTATGCTGGCCATGAAGAACAAAATTGGTGCAGCGGTTGAAATCGCCGTCGGTAGCAGCCTGCAAATTGCCCTCTTCGTGGCTCCTGTGCTAATTTTCGTCAGTCACTTGTTCGGCCGTCCGATGGACATCGTATTCACCGTTATCGAACTTGCCGCCATTGGGGTATCCGTGTTTATAGCCAAATCAATTACACAAGATGGCCAGACGAACTGGTACGAAGGGCTACTGCTCATCGCAGTATACGCTATCCTTGGCGCATCCTTCTATCTTGTATAAGGAACTCTACACTTAACAGCAGCAAGGGGCGAACTCGTCCAACAATCCAACAACAAAACAAGCGTATGCACCCGGAAAATAATCCGAGATCATACGCTTGTTTTTCACTTAGGCGAAGCATTCGTTTCCTTAGCTTACACCCTTTTTTGTATCAGACCCTTACTCTCTATTGTTCATGGCCTCGTAGAGCGATGCCAGATTCCGTTCAAGTCTGCTCAAAATTTGTTTACCTACCAGTTCCTCAATTAAACCGATCCGAACGGCATAATCCACTTGTCTGGAAAAACCGTACATTTGGGTGTCCAGAACTTCCTCATAGAGAGGGCAATACCGTGTGGCCAGGTTCTCCATCTGTACTTCGATCAGCTTTTCTATTTTATCTGCATCTTCTTTCAGAAGATTAAGTGCTTTAAGGTTCAGTTGTTCCTGCAATTCAGATGAAGTCATGCTTCTTCCCCCCTACGTCCAATATCGTCACACAACTACTCTATTCTTAATATTAGACGAAATTGAGAGCCAATACAAGAACCCCGGCAAATTAACCCGCAACCCGAGGGCATATTTGGAAAAGGCCCTATAACGTTAAAAAACACCCCTACCTATGCAGGTAGGAGTGTCTTCCGATGTAATTATTCAGCAACGACTTTCACGTCAAGACCGTATTTTGCAAATACCTCGGTAACCGCTTTTTTAGCTTCATCCGCATCCGGTCCATGAACATGAAGCTCATAGCTTTTCGTGTTCACGAGTGTGGTGAAAAGGCCGAGAATACTTTTTACATCGATGTACTTGTTGTCAGCTTGAAGCACAATGGAAGAAGTGAATTTGCCAGCGGTTTGGGCAATTTCAACTACCGCTTCATTGTTCGTGGCCATAAGAATCCCTCCGTGATTAACTTTGGAATAACATACCTTTACTATACCTTGAATCCGTTTTCCAAGCAAGAAATTTTGTGATTATTTCAGGTTTTCTGGATTTAACGGTTCAAGCTCCGGCAGGACAAATATGCCGTCTTTACGGATCAACACATCGTCAAAATAAATTTCCCCACCGCCGTAATCAGGACGTTGAATCAAAACCAAATCCCAGTGAATGGAAGAACGGTTTCCGTTGTCTGTATCTTCGTAAGCTTGACCTGGGGTAAAATGCAGGCTGCCTGCGATCTTCTCATCAAACAAAATGTCCTTCATCGGGTGCAAAATAAACGGATTGAAGCCAATCGCAAATTCACCGATATATCTTGCGCCTTCGTCGGAATCCAGAATATCATTCAAGCGTTTGGTATCGTTACTTGTAGCTTCTACAATTTTGCCGTTTTCAAAACGGAACTTGATGTTCTCAAAGGTAACGCCATTGTATAGCGTAGCTGCATTGTAGCTGATCGTACCGTTAACGGAGTCGCGTACAGGAGCGCTGTATACTTCACCATCCGGAATATTTTTCTGCCCGGAGCATTTCTCTGCACCGATATTTTTGATGGAGAAGGTCAAATCGGTTCCTGGCCCAGCAATCCGGACTTTGTCCGTACGTTTCATCAGATCGGCCAAAGCATCTTGCGCACGGTCCATCTTAGCGTAATCAAGGTTGCATACATCGAAGTAAAAATCTTCGAAAGCCTCGGTGCTGACGTTGGCAAGCTGCGCCATGCTTGGGTTTGGATAACGAAGTACAACCCATTTCGTTCTTTTAACCCGTTGCTCACTATGTACCGGATGGGAATACAGTGCATTATACAGCTTCATCTTCTCCTCAGGTACATCAGACAGATCGTTAACATTAGATCCTGCCCGAATGCCGATGTAGCAATCCATCATTTCCATTCGTTTCAAATCGTATTCAGCCCAGGTTTTGATACCTTCCGGGGTTGCATATTTCAGAATAGAACGTTGCACGGCCTTATCGGTAAGCTCCACAAAAGCGTTTCCGCCCTTTTTGCCTACTTCTTCGACAACCGCCTTGAGCAAATCGCGTTCGTCGCCAATCATTTCAACCAGCACGTTCTCTCCAGGCTGTACATCGACGGAGTAACCTACAAGGTTTTCCGCCAGCTTTTGAATTCTAGGATCTCGCATCTTGACTTAACGCCTCCTCAAAAATGAGCGGGCTCTCTTCATTGACGGAAACCTAATCCGATCTCGAAGAACCCGCGTGTTGAACAATGGTTAATTCTTTTTCTATTGTATCACGATGGGCCCGGGAAGTCAGCCTGACATAGGAGGTTAACGGTATCCATCAAACCGCGTGTCAGTGTACAACACCTCATGCTTAGAGGCTCCTTGAAAAGTTACATAGTCAACGGTCGTTTCTGAGGTTAATCTAGCAGGAAGCCCTGTTTTTCGATCAATCGTCAAATGATAGACCACATTCGCATTCATTTGCTCCAGCATCTTCTGCAGTTTAGCATTTCCTGAAGTCCAAAGTGTGTTAAGTTCCTTTTCTACAATATCTTGACGGCTCGCATCTACCTTTTGCAGCTTGTTCTCCAGCCCGAATCCTAAGCTGCTCATTTCCTCCAGAAGACGATCTTTCATCCGCAAGGTAGCCTCACTAGGATTAAGCACAATCCTCAGCACCTTTGTACCACGAGCGGCCCCGCTTTCTGCAGTAATCGTCTTGGAAGTACCTTTGATCTCTTCGAGCTGATGGAGCGGATTAAGCCGCGTCAGCCCACGAACCATCATATCGTTTTCGTTTGATTGAAGCCTCCAGCCTCCTCTTTCCCACCTGAGCTTGAATTTCGATTTGGAAAAGGCCCCCGCCTCAGCGGTCCGAACACGACCTGAAGAAGGATTCTGGGGTATAACAGTCTGTATGCTTAACTCCCGGTGATTGTTTAATCGCCCAGTATAGCTGATATTTTCCTTCTTAGCAGCCTCATCTCCTCGCTGCAGCGCTGCTAGCCCTTGAAAGGATAAAGAATCGCACCCTGCAAGCCCGGACCAGGTGAAGTTAAACCATTGCTCGGGAGTCTTCTCCTCCCTTAAGCCGCAGGCAGAAACAGCTATCATGATCATGAAAACGAATAGCCCTATAACCGCTTTTTGATAACTGAAAGTCAGCTTGTTCATTCAGTTCCGCTCCTTGCCTAACGTCATGAAATCGTATCAGGAACGCTACTTATTAAGAGTTCGTTAGTGGTAGCCTACCTCCGTTACCTGCAAACTATTCGTCAAACAAAAAGGAGCGTCTCCGAGCCAAATACATGGCAGTGAAACACTCCTAGCAAACATTTATTAACTGGTCCAAAAGCGGACTCATGTTCTTTTACATCTCTCAGCGATTTGCGTCTGATTGCGGCCATTGTTTTTTGCCTTATACAAAGCCATATCCGCCTCATAAAACAAAGTCTCGACGCTGACCTTATCGTCTCCCAGAACCCAATCTGCAATTCCGCACGAGACCGTAACCGTTGGGTCCGTATCCATGGCAACCCGAAGGCGAATTGTCTCTGCAATTTGATAGGCGTTGTCGGCATCAGCTCCCGGAAGATATACCGCAAGCTCTTCGCCCCCCCACCTAGCGGCGATGTCCGTTTTACGAATGGAGCTTCTCACAATCGCACAGACCTGTTTCAATATTTTATCCCCTGTTTGATGACCATAGGTATCGTTAACCTGCTTAAATAGATCAATATCTACGATAATTAAGGAGCCATTTACGTCCTTCTTCTGAAATTCCTGAATCGCATCATCTACATAATGACGGGCATAAAGTCCTGTCAGCATATCTCTGTTAGCCATTCTTCGGACCTCAGCGTGCAAGGATGCGTTGGCAATTGCCAGGCCTATATGTGAAGCAAGTACCTGAAGCAATTTGTAATTCTCGTACGAGAAAAACCGTATCTGTCGGTGTGTAAGCATGATAGCGCCGTTCACTTCTCCCCGAACGATTAAAGGAGCGGCGATAAGAGAGCGTGAGTTGGTATCATCCATCAACCGGGAAGGTACCTTCCCATGCGCCTTGTAATCTGACAAAATCATCGGCTCTTTAGTAGAATACACAAGCCCGCTAAATCCGTAGTCCTTCGGAAATGTTTCCTTAGACAGCCCTGGAACATTACAAGACATGATTTCAAAGCTATCGCTCTCTTTGTTTATTTGAGAGATGCTGCAATATTCTGCCTTGAAGATCGAAAGCAGCTCCTCGGTAGCAAATTGGAATACATCCTTCAGTCTAAGGCTTTGATTCAGTCTCTTGGCCAATTCGTTAATTAATCGCAGTTCGCTGATCAGCAGGTTGGACTGCTCATAAAGTTTGGCGTTCTCAAACGCTGTTCCCGCGGTATCTGCCAGCATGCCAATCAATTGAAAATCGACATCATCGATCAGATCGCGTAAAATGACGAAATGGAAAATACCATAAACTCCTTGCTTGCCGCTTAACGGAGCCGCGAGCTCCAGATACGCTTCACCTTCCATATCCGGCTGCACTCTATGCAGCACGCGATCCTCCATGAACGCCCTGACACAAATATGCTCTTCGTTTCCCTGCAGATGCAGAGATTTGACGCGAGGGTCCCGGCTTAAATGATCCTGAGACATGAGAAGCTCCAGCTTGGCAGCAGGGTACATCCCAGAAACAAGCTCAAAGATTTCTGTCAAAACGGAATCGACATCAATCTTATCGTGCAGCTTCTGCACCACCTCAAACAGCATCGATCGCCGGTGTTCTTCACGTTTAGCCTGCTGCTGCAGCAGCAGCAAGTCAGAAATAAAGATGGACTCATAATTTTTATAAAAGCATGTCCGAAAATGCAGTATTGTCGTTCTCATCAAAAGCAAAGCCGCTTTATGGTCGCAGCCCTGAATACGACAGCCTAGAACGGCAAACAATTCACCCTTGGTTCGCGTAAAGACAGGAACAGCCACATAACTGCCTCCCGGGAACGGAATGGCTATCGCATCCAGCCGAAGAATACAATTCAATACCGTCTCAACAAGAAGCTCTGACTCCCCTACCTCCGGCATTTCATTTGGTTCATTCGGGTCGGTAGCGATCAATTCCCCTTGATGATTTGCTACGAAAAATCGTGCCTCGCTTAGCTCCGGCAGTTCCGTTATTTGGCTTAACCACTCAACGTAGCCATTCAAAATAATCGATTCCATATAAGGATAGTCATAGACTGTAATATCAAGCTGACGCAACCACTTCGCATACATGTCCCAATCTTCGAACAGTGGCTGGGTAGAAGCATTATTCATCTTCATCGTCGGGTGCCCCCGGGATTGGTTTATCATTTAAAGGCTCCTTTTACCGCATGCTCCTCACAAAGCGGCGATGTTCGAGTGTGTAGGTATGATCTGCAGGCCAGCCATCTAAACACTATTGACGTTATGTTCTCATGAACTTCTGTATGCTATATTTATTTTACTATCTTCCAAATTGATTTGCATTAAAAATTCTTCACTTAGAACTATTTTTTTAGGACAAAAGCCCTATCGACAAATTATTCCTTTTTTAAACAAAAGCTCTTGTTGACAATAGGCCTAGTGTTCATATAATATATATTGTTGAAAAAGACTGGATAGAGTCTTTATTAGGGCGTAACGCATGCGAGCACCCTCTCGGTTTTTGTTGCTGACAGGACAGCGGCTGAACTTTCTTGTCAGTGAGCGTATTTTTCTTATCTATCCTTCGCTCATTAAACAAAACCCGCGCAAGTAGAACCCTACACCGAAATTTTAAAAACAAAGGAGTCTACCTATACAATGGCACGTTACACTGGTCCTAAATTTAAACTCAGCCGCCGTCTGGGCATTTCCCTTAGCGGTACAGGCAAAGATTTGAAACGCCCTTTTCCTCCTGGACAACATGGTCCTAACCAACGGAGAAAAGTAAGCAACTATGGCATGCAGCTCATGGAAAAACAAAAACTGCGTCATATGTACGGCTTGGGTGAAAAGCAATTCCGCACTTTGTTTGAAAAAGCGCAAAAATTGCCTGGTATCGCCGGCGAAAACTTCATGTTCATGCTTGAAACTCGTTTGGACAACCTCGTATACCGTCTGGGCTTCGCTAACTCCCGTGCAGGCGCACGTCAGTTGGTATCCCACGGTCACGTGATCGTTAACGGTAAAAAAGTGAACATCCCTTCTTATCTCGTAAGCCTTGGCGATGTAATCAGCCTGCGTGAAAGAAGCCGCGGCCTTTCCTCTGTTAAAGAAGCTTTGGAAAACCGTACACATCTTCCAGCTTACCTGGAATTCAACGACACTGCTCTTGAAGGCAAACTGATTCGCTTGCCTGAACGTTCGGAGCTGTCGCAAGACATCGACGAAAAGCAAATCGTCGAGTTCTACAACCGCTAATATTCACAAACAAACGGCCCAAGTCGATATCGACTCGGGCCGTTTTTCTTTTAGCATTATTTGATCGAGAGCTTAGCGAATTTACGTTTACCCACCTGAATAATTTCACCACCGGCCAGTTCTACTTCAGCGTTCGGATCCGTCAGCTTCTCTTCATTTAGTTTAACAGCTCCCTGTTGAATACTGCGTTTTGCTTCTCCATTTGAAGACGCAAAGCCAAGTATGGTCAGAAGTTTGATCACCCGAATCTTCCGCCCATCTTCCAACTCGGCAACAGGGATCTCTTTCTCCTCAATATCCTCTGGCAGCGCCCGCTGCTGGAATACGGTCACGAAATGCTCCTGCGCCGCATCCGCTGCTTCAGATCCGTGGTACATCCGAACAAGGGTGTAGGCCAGCTTCATCTTAGCATCACGTGGATGTACAGTACCTGCTTTTAGACCCTCCGTAAGAGCTTCCAGTTCCTCGTTCGACAAGTCGGTGACGAGCTCATAGTATTTCATCATCAGCTCATCCGGTACGGACATCGCCTTGCCGTAGATTTCGTTGGGCGCCTCATCAATACCGATGTAGTTGCCAAGGCTTTTACTCATTTTTTGCACGCCGTCCAGCCCTTCAATAATTGGGGTCATGATGGCAACCTGAGTGTCCACACCATATTCTTTTTGCAGCGTTCTGCCCATAAGCAAATTGAACTTCTGGTCGGTTCCTCCGAGCTCAATATCGCTTTCCAGCGCCACGGAATCCATCCCTTGCATCAATGGATAGAAAAACTCATGAATGCTGATCGGCTGCCCACTCTGATAACGTTTGGTGAAATCGTCCCGTTCAAGCATACGAGCTACAGTTACTTTTGCAGAAAGCTTCACAACATCGGCAAAAGTCATCGGCGCAAGCCACTCGGAATTGAAATGCACATGTGTTTTTTCTGAATCAAGTATTTTAAAGATTTGCTGACGGTACGTTTCAGCGTTCCGCTGCACGTCTTCTTCTGTCAATTGTTTGCGAGTTTCCGATTTGCCGGTCGGATCACCAATCCGTCCCGTAAAGTCGCCGATGATCAGTTTTACCTGATGACCTAGCTCTTGAAACTGACGCAGTTTCTGCATAACTACCGTGTGACCCACATGAATGTCAGGCGCAGACGGATCGAGCCCCAGCTTCACCTTAAGAGGTTTGCCGGTCACGACCGATTTCATCACCTTCTGCTTTAATTCATCCTCCGGTACAATCTCAACAACTCCCCGGGAGATGATTTTCAGTTGGCGATCCACTTCTTCCTGCTGCTGAACCGTTAATTCTTCCCATTTCATGGTGTACATCCTCCTTAATTCAATTTGGATTTGTCAATCGACTTCCGAGCTATGAAACAGAACGCAAAAAAGCTCCTTCTCATCCCAAGGGACGAGAAGGAGCTGCTCGCGTTACCACCCTAATTAAAACCGCTGTTAGATTTGTGCTACAATCATTTAAACATAAAAATCACACAAAGCTAACTAAAAAACGGTTTTCACTTCATTTCCATAACGGTCATCCCGGTGCCGGACTACTGACGAAACTTACGCGTTCCCCCGGACGGCTCCAGACGGTAATTCAAAGAGGATCCGCCCATTCGGTTCGCAGCGTCCACCGATTCTCTGAGCGACGGGATTCCGCCTCTACTTGGTCTCTCTAAGCCTTTGTCGATATGCATTTATGATATTTTATATCACAGAAGTATTTTATAAGTCAAACCCCGGTGAACCTAAGGAGGCTCTTCAAACAAAAATTCCGACAGCTTCCTCGCCGCGTATTAGGTCGAAAAAAGCTGAAAAAACATTCAAATTCCCTTTTTTATGCTATAATGTTGCTGTTAAAAGGAGGATAATGCATGGTTCATGAGAACGACAAAAACTCCGGCAAGGAAGGGCGCAAATCCCGGAGCAACAAGCCGGCCAACAAGCGGAAAAAGAGCCGCTGGGTCTGGAAAACACTGGGCTGGCTCGTTCTGATCGGTTTCGTCGGAGTTCTTTTTGCAGGAGGCGCCGTATTTGGATACGTATCCTCTATCGTCAAAGACGATCCGGTGCGATCACGTGCCGATATTGAAGCGAAAATCAATCATAATGAGATGACAGGATTCGCCTATTTCCGGGATGGCACACCGATTGGGCAGCTTCGCTCGGAAGAAGACCGACGCCCCGTCACTTATAAGGAAATACCCTCATCAGTAATCGATGCGGTTATCGCAATCGAGGACAATCATTTCAAGGAACATATCGGAATTGATTTTAAAGGTACACTGCGTGCGGTGAAGCAGCGACTGCTTCACGAGGAAGTCCAAACGGGCGGCAGCACGTTGACCCAGCAGCTTGCTCGGCGCGTTTTCCTAAATCTGGACCGAACGGATGACCGCAAGGTTAAAGAGATGCTGCTCGCCCTTCGCCTGGAACGATTTTTGTCCAAGGAAGAAATCATAACGGCCTACTTAAACAAAGTACCTTTTGGAAACGGATCAAATGGATATCAGGTTTATGGCATCAAGGCGGCAGCTAAGGGCATATTCAACGTGACCAAATTGGAAAATCTAAATATCGCCCAAGCGGCCTATTTAGCCGGTTTGCCTCAGCTTCCCTCCTCATATTCCGCCTTTAATGGAAAAGGGGAATTTAACGAAAATGCATTCAATCGGGCGGTCAAACGCCAGCATTTGGTGCTGCAGCGGATGCTCGAGGAGAACAAAATTACGAGCGCGCAATACAATGAGGCCCTAGCCTTTGATATCAAAGGTTCGCTTGCTCCAAAAACAAAAAAAGCCTATGAAACCTTCCCTTATTTAATGCTGGAAACGGAACGCCAGGCGGCACAGGTTATCGCGCAGCTAAACAATCCGAAAATGACCAAAGAAGAATTGGCCAAAAACCCGCAAATCCTTGAGGAAGCGCGGCAGGAATTGCTAACCGGTGGATATCAGGTTGTTACGACGATCGATAAAAAAGTCTACAATTCGATGCACAAGGTATCCAATAACAAAGACAATTTCTCGCCTTACAGCAAAACGAAGGGGCTTGAGCAGGTTGCGTCTATGATGATCGATAATCGGACCGGCGCGATTCTGGGCATGATCGAAGGCCGTGATTTCTACACGGAACAGATGAACTATGCGACGCAAATGAAGCGGCAGCCAGGTTCCACGATGAAGCCGATCGCAGCGTATTTGCCGGCGATTGAAGAAGGGCTGATTCAGCCTGCTAGCATCATCGACGATTCGCCGATTATTTTGCGAGATTATCAGAAGGGATACCATATCCCGGTCAACTCCAGCGGCGGATATAAAGGCCTGGTAACTGCTCGTACGGCGCTTAACGAGTCCCGCAATATCCCGGCGCTTAAGGTGTTCAATCAAATTATCGGAATCAATAAGGCTTGGGACTTCACCAAAAAACTTGGAATTACTACGATTGAAGACGAAGATTACACCGCACAAACCGGTGTGCTCGGCGGGCTCAAGTACGGGGTGACCGTGGAAGAGCTCACCAATGCATACAGCTCGATTGCAAATGGCGGGGAATTTAACGACGCCTATATGATCGAGAAAATCGTGGACTCGAAAGGTAAAGCCGTTTACAAGCATAAGGCAGAGCCGCAACGCGTCTTCTCCGAGCAAACGGCGTATTTAATGACCGATATGCTGCGCACTGTCATTAAGGACGGGACAGGCAAATCGATTAAGAAGGATTTCAGAAATTACGGAAAGATCCCTGTCGTTGGCAAAACAGGTACAACGCAAAACTATGCGGACGTGTGGTTTATGGGGTATTCACCGGACGTGACGCTTGGCGTATGGATCGGTTATAAAGAGCCAGTCAACACACTTTCGGATGAAGGGAAGAAGCGTGCTCGTAAAATATGGGCTCTTGTGATGAACGAGGTTACCGAAAATGAAAAAGATCTGTTTGTCACAAAACAATTCACTAAACCGAACGGCATCGTCACGAAGACAGTTTCCGGATATAGTGGAAAACTGCCAACTTCATTGACGTACCAAGCTGGCAACTTAGTCACCGATATTTTCAACGCCAAATTCGTACCTACCAAACCTGACGATGTGTTGATTCGCGCCAAGTATGTAACCTACAACGGCGTCAATTATGTTCCTAATGAGTCCACACCATCGGATATGTTGAAGGAGAAAGTCGTTGTTCGCCGCGAGAAACCAATCGCAGAGCTCGTTAAGGAATTGGAGAAGGCTTTTGCCTCCATGAGGGGTGAACGTAATTCACTAAGCTACTATTTGCCAAAAGATGCGGGTGAGGATGCTCCATATAAGCCGGATCCGCGTGTTGATGACGGCAAGGCGCCATCTGCCCCTACCAGCGTCAGCATCTCGTCGGGCGGCAGTTCTGTTACGGTCTCGTTCCATAAGAACAGTGAAAAAGATGTGGTTGGCTATCGCCTCTATCGCTCCGTTGACGGAACCAAATACCAATATACAGGTAAAGCTGCGCTCACCGGAGAGTCTACTTCGATTACTGATTCCGGCGCTTCCAGCAGCGCCTCCTACTATGTTACAGCGGTCGATGTAAGCGGAAAAGAATCCGCTCCTAGCGCCATTGTAGGACATGGCGGAACAGTACAGCCGGATGGTACGAACGGTTCGGAAGGCGATCAAAAAAACATAGGTACCGGCGATACTCAAGGAGATCACGGCACAACAGGCACTCTTCCGGCGCCTCCAGGCCAGGTAAGCGTCAAGAAGGGGGACAGTGAGATTACGGTGAACTGGAGCGGCAACGACGCTCTGGACCTTGTCACAAGCTATAACGTCTACGTCTCCGATGCCGAAGGCGGCACCTACTCAAAAGTTGGTTCCACCGGGGATACCCATTATTCATTCAAAACTGACTCAAGCAATGTATGGGTAAAAATTACCGCAGTCAATGAGCTTGGAGAATCCGAAGCGTCTAGTCCGGCGGAGTATAAAAAATAGAATATTGTTAGCAAGGGGTGTAAGTTCGTTTCCGAACATACACCCCTTCTTGTTTTTATGAGCTTCACCAACATGCAATTTCACATGCGCAACAACGGCCGTTCTATTCTGAACGTACTCGGCCAAAAAGGCAAAACAAAAAAGAGGAGAACGAGCCCCCTCTTAATGAAATAAAGATATATCAGTCCTCAATCGTAGACAAATCCCCTGTTGGGAGGTTAAGTTCCCAAGCTTTCAGTACGCGGCGCATGATTTTACCGGAACGTGTCTTTGGCAGCTTATCCTTAAACTCGATTTCCCTAGGTGCCGCGTGAGCGGACAACCCTTCCTTCACGAACTTCGCGATCTCCGCCTTAAGTTCCTCAGATGGAGCGAAGCCTTCCCGCAGGGAGATGAAGGCTTTGATAATTTCTCCGCGAACCGGATCAGGTTTGCCAATGACGCCAGCTTCTGCGACAGCTGGATGCTCTACGAGCTTGCTCTCTACCTCGAAAGGCCCAATGCGCTCGCCGGAGGAGTTAATGACATCGTCGATCCGTCCCTGGAACCAGAAGTACCCGTCTTCATCAACGTAAGCAGTATCGCCGGAAATATACCAGCCCGGAATGCGGAAATATTCTTCGTATTTCGGAGCATTGTTCCAGATCAGCCGCATCATCGACGGCCACGGCGTCTTAACCGCCAAATTGCCCATCCGATAAGGCGGCAGGACTTTTCCGTTATCGTCAATGACAGCGGCCTCAATGCCTGGAACAGGCTTACCCATAGAGCCGGGCTTGATCGGCATGGATGGGTAGTTGCAAATCAATTGTCCGCCCGTTTCCGTCATCCACCACGTATCGTGAATCCGGTGGTTAAACACCTTCATTCCCCAACGCACGACTTCCGGATTCAGCGGCTCGCCAACGGACAAGATATGCCGGAGCGAGGACAAATCATACTGCTGGATCATATCCTGCCCCGCTCCCATCAGCATCCGGAAAGCGGTCGGTGCGCTATACCAAATCGTTACTTTATTTTTTTCAATCGTCTGATACCAATCCGCCGGACTAAAACGTCCCCCGCGTACCACATTGGTAACCCCATGCAGCCAAGGGGCGAATATTCCGTAAGATGTACCTGTCACCCAGCCTGGGTCTGCTGTACACCAGTACACATCGTCTTCCTTCAAGTCCAACACTACATTACCGGTGTGATAGTGCTGCAGCATGGCATTATGAACATGATACACGCCTTTCGGCTTGCCGGTTGAACCGGAGGTATAATGCAGGATGAGTCCGTCCTCCCGATTCACCCATTCAATTTCGGCTTCTGGCGAAGCCTTATCCATTTCCTGCTTAAGATCAACGATTCCAGCCTCATCCGGAATCTCTTCCCCGACTACAAATATCGTTCGGAGCGCCGGCAGCTCCTCGCGTCTTACTCTAGTCAGCAGCGATGGGGTGGTCACAAGCGCAACCGCTCCGCTATCTTCGAGCCTATCCTTTACGGCTGTTTCCATAAACGCTTCGAACAATGGTCCGACCACTGCCCCGACTTTAATCGTCCCGAGCACGCTCACATAAAGCTCCGGTGTCCGCGGCATAAACACAAAAACGCGATCCCCTTTGGAAATCCCGTACTTACGTAGCACATTGGCGAAGCGGCCCGTCAATTGCTGCATATCTTCAAAAGTATAAGACTCGTCGCGTACCGCATCGCTAAATCGAAGGGCTACACGATCCCCCTTGCCAGCATCGACATGCCGATCGATCGCCTCATAGGCCAAATTCACCCGTCCCGTAACATACCAAGAAAACTGCTTTTCTACGTCGTTCCAGTTAAAATTTTCATAGGCTTCTTCATAGTTGTTCATGTTGGACGACGGAGCTCCCGCCGAAATAACTTCCCCTTGCAGTTGACTCATCGTTTCATCCTCCTTCATCTTTGTAACAACCGTTGTACTAGATCAAAAATCATGAAAACGGATACATAGTGGTGTAAGGTGAAACCTATTTTGAGCGCGATGTGCAGACAGGCATCCGTTCCAATCTCGATAATCCACACTCCATGTCTTCAAGAGATAATAATCACACAAACAAGCTACAAATGTGAAAATTTTATGTCGGAAATCATTATATCATACGTTTTTGTACACAGGCTATACTTTTCAAATTTTCATTTTTCTGTTATAAGTGAGGGGAACGAGCAAAGGAGGCGGCAATCATGGAACACCGAAAAACTTATATCCGCCATACCCTGCCCCACCATAATCATGAAATTGTCATAGAAGGCCCGGTTACTCCTTCTCACCTAAAGAGCTTGCGGATGCATAAGGATCTGGATGCGTTTCGCAAACCGGACGATCAACACGCAGCGCTGGTGGAAATCGCCGGTCTTCCCGAAGGGCGTATTATCCTGGCCCGTGAGGATACGACCATCGTCGGCTATGTCACCTTCCATTATCCCGATGAGATGGAGCGCTGGTCCCAAGGGCATATGCTTGATTTAATTGAGCTAGGGGCCGTAGAAGTAGCAGACGAGTACCGCTCCCTAGGCCTCGGTTCCAAGATGATTCGGACAGCCTTCGAGGACGGCCAGATGGAGCGCTATATCGTTTTTACAACGGAATACTACTGGCATTGGGATCTAAAAAACAGCGGATTATCCGTTTGGGATTACCGTAAAATGATGGAGCGTCTGATGAAAACGGTCGATATGGTCTGGTACGCCACGGACGACCCGGAAATTTGCTCTCATCCGGCCAACTGCCTCATGGTACGGATCGGCAAAGAAGTGCCTTTGACCTCCGAGGAGCAGTTCGACCGGATCCGATTTCAACAGAGATTTATGTATTAATGTGCAAGTCTGGCGTTATGGTCTATATTCTAGCGATCAATAAGGAAGGCGTGTGATTTCATGCCTGGAAGTGCAGTATTCGTTCATCATGAACAAAGCTTAAATTATCGGTTTCATGACAACCATCCATTTCATCCGGTACGGCTGCAGCTAACGCTGGATCTACTAACGGAACTCGGTGCTTTAGATACGGCTCATCTGATTGAACCGCGCCCCGCTTCAGAGGAGGAGCTCCGCTGGATTCATCAACCGACTTATATCGAGGCGGTAAAAAAGCTGAGCGTCTTATCGCCCGATCCCGCTTGGATCAGCCGAGCGGAGCAGTATGGGCTTCTTGACGAGGATACGCCGTATTTTCACGGAATGCATGAGGCAACCTCCCATGTAGTTGGAGGAACGATTGCCGCGATGGAGGCAGTGCTTTCGGGAGCCAGCACACATGCGCTGCATATGGCAGGCGGTCTCCATCACGCCCTTTCAGGGAAAGCTGCAGGCTTTTGCATTTACAACGACGTCGCCGTCGCCATTGCTTATGCCCAGAGACAATACGGCGCACGTGTCCTTTACGTCGATACGGATGTGCATCACGGGGATGGGGTACAGTGGAGCTTCTATTCAGATCCTGATGTATGCACCTATTCCATCCATGAAACGGGTAAATATTTGTTTCCGGGTACCGGTTTTGTTCAGGAGCGTGGTGAGCATCATGGGTACGGCGCCTGTTTGAACATTCCTCTGCAGCCTTATACCGAAGATGGATCATGGATGGAGTGCTTTGAGGAATCCGTCCGAAGACTAGTTGATCATTATAAGCCTGACCTTATTGTCAGCTTGCATGGCTGTGATGCCCACGCCTTGGACCCCCTGTCGCATATGTACTGCAGCATGTCCATCTATCAGGAGATGCCGGCGATTCTCCACGAGCTCGCCCACACCTACTGCGAGGGACGTTGGGTAGCGGTTGGAGGCGGCGGCTATGACTTCTGGAGGGTTGTTCCTCGTGCCTGGAGCCTGCTCTGGCTAGAGATGAGCCAGCACCCGCTGAAATCCAGCTTGCACCAATTTCCAGGTGAACGTCTGCCAGAGGCTTGGATCAGCAAATGGCAAAGCCAGGCACCGGTTCCGCTGCCTACGCATTGGCTTGACGATTTATCCCATTGGAGCGACATCCCCAGACGAGCAGAGATTACAGCAAAAAACCGCGAGATGCTCGCGGTTGCTCTACAAGATTATCCATAATAGAAAATAAAAAAACTGTCCTATTCATTATTCTACTGCCAGTGAATCCAAATGAAGCACCAAATCGTTGATCACTTCAAAAGAACGCCGAGAGGCCAGTGAAGTAAACTCGGCGAAATTCACGTTAGCTGTGCCGTCTGCTTTGTCGGAGATGGAACGGAGGACGACAAAAGGAACCTTATTCATAAAACATACTTGCGCCACAGCCGCCCCTTCCATCTCGACGCATGCGCCGTTCATTTTCTCATACAGAAACGAGTTCACAAACTGATGATCAGCTATAAACTGATCCCCTGACAAAACTCTGCCGGTCATATACTTATGCCCCTGGCACAGCCTCTTACAGGCACTCTCAGCCAACCGAATCAGTGCAGAATCCGCCGGAAAATCGGATACCTCCTGATAAGGGATCGTTCCCCGTGGGTAACCGAGGGGAGTAACATCCATATCGTGCTGCTGGCATGATGATGAAATTACGATATCACCAACGTTAAGAGCGGGATCCACCGCTCCTGCAACTCCCGTGAACCAAACGGCATCAACGTCAAATTGGTTAATAAGCAGCTGTGTGGTTACTGCCGCATTGACTTTTCCGACCCCCGATTTACACACAATGACCTCTCTACCATGCAGCTTTCCCTTCACAAAACGAATTCCCGCCGCAACTATCGGCTCTTGATTCTCGATCCTGTCTAGAAGGAGCGCGATTTCTTCATCCATAGCCCCCATGAGACCGATTGTTTTGATCACCAAAGGTCAACAACTCCTCATTTACATTTCACCTATACCATTCATCCTATCCTAATCACATGCATCTACATACTTAAAAAAGCTCCTTGGGAAGGAGCTTTTTCCGTTTATAACCTTTTTCATATATATTTTTCTATGTGTAAAACTCTTTCTATTCCGATCAAATATGACTAACAGACAACCGTAAAATTGTCTCATGCGGCAATATAACCCGAGGATTATCCACCGTTTCTTTCTTCATCAACTTCGTCAACAAACGCATTGCTACAGCGCCGAGGTCGTACATCGGTTGAGCTACGGTGGTCAACTGCGGACGCACCATCGATGCCATGCGGATATTGTCAACGCTGATAATCGAGAAGTCATCAGGAACTTTGAGCCCTTCGTCCTGAATGCTATGAATGGCACCGATCGCCATTTCATCCGTTGCTGCAAATATAGCCGTTGGGCGTTTCTTCAGCCCCAAAAAGTATTTCATCGCTTCCACGCCGGATTCATAACGGTAATTGCCGATCCGTACCAAATCCTCTTGGTACTGAATTCCCGCCGTTTCCAGTGCGCGTTTGTACCCTTGGAAGCGAGCATAACCGTTCGCAGGGTCCTGCAGTGTTCCACTAATCATCGCGATTTCTCGATGGCCGTGTCGGATCAGTGTGCTAACCGCATCGAAAGCCGCCGCCTCATGGTCAATATCGACCGAAGGATATAATCCTTTGTCATCACTGGTTGCGCAAAGCACAATTGGAACCGCGGAAGTCTGGAACGCCTGAATGTGCTCGTCCGTCACCGTACCGCCCATGAATAGGAGCCCGTCCACTTGCTTCTCAAGCAAGGTGTTAATGACGCGAATCTCCTTCTCTTTCCGCTTGTCCGCATTACACAAAATAATGTTATAGTGATACATGTTGGCGATATCTTCGATACCTCTGGCGATTTCCGCAAAAATCGAATTCGAGATGTCCGGAATCACCACGCCAACCGTGGTAGTCTTCTTGCTGGCAAGACCTCTTGCTACAGCATTAGGACGATAGCCCAAACGTTCAATCGCTTCGTATACCTTTTTCCGGGTCTGCGGCTTCACATTGGGGTTATTATTGACAACCCGTGAAACCGTGGCCATCGAGACGCCTGCTTCACGTGCCACATCGTAAATGGTAACCGTCACATTATTCTCTCCATTGCCAATAGATTTTCACTCGTCCATCCGGTAAAGTTCAAGGCTTCAATTAAATTTATGATACGACAAAATACTACTTTGTGCAATGATAACGCTTCATTTAAAGCAGATTCTTCTCCAATTCCGTTTTCGTGATATGGGAATGGGACGTATGCCATACCGCTTGCCCGTTCTTAATTAGGATTGCTTGAGGTGATTCGTGTTTTACGCCGAGCTTTTCTGCCGCTTTATTCGACACGGCTCGATCTTCTACAACGTAAACCAGTCCGTATGTAACCTCTTCGTTTGGTGTTCCCTGCAAATAAGCCTCAAGTTCCGAGTGCGCTCCTGCGCTTATTGGACAGCGGGTGCTGTGTTTAAAAAGCAGAAGAGGCTGATTGGAGGAGCGGTCCAAGGCGTTATTAAGCTCCTCGCTCGAAGAAATTCTCATCAGTTCGGACACGATCATTTCACCCTCTTTTCCATAAGAAATTTCCAGATGTTCTATCCGTTAAATATCTTAACAAAAATGTAAATGTAAAAACAACATTATTCAGAAAAAACGTAAAATAACGATCAATTTGCTTTAGAAAGTTGACGTTTTCTTACATATTTAGACAATTGGGAAAGGCGTTTGGAAATATCGTTCATCCACTCTATATCTCCCATACCTTTTGCACAGCCATATACATCGAGTAGCAGATTGATTCTTTCCTCACATTGTTGCTCCAGCATTACTCTAAAAGAAGGTGCGTCAGCTCGGTTCCATTGACGATATATTCCAAAAATAAGGTCGGCCAATTCGTTGATCTCCGTAAAAGTGACTCGGACGTTTTCCTTGTTCTGTTTTAACTCTCTTAAAAGGTCCGTCAAATCATCTCTTATTTCCGGAAACACTTCATAATTACAGCAATCCTCGCATTCATAAATAGGCACTCGATCAATTTCATATGAACCTTCAAAAATAACCAGCCTGAAGCCAAGGTTCATAGTTTGTCCGCAATGACAGTGCTCACGCACAAAATCACCTCATCTAATCCTCTACATTTTAATAGCACCGATGAATATTCATTTATATTCGACTAGCCTATATCCTTCTCCTGCAATTAGTGGTAAATCCTTAAAATTACCATGTATGGAAAGAAGGGCATACGCCGCCCGGCATGAAAGTATTTATCTTTTTTGATACAATTAAAATATTGAAACGGTATTTCGTCAAGAGCGCTAAAGGGCGGGAGGGAACGATTTTGAGACTTATTGGGAAAAAGATCATTGCCTTAGTTGATGAGGAATTTGAGGATTTGGAGCTCTGGTACCCGATCTATCGGGTACGCGAAGAAGGAGCTGAAGTCCACCTCGTAGGACCGGAGAAAGGGAAAAAATACATTGGCAAGTACGGCGTGCCCGCACAGGCCGAATTCTCTTTTGAGGAAATCGATGCCAGTAACTATGATGGCATTCTTGTCCCCGGCGGCTGGGCACCGGATAAGCTGCGGCGATACAGTCAGGTGCTAAATATCGTTCGCGAGCTGGACAAAGTAAAGAAACCGATCGGGCAAATTTGCCACGCTGGGTGGGTGCTCATCTCGGCCGGGATTTTACGCGGCGTTACCGTTACGTCTACCCCGGGCATCCGAGACGATATGGAAAATGCCGGAGCCATATGGAAAGACGAGCCGGTCGTCGTGGACGGGCATATTATTTCGGCCCGACGGCCACCGGATTTGCCGCCATATGGAAAGGCCTTTGTTGATGCGCTTGCCGAGGCAGAACGCCGGTAATATTTAAGAGAATGAGTCATTTTTTTACCGGCATTTGCTCCTTGAAACGGCAAACCGCCGTCACCTTAAACCGGCGACAGCGGTTTTTTTTACCCTTTTTTAGAACTCAATTGCAGAGCCTGTCTTTCTCCATCTCATGTCCGAAGCGGATTAGCTCAGCTTCTATCTGATCACTGGTTGGCAAGCGATAGCAAGCAGCCCCGACTCCTTTGCTTTCCTCAGCCGTCGAATTCAGAATTCTATGCTTCACTCGAAGCAAGGATTGCGGCGACATGCTTAGGTCGCTCACGCCAAGATGAAGCCATACCGGTACCGCCTTCTCATCCCCGGCCATTTCTCCACATACGCTGACGGGAATTCCTGCCGATTTAGCGGCCTGTACCGTTTGCCGCAGCAAGCGAAGTACAGCCGGATGGAATGGATGGTACAGATGAGCGATCTTCTCATTCATCCGGTCAACCGCTAAGACATATTGAACCAAGTCGTTGGTTCCAATACTGAAGAAATCCGCTTCCTCCGCCAGCAAATCGGCAATCGCCGCTGCTGCCGGAACCTCTATCATAATGCCGACCTGAATCTGCGAATTGTACGAAATGCTCCGCGCATCCAAATCCCGCTTCGCATCCGCCAAAATCCCATTGGCCTCCCTGATCTCTTCCAAAGAGGAAATCATCGGGTACATGATCTTGACGTTGCCGTAGGCGCTGGCGCGTAAGATCGCAGTAAGCTGAGTCTGGAACAGTTCCCGTCGATCTAGACTAATCCGAATCGCCCGATAGCCCAATACGGGATTATCCTCTTCCGGCAGTTCGAAGTACTCCAGCTGCTTATCCCCGCCGATATCCAGGGTGCGAATGACAACAGGATGAGTCCCGGCCTTCTCCGCAACCTGACGGTACACCTCAAACTGCTCTTCTTCTCCAGGGAAAGAGGAACGATCCATGTACAAGAACTCCGTACGGAACAGCCCCACACCTTCGGCACCGTATTTAAGGGCCAGCTCCAGATCTTTAACGGAACTGATATTGCCCGCCAAACGGACATGTACGCCGTCTTTAGTCACCGACTCTACCGCAGCCAGCAGTTGAAGTTGCTCTTTCCGGCGGCGCTGCTTCTCGGCCACCTCGGTATATCGATCGACGATATCCCGCTCTGGATTTAAATATAAATATCCTTCGTCACCGTCGATAATTAGCAGATCTCCCGTTTGCAACGGTTCAGAAAGCTTATTCTCGAGTCCTGATACGAGAGGAATCCCTAGCGCCCGGGCCATGATTGCGGAATGAGACGTTTTCCCGCCAGCCATCGTTACCATGCCAAGCACGTTATCCGGATTCAAATGGACAAGCTGGGAAGGCGACAGTTCCTTAGCCACCAATATATAAGGCTGCGTATCTGCCGGCAGCGTAATATCCGGAGTACCCAACAAATGCTTAAGCAAGCGATTTCCGACATCTTTGATGTCGAGCGCCCGCTCCTTCATGTATTCATCGTCCAGGAGATCAAACATCGTTACAAAATGGTCGATGGCTTCCTTCACAGCAACCTCGGCCGCCTTGTACTGACGTTCGATAATTCCCCGGATTTCACTCATAAAAACGGGATCTTCCAGAATGGCCAGGTGAGCATCAAAAATTCCCGACTCCTCAGCACCGACCGTTTCCTTGATCTCGTTTTTCATCACTTCTATCTCGGTTTTGGATGTCCGAATCCCCTCGTATAACCGTTCGAATTCTTTCGCCAGATCAACCTTATCCAGTCGCTGATCCGGTACATCCCATTCCCAGGCGGGCAGCACAAAAGCCTTGCCGATCGCTACTCCCGCTGCTGCGCCGATCCCCTGTATCATGTATTGCCCCCCTATGTCCTGCTTCTGAAGTATCTTTATAGGATACCCTCTCTCTATTCCATTATGGTAATCCTAGCCCGTTAAATTTGTCAAAGGAAAAAAGCCCGGACCAAAAAGGGACCTTCGCAAAGAATAGTCCCCTTCGGCAATCAAGTAGCTATTTTCTTTTTCCGATCAATATGCTGTCTTCAACCTTGATACAGCGGTCCATAATGACCTTAAGGCCACCGTTTGAGGCAATCTCATAGGCTTCATCGCTTGAAATACCAAGCTGCAGCCAAAGCACGCGGGCCCCAATCTTCACCGCTTCCTCCGCTACAGGGGGTGTCTGTTCACTGCGGCGGAATACGTTAACAATATCAACTGGTTCCGGAATTTCCGAAAGTGAGGAATAAACTTTTTCGCCAAGGATCTCCCCGTTTACCGTAGGATTGACCGGAATAATATGATAACCGTTGTTTTGCAGCGCCTGGGCTACCATGTAAGAGGTACGATCGGTTTTGTCGGACAGGCCGACTACGGCGATGTTGCCGGCGTTCAGTAGGATTTCCTTGATTTCTTCACGACTTGGATTCTCAAATGCCATCATTGCTTCCTCCCTTAAATGGTTGCTGTAATATGTTTATTCTACCCTCTCGATCGATGCGCCAAGCGTAATCATATGATCAAAAAATTGAGGATAAGATTTTGCAACATGATGAGCGTCCTTGATGACAAGCGGCTTTTTGCAGCGCAAGCCTACAACAGTAAGCGCCATAATCACTCGGTGATCGTAATGCGCATTGATCTCGACCCCGCCTTCCAGACCGGACGGGCGCCCGTGGACGATGATTTCCGCCTGCCGCTCCTCGACATCCGCCCCTGCTTTTTTAAGCTCATGAAGGTAATCGGTAATTCGATCACATTCCTTATAACGTAAATTTTCCACATTGTAAAAACGCGAGGTTCCCTCCGCAAAGACGGCAGCGGCCACCATGGCCAGCACGGCATCTGTCGCGGCGTCTCCGTCAAACTCCACAGGGCGCAAACGACCGTTTCCTTGTATATGCACCGTCCCATCCTGATGGGTCAGGGGCACATCCATCATTTGGAGAACATCCACCACAGCGCGCTCCCCTTGCTTGCTTTGTTCGGCTAGTCGATGCACCTTCACGTTTGACTTTGTGACGGCTGCCGCCGCCAAAATCGCCGCGGACCCCGGATAATCTCCCTGAACCGTATAGGTTTTCGCTTGATAAGACTGGCCCCCCGGTACACGGAAATGCATGTAGTCGGAGCTAGCGTGAACCACAATGCCAGCCTGCTCCAGCACCTCCAACGTTTGTCCCACAACCACCTTGGATTTGAGATCATCCAGCACTTCGATTTCGCTGTCTTCCTCCAGCAGAGGTGTAAGGAACAGAAGCGCACTCAAATACTGGGAGCTTACCGCGCCGGATACCCTAATTTTGCCACCCTTTGGCACTCCGCCGCGGATTGTAATCGGCAGGCGGCCTTCGCGATGCTCTACCTCTACACCCATCTGGCCAAGCGCATTAATCAAATCGTCATGCGGGCGTTTGCCGAGCGAATCCGGGTACGTGTTAACAAACGTTACCTCAGGGCATAAAGCTGCGATTGCCATCAGGAAACGCAGCACTGCTCCGGCATTGCCGACGTTAAGCTCTTTTACGTCTTTAGGGCGACGGCCAAAGCCTGTAATTACGATTTTTTCCTCATCCTCCGTAAGAACCGCGCCAAGATCGGCAATGCAACGGCGCATCGCGTCACTGTCTTCGCTATGAGCGGGATAGTTTACCGTACTAGTCCCTTCCGCCAAAGCGGCGACAAGCAAGTAACGGGTCGTATAGTTTTTGGAGGACAAAGCTCCAATCTCACCGTTTAGTTCAGGCGTAGGCCTTACGATAACGTCCATGTTCATTCCCCTTTTCATTGTTATTTAGCCGCGGTAATGCGTTAAAATATCAGCCGTTACTTGTTCCACACTTTTCCCCGTTGTATCAATCATATAGTGGGCAAAGTCATACGCGTGCTTGCGCTCTTCAAGCAGCTTCATAATCCGTTCTCTCGCCCCGCCGGCAAGCAATGGACGATTGTCATCCTCCCCGACACGGGTTACGATTTCCTCGGGCGCAGCCTTTAAGGCAATAACCAGGCCTTTGTCCAGCATCACACGGCGATTCTCCTCACGCAGCACGACGCCCCCGCCGGTCGCTAAAACGACTCCCTTCTCTTCAAGGGCGCTATCAAGGATCGAAGCTTCCATATCACGAAATGACGCCTCGCCTTTCTCCCTAAAAATTTCTGGAATCGTTAGTCCAGCCTTCTCCACAATCCGCTGGTCAAGATCAACCAACTTCAGCCCCGTTTTGATAGCCAAGGAAGCGCCTACGGTTGATTTTCCGGTACCCATCATCCCGATCAGGACGATATTTTTAATAGGTTTATGCACGTTAATTCACCTTCGGTCTGAGGCTTTGATATAAACTTTTTCATATCATAACACAGGCTGGTATATTTTGAACACGCACATGCCTCCTAGTCCATGGCATAATTTGATAAATCAAATCAACTTGTACTGCAAAAAAGCGTCTAAGGGTGCTAAACCGCTCCCCTAGACGCCGTGGTCAAAACGTTTCTAGAATTTTCGTTATCTTAGAACCATTGATGGTGGAAGACGCCTTCCTTATCAACCCGTTTGAATGTATGTGCACCAAAGTAGTCGCGTTGCGCTTGCAGCAGGTTGGCCGGCAGACGCTCCGTACGATAGCTGTCATAGTAGGACAGAGCGCTCGAGAAACCAGGAACCGGAATTCCGTTCTCTACCGCGACGCTGATCACTTTACGCCAAGCATCTTGGTAGCTTTCCACAACATTTTTAAAGTAAGGGTCAAGCAGCAGATTTTTGAGCGCAGGATCGCGGTCATAAGCATCCTTGATGTTGTGCAAGAACTGCGAGCGAATAATGCAACCGCCGCGGAAAATCATTGCGATATTGCCGTATTTCAAATCCCAACCGTATTCATCGGAAGCGGCACGCATTTGAGCAAAGCCTTGAGCATAAGAAACGATCTTACTAGCGAACAGAGCTTTACGGACATTTTCAATGAATTCCTGTTTATCGCCACTAAATGACTTCCTGGCTGGACCGTTCAAAATCTTGCTGGCTGCGACACGTTCTTCTTTCATCGCTGACAAGAAACGGGAAAATACGGATTCCGTGATCATGGAAAGCGGAACGCCCAGGTCGAGCGCACTTTGGCTTGTCCATTTTCCGGTTCCTTTTTGTCCGGCGGCATCAAGGATCACGTCAACCATCGGTTTGCCGGTTTCTTCATCATATTGGGAGAAGATGTCGGCAGTGATTTCGATCAGATAGCTGTCCAGCTCTCCTTTATTCCATTCGGTGAAAATCTCGTGCAATTCCTTAGCGTCAACGCCAAGCACGTCTTTCAGCATATGATAAGCTTCGCCGATCAACTGCATATCGCCATATTCAATGCCGTTGTGCACCATTTTTACATAGTGTCCGGCACCGTCCGGTCCGATGTATGTACAGCAGGGATCGCCGTTTACTTTGGCAGAAATAGCCGTCAGAATCGGTTCAACGAGTTTGTAGGCACTTTCTTGTCCGCCCGGCATGATGGCTGGGCCATTCAAGGCACCTTCTTCCCCACCCGATACCCCGGTACCGATAAAGCGGAAACCTTTGGCTTCAAGCTCCTTGCTGCGGCGCTGCGTATCCGGGAAGTGCGCGTTACCTCCGTCGATAATGATGTCGCCTTGATCCAGGTACGGAAGCAGTTGTTCAATTGTAGCGTCTGTCGCAGGACCGGCTTGTACCATAATCAAAATTTTACGCGGTGTTTCTAACGAATTTACGAATTCTTCGACGGAAAATGCACCGACCAGGTTTTTGCCCTTGCCTTCATTTTCCAATAGATCATGAGTTTTTTGCGGAGAGCGGTTGAACACCGATACGGTGAAGCCCCGACTTTCAATATTTAGGGCCAAATTTTTGCCCATAACGGCTAAGCCGATAACGCCGATTTGTTGTTTTGACATGGTCTCCATCCTTTGCACACTATATTTTTTTCAATATTATCATTTTAACTCTTTTGTGTACAGAAGTGAACCCCGAGCGGCCATCCAAAAAACAACCCCTGATGCTCAGGGGGAAAACATGCAATGATATTTCGCATAAGCTATTTATTTGGAGGCAGAAGCTCTTCCTCGATAGAGTTGACCAAAATCAGAATTACCATTCAAGACGGATGAGTTCCATCCGCAACTTACGAAGCTTCTCCTTGGAGGCTTCAGAAGCAACCGTATCACCCTGCTGCAAGGCTTCATACAGCCTCTCGAGTTCGTCATCAAGCTCCTGCTGGAGGCTCTCTAGCTGCTGCTCCGCCGACTCCGAAGCGAACAATTCAGCCATTCGTTCCACATCGGCGGCAGGGCCTTTCTGATAAATCACCCGGTGCTCCATCCCGGAAATCTCCACCAGCCGAATGACTTCTCCGAACAAAATATTTTCAATGTAAATTTGCCGATCCTTAAACCGCTTGACCACCGCGTGTCCGCGCAAATCCCCGATCAGCTTTTCCAGCCAATCCGCCAGCTTCGCATCGCGAATAACATAATCGCCTACCAGCTTGTATCCTTTGGCGAGACGCTGAAACCTCAGCTTCGTCAGCTTTCGCCCCGTGCGTACGGAAATAATGAACACGGACTCGTTCTCGCTCCAATATAAAGAATACCCGTCTTGAATCAAATCACGGATTAATTGTTGTATGTGCCGGCGATCAAATCGGAGTTCCAGGTTGCAATATTCCACCTCGTAACTTTTATTCACGGCACTCCCTCCTAAAAGTTTTGTGAGCATTAACTTCCTGTTGCACTTCGAACAAAACTTGCTACGAAAGCATACGCTTAGTTTTGTGAGCGTTAACTTCTACGATTACTTCGGACAAAACTTGCGTTACCGTTCTTATCTCCATCTTATGTCAAGGAACTTGGATTATTGATTAATTTTAACCGTTTCGGGCAGGGTTAACGCGGACTTGCTAAAAATTCAGACGATGCTGCGACCTGCACATTTTTGATTCGTTTAAATCGCTGAACAGACGACAGGGAACGATATGATATACTGGAAGAACCATAGTAACGACCTTTACTCGATGTATGAATTTGGAGGTATAATCACATATGAATTTTACCGGTTTTACAAAAGAGGATTTTCAAGCCCTTACGGTTCCCGGCCTAGAGCCACGCATGGAAGCCATCATCGGCAGAGTAAGACCTAAGCTTGAGGTGCTTGGAGCGGAGCTGTCGCCATATCTGTCCGCGCTTTGCGGTGAAGAAATGTTTCCGCATGTGGCCAAGCACGCCCGGCGTACAGTGAACCCGCCGAAGGATACCTGGGTAGCCTGGGCAGCCAGTAAACGTGGATACAAAGCGCTGCCCCATTTTGAAGTCGGCATGTTCTCTACCCATTTGTTTATCGTTTTTGCCGTCATTTATGAAAGTCCAAACAAGACTGTTTTTGCCCGTTATTTGGACAAGCATGCCTCAGAGATTAAGAAGACGCTCCCTGACAGGTTCTATTGGTCCCTTGACCACATGGATCCTGGCGGTACCTCTCATGCGGAAGCCAACAGCGCTCAGCTAAAAGAATGGGCTGAGAAGCTAAGTACGGTAAAGAAAGCTGAAATCATCTGTGGACTTCGTTTGGAACAGGACGAATCCTTGTTGGGAGACGGTGGTAAGCTTCTAAAAACGATCGAGGAAACGTTCGAAGCCTTGCTGCCCTTATATAAGAATGCATTTTTGCAATAAATACTGCTGCAGCCTCCCAAGATACTATCTGGAGAGGCTGCTTTCATGTCGCTCCAAGGCAATATGCAAAAAGAACAAAATGACCATTGCAGTGCTACTAGCTACGAACGGAGCCGGGGGGCCAAGCAAATCCCACAGTTTTCCGGACAAAATCGGCCCAGCCACCATGCCGGAGCCTTGAATCGTAAGAAACAGCCCCCATACCGTACCTTTTTCCCCTTTAGGAAGCATGTGTGAAATCATCGTATCCCAGGTAGGGAGAATTAAGGCATAGCTAATACCTATCAGAATGACCAACATCCAAATCATCGGGGTGGAACGGATCATGGAAAACAAGCCGATAGATGTTGCCGACAGTGCAAAGCCGATATGTAAAAACCAGCGTGTTCCGAAACGGTCTACGAGCTTGCCGATCGGAATCAGTCCGATAACCGTAATTCCCCCTCCGATAATTAGCATGATACTGTAAGTTTCCGGTGAGAAGCCAAGCTCTGTCCGTACGAACAAGGTGATCACTGGGGTAAGCAAGCCGATGGCAAAAGATTGCAGAAATAATGAAGGGTATAGCAGCGGGCTAACGTGCAAATTGTCACGGACTTGACGAAACGTTTTACGGATGTTATTCAGCACCCCTCCCTCCCAAAGCGAATGGCCTTGAGTCGAACCAGCTGTATTTACGGCCTGTGCCGATGCTGATAAATGAACAGGCTTTTTGCCGGGAAGAACCAACGACACGACAATAATCGTAGCGATGCAGCCTAACAAAAACCAAAATACGGGCCGATAGGAATTTGAACCGTCTACGAAAAAGTTAATAATCACAGGTCCTAATCCTGTCCCGCCGAGGCTGGAAATTTGAATGACCCCCATCGCAGTTCCAAAATTTTTGCTTTGCTCCGTAACGGCCGAAATTCCCATCATGACGCAGGGCCAAAGCGGTGCCGTTCCAATCCCGAGCAGTGCACAGCCGAGAACAAGGAACCCCATCGTATGCAGGAAGGCGATGATAGAAACCGCCCCAAGCGTAATGCAGAGCCCTAGCGTAATTGTTGTGCGAAATCCGATCCGTTCAATTAACCATCCCGCAGGACTTCGGAACACATTGTCTCCGATATATTGCAGCGAAAAGGACAAACCAATAGCAAAGGCGCTAAGCTTAAGCACATCTCCCATGTAAACAGGAAGTATGGCGACGATTAACGATCCTTTTACAAACTCCACCACAAACATAATAATCCATAGGCTGGCAAACGTAGGATTGAGCAAATTTTTACGTGCTAGTCTAGAAGTCAATTCCATAAATCTGTATCCCTCCCCATCATTAACGAAAAATGAATTCTTCCTATTAGTCTGTCCTCTTTTTAATGCAACTTACACCTATCAGATTCTTTTTTGTGCTTCTTCTGCAAGGTTCACTTGCATTCCAAGCTATTTTTGCTATACTCAATTTTGTTTGAAAAATTGATATGAAAGGCAGGGATGGCCCGTATGGATCATCAAAGCACGCCGCTATTTACTGCTCTTAAGAAGCACGCGGCCGGCAATCCCGTTCAGTTTCACATTCCCGGTCATAAGAAAGGGCACGGCACAGACCCAGAATTTCGCGAGTTTGTTGGCGACAATGCTTTGTCCATTGACTTGATCAATATCGCTCCCCTAGACGATTTACACCAACCAAGTGGTGTCATCGAACAGGCGCAAAAACTGGCTGCCAATGCCTTTGGCGCAGATTATACTTATTTCTCGGTTCAAGGCACTAGCGGTGCCATTATGACAATGATACTATCCATTTGTTCTCCCGGTGATAAAATTATCGTCCCGAGAAATATTCATAAATCGATTATGTCAGCGATTATTTTCGCGGGGGCCAAGCCTGTGTTTGTCTCCCCTACACAAGATAAAAATCTCGGCATCGATCACGGCATTACGACATCTTCGGTGCGTCGGGCTCTGCAGCGTCATCCTGATGCCAAGGCGGTCGTGGTCATCAACCCGACATACTTTGGGGTTTGTGCCAACTTAAAAGAAATCGTGGATTTAGCCCACAGCTTCCATGTTCCCGTTCTGGTCGATGAGGCACACGGCGTACACATCCACTTCCACGAAAAGCTGCCCATGTCCGCAATGCAGGCGGGCGCAGATATGGCGGCCACTAGCGTGCATAAGCTCGGCGGATCGATGACACAAAGCTCTATCCTGAATTTGAACGTCAAGAATGGATATGTGAATCCACAGCGCGTTCAAACGATTATTAGTATGCTGACAACAACTTCAACCTCCTATTTGCTACTTGCTTCGCTTGATACAGCCCGGAGAAATCTAGCGCTGCATGGTCATGAATTGGCCGAGCAGTCGATAGAGATGGCTGAATATTTACGAGGTGAGATCAATAAAATCGAAGGCCTGTACTGCTTTGGACGCGAAATTTTGGGCGGAGAAGCAACCTTCGACTTTGATCCTACCAAAGTAACGGTTCATGTCCGCCATCTTGGCATAACCGGCTATGAGACGGAAAATTGGCTGCGCGACCACTACAACATTGAAGTCGAGCTCAGCGATATGTACAACATACTCTGCCTCATTACGCCAGGCGACACAAGAGAAACGATTGAAATATTGCTTAGTGCGCTGCGCGATCTTTCGAAAACGTATTACAAAGAAAATAATGCCAACGAACTGGTCGTAAAAGTTCCGGAAATCCCGCAGCTGTCGCTCATTCCGCGCGACGCCTTCTACGCGGATACGGAAGTTATCCCTTTCAGAGAATCGGCCGGTCGGATTATCGCCGAGTTCATTTATGTGTATCCGCCAGGGATTCCGATTCTGCTTCCAGGTGAAGTCATTTCCCAGGACAACATCGACTACATCGTCGACCACGTTGAAGTCGGATTGCCTGTAAAGGGTCCTGAAGATCGATATATTAATAACGTGAAGGTAATCGTAGAGGCTGACCCGATTTTCTAACTATAAAAACCACAAAAGCTCCCCATGGATTGGGGAGCTTTCATCTTATCGCAATATGGATTAGGCTTCATCCATTTGGGAGACGAGCTCATTATAAGCTTCCTCCACTTGCTTCCACTCTTCTTCGTCTTCAATATTGTAAAGCACCATTTCTTCGTTTTCTTCTTCCATACGGAGAATGATGCCGTCCGCTTCCGGATTGTTACGTTCTAACAGAAGCGCATATACTTTTTCACCTACGTCGAAGGTTTCGACAAGAACCATTTCTACGTCATTTCCCTCTTCGTCTGTCAGAGTCAACACAAACTCTTCGTGCTCATGATCGTGGTCATGGTCGTGTCCGCATTCACAAGCTTCACCATGTTCATGTTTATGCTCGTGGTCGTGCCCGCACCCACACTCTTCGCCGTGTTTGTGATTATGGTCGCTCATTCAATTACCTCGCTTTGAAATTTTTGATGGTTGACATTTGCTGTGTCCCCATGTATCGTATCACTTTTACAGGGTGCAGGTCAATTTTGTCAATGACGGCCAAGGCTTTACCTAATTCAAAACATTGATTCCTTTTTCCGAAACAAGCATAAAATCAGAGCCATTTGAAGGCTTCATATAAAAGCCCACAATATATCTCCCGGACGTTTTGAAATCATAGGTGAAATCCTTCGTTCGGAACCAGAAATTGTCTTTCTGATCTTTAATATCATCAGTTTGGATTTCTTTGGTTGAGCCATCCGGTGCTGTGATCGACACCCGAACCGCCGAGATGTCTGTCTTCAAATCATCGATTTGAGAGAATACGTTAAATTTCAGCTTTCCAGTCTTCTTAACATCTCCAAATACTCCATCATCCGTAAAAAGAAACATGTGGACATTCGGTTTGTAATACTTTACCGTCTTGGTGTCATCGTTGTATTCAACCAACCCATCGAGATTACGCACTGGTACATATGTCTTTCCATCTACGACGTAACCTCCATCTTGTATTTCATTCCCGTTCAGGAAAAGCTTTACTTTTTGGCTCGCCGCGTCTGCAAACAGCAATGAGCCCCCCATTAGAGAGAAAGCGACTACAAGTAATGCAACTCTTCTCCATTTCATAGATTTGGACCCTCCATTTAATTCATGTTGATGTAAGTTTATACTCTCGGAGTAAGGGCAAGTTGCGGTCCAGAATGGCTGAGGCCTGATATTTTTTTATCACGAGTGCTTGGCTTTCGTTTCTTAAGCAAATCGTGTACATTAAATGGGATAAGAGCTAATCTCTAGAGGAGGGATACCCATGACCTTACGACTGCAAATGCTCGGTACGGGCGGCGCTTTTGCGAAAAAGTACTTCAATAATAACGGACTGCTGTGTACAGAGGATTTCACACTGTTGATCGATTGCGGCATAACGGCTCCGCTTGCGCTCCATCAGCTCGGCAAACCGCTGGAGAAAATCGACGCTATCCTCGTCACCCATATTCACGGGGACCATGTTGGTGGTCTCGAGGAACTTGCTTTCCGAATGAAATTTGTCTATGGGAAAAAGCCGGTTCTCTATGTAGCTGAAAGCTTGGCCGAGCCGCTATGGGAGCATACGTTAAAGGGGGGACTCACTCAGGAAGGGATTGCTTGCCTCGAAGACGCCTTTGATGTGAAGCTTTTGCGAGAAGGCGAGCCAACTCAGCTCTCCCCCAAGCTCACCGTGGAGCTGATCCGCACTCCCCATATTCCGGGGAAAGCGAGCTATTCTTTGTACATAAATAACGAAATTTTTTACAGCGCGGATATGATATTCCAACCCGAACTTCTGACCAAGCTCGTTTATGAGCGGAACTGCCGTAAAATATTGCACGAGGTGCAGTTGACGGGTCCCGGGCAGGTGCATACGACCCTGCAGGAGTTGCTCAGTCTGCCTTTCGATATCCAGAGCAAAATTTCGTTAATGCACTATGGGGATGAAATGGAATCCTTTATCGGAGCAACCGGTGAGATGAGCTTTCTTCGACAGCATGAAGTATATACTTTGTAAAAAATATGAATTGCAGCGTTAAAAAACAACCTCCCACAGCTTGATTTGCTGGGGAGGTTGTACTTTTTTAAGAAAGGCTATTCAAAGCGAGGTAAACTGTCCAGATTGTTCGTCGGATCCCCGTCGGCATCACCGCGGATGTGCATTTCGCCATCCCGGCCTTTAAACACATTAACGCCGGCTATCGCACCGGCCCTTACCTCCTGCAGCGCTTGTTCATAATTAAGAATCCTACCGCTCGACGTTTTAAAAGCCTCCAGGTCGCCATCGCCATTTTTACGGACAGCAATAAATGTTTCTCTCGTGTTCAAGGCCATTCACATCACATCTCCTTGCATGGAATATGAAGTTAGAATACCCTGAAATGGCGAAAACTATAGCGTTTTATAAAGTTTTTAGTGCTTTGACCATCCGAACATGGGGAATACCGGCATCGTCAAACGGCTCGGTTGAAATCGTTTCGTAGCCCAGCTTCGCGTAAAATACCTCCGCCTGGCACTGAGCGTCAAGGACTGACTTTGTTAATCCGAGCTCGCGAGCCAGCTCTTCAAGCGCGATTAACAGTATTTTTCCGATGCCTTGTGAACGAAATTCCTTACGCACGGCGATTCGCTGCATTTTGGCGGAATTATCTTTGTAATAAATCAAGCGACCTGTGGCGGCATATGCGCCTTCCGCTTCAATCAGCACATGATGCACATCAGGACCGATTTGATCGAATTCGTCAATCTCTAGATCAAGCGGAACCTTCTGCTCCTCTACGAACACTTCCTTACGAATCTCGAGGCATTTCTGCAGCAGTTCCTCCGTCTTAACAGGTATAATCGTAGCAGCTGACATCCCATTTCCTCCCAGCGTTTCACCTTGATCGGCTTGTCTAAACTGCATCATTATACAAAAAAATAGTTTTCATGTATAGTTGAAGTATCGTTTTATCATTGAAAGGAGCTGTCTGTCGTTTATGGTCCTTGGTATTACAATCGCCGCTGCCGTACTTATTGCAGTGCTTTTGATCGTGTTGATGTTCTATGTTACCAAAAAGGGCTATTCCCGTAAGTGGGATGAGGAATAAGGTAAACTAGGGTAGGGACTGTCCTTAGTCTTTCGAGTATACATCCTCACTTATAGTTGGCGAATATACCCCATCCGAAACGGAGTTTCCAAACGGCCAAGGGAAGCTCTGCACTTGCTTATTTAGCGTAACCTGGCTGGGAAGCAGGCTGCATGCACTGACGATTGCTAACACAAGAACACTAACCAGAATGACAGCCCAGCTTGCTATAAAGCTTGAACCACTTGCCAGTCGACCCGAAGGTCGTCTGCTTTTTCGACGCATAATCATGCATTCCTTCCTCTCATGAAAAGTTACATTTTTTGTGAAATGTGGTATTATTCCATTGTTGGCCCAAGTCCTTTACGATATACGCAGAAAATGTTTGACAGATTCCTGTCCACCTGTTATGATAAATTTCATCTTCACTATATTTTATGATCTGCTAGCTCAGCTGGGAGAGCACTATCTTGACAGGGTAGGGGTCAGTGGTTCGAGCCCACTGCAGATCATCGCCAAGAAGCCTTGTGTATCAAGGCTTCTTTTCTTTTATCGCTTGGCATTAAGTTAGAGCCAAATTGGCCTTTGGGGGACAAAATGGGGACAAACGCTTATTTACCATCACATGTCCGCATATTTTATGACTAGACTGGACTAATTTCTACATAGCAGATGCAACCGTCAGTAGCTAACGGTTGCAACGATTCCGCGCAGCTCAGTATCTCCGAACTCACCGTACACCTTTGAAGTGAACGAATACAAAACGATAAATTCTGCTGATTAGTAATAACGAAGATTGATCACTACGGGGTTGCCTGTGTGGTCTTTCTCTTGTTTAAAGCAGGAGATAAAAATAGTATGACAAACTTAATAAGGATATAAAACCCAAGAAAGGAAATGAGCGAAGTGCCAAAGAAAATCATTTCCATTGTGATGTCCCTCTCACTTGCGCTAACAATGGCGACAGGAATTTCAGCAGCTGCCGGGAAAAATACTCTCGGTATAACAAAAAAGAGCACTATTAACACGATGAAAGTCGATAGCGTAGCTGCTGTGAAGAAAACGACAAAGAAAAAATCGACAAAATCAAAGAAGACAAAACAAAGCACTAAGACTAAACAGTCAAGCGGCGGTGTGACTTACAAAAACTGTACGGCTGCTAGAAATGCAGGTGTGGCTCCTCTCTACAAAGGTGATCCGGGATACAGTAAGAAATTAGACCGTGATGGTGATGGAGTAGCGTGTGAACGATAATAAGATAGGCCGCTGAAGAACATTAAAAGGAAGTGATAAAGATTCGATTATTAGATACGCTCGAGAGAGATTTTCCTTTGGGCGCTTTGTTTATATATGCCTTTGCATTTTATGTCACTTTACGTATGATTCTAGGTTGGTTTAAAAAGCCAATAAAACAACATGTGCTCATTATAGTGATTTATTTTGTGATCTTGATAGGTCTATTAATTATGTTTTTCAGATTAGCCATTGAAACTTTTTTTAAGTAGTCCAACACTTCCCGCCTCTCTACCGTATAGCCTCGCGTTATACTCGTTGAGAGGTGTTTTTATGTTTATTGATCCAATAGCCAAATCCAATTAAGACAACCCCAGTTACTTTTCAATAAAACGCTGAACTTGTGAAAATATCAACCATTTGCACGACATATCCACTTTACAGTATTATTCTTCATTTGGTAAATTTAACCTTAATAATATTGAACAGCATTAAGACTATTAGGTGAGGTGAAGCCCGTGTCTTTTATCTCTTTTGGCAATACCAGCAAGCACCGTCCAAAAGTGTTTTATATCGTTTATTCTATCTTCATGCTTCTATCGTATTACAGTTACGTGCTGCTAGACGATTATCGGCTAGGCAGGTCCAGCTACTGGATGTCAAAGAGCAGCATCACACCCCAAGATTTGGCGTCCATCAACCGACTTGGAAATTGGATCTCCACACTGGAATCCGTGTCCTTTTATCTATTTCTCTTAGCCTATATCGTCATTCACATCTTCTCCAAGAAAAATGCTAACGTATTAATGCGTTTTCTATTACTCAATGGGGCTCTATTTGCAGGAATCGCAGCCATCAACTACATCATTTTTCTAGTTACTGCTCTACCTATCGGCAATCTCATGCAGCCTTTGATATGGCCTTTAAATGTGCTTGTGATGCTGCTTATTTATGTCCTGTGGTTAAAATTCACGCAAAGAATAGCTCATACTTAAGGAAGGCGGAAGGCCTCTCGTCCCCTTACAACCATTTCTCAAATGCTGGCATTTTCCTCCCGTGAAGCTGCTCCCATTCGTCCCAGGCCATTAATTCCAGGTCAGGCCTAGATGCATCTTCCAGCATGGCGAGCAGCTCGACGGAATGTCCGTCCGGATCCTCGAAATAAATCGACACAGCCGGCATAAACGGAAAAACAATCAATTTCTCCGAGCTTTCCCCATAAAAATTTTCGGATTTGATACCGAGCCCCTCCAAATAACTACGGGCTTTCAGTATGTCTGCCAAGTCTACCTTAAACGCAAAATGCTGCCGCTGTATAAGCGGGGAGGGATAGTTTTCCCGGATTCCCAGCATGGATTCCCCAGGTTTTCCAACCCAATAGAACTTTGATTTTCGGATCGGGTCTTCATGGAGAGGGATGATATTAAGGAGTTTCTCGTAAAAAAGAGCCGATTCTATGTAGTTACTAACGTTAATATGAGTTTCAAAAATGCCACGAATCATGGTTTTCCATTCCCCCCATCTTCTGAACTGAAAGCTCCCGGTATGAAGAGATGACGAAGTCCGCTTCAGCTAGACCCGTGCCGCCAAATTTGCTTGGTATACTTATCCCAACAGCGACGGCAGAACCCGCAGACCTGGCCATTAGCATATCTCCGTTCGTATCGCCAATAACCGCCGTTCGTGAGCAGCTTACCGACAATTTACGGCAGGCTGTTTCCACCATTTCGGGATACGGTTTTCCTTGCGTTACCTGATCTGCACCGATGCACACGGCAAAATAGTCGCGGATTCCAAGCCATTCCAGGTGTTTCTCAGCCGCCTCCGTTTCGTCCGCCGTGACAACCCCCATCACGATTCCGCTGCTCCGGCATTGCTCAAGAAACTGCAACACATCAGGCATCAGCTTCGCCGTTCGTGAGGCTTCCAGGTACCTGTCCGCATGGACTCTACTGCTGTGCGCCAGCACCTTGGCTTCCGCCCATGACAAGCCTTTACGATACCCTTCCCAAGTCAAGAGGGACAGCAGCTCATCTACGGTTCCCATGGAAAGCGGTCCGTTCCGATCATAATCCGAGATCGCTCCGTTTTCATCGTAGGCTATCCCCCACTTCTGCAGGAAACAATCTTGGAGCGGGGGCAGATTGCGCTTTTTGAGTTCCTCCGAGAAGTGGACATAGAGCAGCTCGCTCCACCGCCCCCAGGTATGGATAAAATCAATCAATGTACCGTCTTTATCGAATAAAATAGCTTCAACCTCATAAAGATGTCCCGCAACAGCCAACTGCGGCAAGTCGTGTACCTTTTCTGATCCATAATCATTCACTTCGTATCGACTCCCGTCTCTTCTATTTCCTAACGGTACTACCCACTACAAATGAAGTTTCACCCTTTTTCCCAAACTTATTGTAAGTGTAAAACCTTGATGAAAGGTTATCAAGTACGTTGTTTATATAAGGGATAAAAAGTATTTTGCTAACAAATGATAACCAAACAACGCACTACACTACCAGCTGCTATATCAATATTGTTACTTAGAAAGGAGTAAAACCCCATGGAAAAAGGACTTGGGCATGGCCCCGGCGTTGATCCGATTCCCGTCCCGCAGCATCCTACGGCCGCAACTGAGAAGCTTGAGGATCTCGTCGAAGGCCTCATGGGAGAGCCCGAACAGTCAACTGTCGGCAATAAAGAGAAAAGAACCGAGCATAAAAAGTGACTCAAAGAGCGCCTTGGAACTCCGAGGCGTTTTCACTTGCTGATAAAATCTTCGCTTAGTCTTTTTCACCCTTCATTTTACCAACACGGATGTTGTCTAAAAACTATTTATTTAAAATTTTAATAATTGTGATTTAAATCACAATATATGTGAAAAAGGTCACATATAATAAAGACATCAAAGATGATCATCCAATAAAAACCAAAAACGAGCAATCGTAAAGGAGTGGAAATTATGTTTAACAATTTTCTGAGAACGAATAAAGTGGCAATGTGGTTTCTGACCTTCATTCGGATTTACCTCGGGTACCAATGGATCGAAGCAGGCTGGCACAAGCTCACGGGCGGTTTTGACGCCGCAGGTTTTCTTACCGGAGCCATCGCGAAAAGTACTGGTGAACACCCCGCCGTTCAAGGCTGGTGGGCAGCGTTTCTGCAGCACTTCGCACTGCCAAATGTAGATATCTTCAACGTCCTCATCCCTTGCGGGGAGTTCCTCGTCGGGTTAGGTCTCATTCTCGGTACCTTCACCACCTTTGCCGCACTGATGGGCCTGATCATGAACGCCGCCTTCCTCTTCTCGGGAACCGTAAGCACCAACGCCCAAATGCTCTTGCTTGAAGTACTGGTGATCGTCGCGGCAGCCAACGCCGGTAAAATCGGTCTTGACTACTACGTACTCCCTTACCTCCGCAAACTGTTCCACAAAAACACAGGCCCGGATGCCGGTACTCCTAAACAAACGTTGAAAATTAAACACACTCAAGCTTAACAAGCTTGAACAAAAGGATGGTTCTCCAATGGAGGACCATCCTTTGTCGTTAAAGAGTTATGAACGCACATGAGTCCGATTTACTGCCCGGTAACACAGCATCGCGACAATAGAGCCTGCGAGGAAGCCCCCGACAATATCGCCGGCAAAATGAACCCCTAGGTACAATCGGCTAATACCAATGAGTAAAATCATGAAAACAACGACGGTACCCCAAATCTGATTCCCTTTTTTGCTCGAGCTAAGCAGCAGCATCGCTATCAGTCCGTAAAAAGCCGCCGATATCATCGCATTGCCGCTTGGAAAACTGTACCCGTCAGGCGCCACCAGACTATCCCACAGATCAGGCCGTTCCCGATGAAACAACAGCTTGAGTCCTTTATTAAGCAGCCATGCGCCCACTAAACTCACCGTGAGCCAGATGGCATAAGCGCCGCGGCGAAGATATAAAAGTGTCCAACCTAAAGCGAGCGCGAGAGCTACTGCAAACCCAGCGGTTGTCCCAAGCATTGAAAATCCTTCAACAGCCCCGTTCCAACCTTCCGATCGAAGATTGAAAAAGAAATCGCCGATGCTCCGTTCAATCGATTGCAACCCCTCTGTATGTATCCCAAATCCCAACGCAATGAAACAGACCGCGAGTAGTGCTGCCGTAGACCAAAACCTCATTTTTTTCCTCCTCTTTCCATCTTTCTCTATAATCCCGTATATTGTACCGATTTCCCTTTTCCCAGGCAACCCCGATTAGAGCTCCTATGTTTTTGTAATTATACTTACTATACTTTAATGTTGACTAAGTTTGGCCAAATCAACTACAATGCAGTAGAATCCATCATGGCCAGGGAAACGCTGTAGAAATAGCGGAGTCATTCCCCCGGAAGGGAGTATCGATATGGGACATAATAAAGAGCTATCCACCCGAGAGCGGATTCTTCATATGATGAAAACGACCGGGCCACTCAGCACCAAGGAAATCACGAATGAGCTGCAAATTACCGAAATGGCCGTCCGGAGACACCTCGGAACGATGGAGCGGGACGGACTAATCGAACCTAAAATGATCCGCCAGACCTTGGGCCGACCGACGGCTGTATACGGATTGACGGATTCTGCCGAAGGACTTTTTCCTAAAAATTATCATACGTTAACGCTCGATTTGCTGGATGAACTAGCCGAGGAAAGCGGCGAACAGATGGTTGACCGGTTGTTTGATCGGCGTAAGGATCGATTAACCCGCAGGTACAAAGAGCATATGACTGGAAAAACACTTCCGGAAAAAGTGCAGCAGCTTGCGGAAATCCAAAATGAGAGCGGATATATGACCGAATGTGAGCAGACCGACAATGGAGATTTTGTGCTGATGGAACACAATTGCCCGATCTCTCAGATTGCCAACCGCTACAATCATGCTTGCGACTGCGAGCTCAACCTGTTCGAGTCTCTACTTAATACAAAGGTCGAAAGAACAGAATGTCTTGCCCAGAACGGGAAAAAATGCGTTTACGTGATACGCCAACAGGATAAGCTGAATAAAGAGTAAGGCAGCCTTAATGGCTGCCTTCTTGCTTTTAAATATAACATCGATAAACGTTTCCCTTATATATCGTAAGCATGTAGTTCGTCTTCTATCGCTCGCTTCGTCAGCTTAAGACACTCTTCCTGGGTTTTGGCAAATACCCGCTTGCCGTTAACCAATACATATGGTCTCTTTCGGCATAAACCGCATAAACTAAGGCAGTCAGCCCGCATTACGGCAATTTCGGGATATTCCTGCTCCAACTGCTCCAGATCCAATGCGCTCATCAGGTTGCTGTCGCAAACCTCGACGATGACGATACCCATTCCCATGGCAGGATCACCCCATATTTAGAAGTCCTTGTTCGATCAATCATTATGATGACTAACTGGGATTTTGTCAACGTCCACAGTCTAATTAACATACTTAATATACATTTATGTTGACTAAGTTCGAATACAGTTCTATAATGAGGTTGTCGGAAACAAATTACATAAAACAATTGAGAGGATGAATAACAAATGGCACATCAATTACCTGCTTTACCTTACGCTAATAACGCACTTGAACCGCATATCGATGAACAAACGATGATGATTCACCATGATCGTCACCATAATACGTATGTAACTAACCTGAATGCAGCTTTGGAATCCGCTCCTGAGCTTCAATCCAAATCCGTTGAGGATTTGATTGCTGATCTGGACAGCGTACCTGAAAGCATTCGCACGGCAGTTCGCAACAATGGCGGCGGCCATGCTAACCACTCGCTGTTCTGGGAAGTTATCGGTCCAAATGGCGGCGGCCAACCATCTGGGAAAATTGCCGAAGCTATTAACAACGAGCTTGGCGGCTTCGACAAATTCAAAGAAGATTTCTCGAAAGCAGCAACAACTCGTTTTGGTAGCGGCTGGGCATTCCTGGCTGTAGACACTAACGGCAAATTGTCGGTATACAGCTTGCCAAACCAAGACTCCCCATTGATGGAAGGGAAAACTCCAATCCTTGGCCTCGATGTTTGGGAGCATGCTTACTACCTGAAATATCAAAACAAACGCCCAGATTACATCGCTGCTTTCTTCAACGTCGTCAACTGGTCTGAAGTTGAGAAACGTTACGAAGCTGCACTGAGCAAATAAGAGAGCTCAGCTCTTATGATATAAATGATATTTCATAAAAAGAAACGGTAAGGCTATTTCAGCTCTACCGTTTCTTTTTTATCATATGATCGACTTATCACTGCAATTCTTTCACAGAATCACGAATCACCATGGTTGGAGCCACCCTCCGATGAATCGCTTCCCGCAAACCGCCGTACTCTGATAGCAGCAGCGAAACGGCGGCATCGCACATGTTCTCCTTCTCCACCCGCATCGTCGTCATACCTAACTTTACCTTGCTCACATAGTGCAGATCATCAAACCCGGCGATGGATACCTCATCTGGCAGCAATACGTTTCGTTCCGCGAGTAAACCGGCAAGAATATAAGCAATTCGGTCATTCCCGCAGAAAAAAGCGGTTGGCCACTCAGACAAGCGCTCCAGAAAAGCAGCGATTTCCTCGGTAGTATGGCCATAACCCTGTGAAATCGTAAGACTGCAATCCGAGCAAGCTTCTAGGCCGTGATTTTGCATCGCTTTCCAGTACCCGAACCATCGATCCTCATGGCTGGTCGTCAAATTTGTCGGCCCAATAAACCCAATCTTGCGGTGCCCGGCTTGAATAAGATAGGTAACCATCTCATAAGCCCCTTCCATATTCGCCGATGTTACAACCGGACAAGGAAGATCGCGATAATAGGAATCGAGCATCACCAGCGGCATATCCATTTGCCATAGAAGACGAGCGTACGCCTTATCCGCGATTCCGAACAAAATAACGCCCCGATACGGAATATCCGTGAATTGACCCGGTAGTTTCAGCTCTAGTTCCATATCGTGGTCTATCGGGGTTATCACGGCATTAAGACCTTGCTTGCGGGCACTCTTCTCCAACCCCCATATCATGTCGTGAAAAAACTGAAAATGGTCGTTATCCTGATAGCTCATAATCCGTTCCGGAACGATCACAAGAACGTTGGAATTTCCCGCTTCTTTCGCACCAAATGGACCATAGCCCATCTCTTTCGCGGTTTGCCGGATCAATATGCGCATTTCTTCACTCACGCCCCGCTTGTTCATCAAAGCTAGAGAGACCGCGTTTTTAGAAATTTGCAATTTGTCGGCGATATCCTGCATTGAAATTTTCTTTTTCCGGCCCATTCTTTTCATTCCTTCCGAAACATGCTAAACTTAGCCTAAATATACTTTACAAAATAATATATTGTCAAGTTTGTCAAGTTAAAGTGCGAATCGATAACAGGAGGAATGCAGATTGAATTACGCAATCGGGATCGATATCGGAGGAACCAAGACGGCAATTGGCTTGGTAGATCAGAACGGAAGCGTTCGGGTTAAAACTTCTTTGCCTACTGACCAAACCATAACTCCAGAGATAATGGTGGATCGTATGGCCGATACCATTAAAAATATGCTTGTTGGGGAAGGCTTAAACGAGTCCGACGTACTCGGAATTGGCGTAGGCGCCCCTGGACCGCTTAACACCAAGGAAGGGAAAATCGCCGAACCGCCAAACCTTCCGAGCTGGTGGAACTTCCCGGTGGTGAACTCACTGGCTCGCCATTTCAGTGCGCCGATTCGTCTTGAAAATGACGCCACCGCTGCTGCTCTGGCCGAGAAATGGCTTGGAGCTGCCAAAGAAGCGGAGCATTTCGTGTTCATCACGATCAGCACGGGCATCGGTGCGGGCATTTACTCCCATGGCAAGCTCATTACAGGAGCTACCGGCAACGCCGGCGATGTCGGCCATTTTGTAGTAGACCCAGCTGCAGGCACGTGCGTTTGCGGACAAAAAGGTTGTTGGGAATACGTTGCTTCAGGTACAGCCGTGGCCAGACAGGCCTCTGCACTGCTCGGACGTGAAGTTTCCTCCAAGGAAGCTTTTGATCTGGCAGCAGCTGGAGATCCGATGATTGGTCCGCTCGTCCAAAAAATATTCCAGTATATTGGCATCGGCTGCGTCACGTTAATCAACACCTTTGACCCGGAAAAGCTGGTCATTGGCGGCGGCGTCTCCCAAGTTGGCGCGCCGCTATTCGATGCGGTAAAGGCTTACGTTTCCAAGCATGCGCTTAATCCTTCTGGACGCAAGACACCGATTGTTCCCGCAGCCTTGCATCAGGATGCCGGGCTCATTGGAGCAGCTGCATTAATTCACATACCATACTGACTTAATGTCTAAATAAAGGAGATAAACCGAAATGAACGAACCGATTTTTTTGCAACCCGTATTTCAGGAACGTATTTGGGGCGGAACGAAGCTAAGAGATCTATTTGGCTACGCTATTCCGAATGACCATACCGGTGAATGCTGGGCAGTTTCCGCTCATCCAAATGGCCAAAGCGTTGTTAAAAGTGGACCGTACCAAGGGATGAAGCTGGGAGACCTCTGGACCTCGCATTCTGAGCTGTTCCGGTCGAACTCCACCGTATTTCCCCTGTTAACGAAGCTTCTTGACGCCTCGGATGACTTGTCAGTACAGGTTCATCCGGATGATGAATATGCCGGAAAACATGAAAACGGAGAACTTGGCAAGACGGAATGCTGGTACATCGTTGACGCCGAACCAGGCTCCGCCATCGTCTATGGTCATGAGGCAGAAACGAAAGAACAACTGGTCAATATGATTAATGACGGCGATTGGGATGACCTTCTGACTCGAGTTCCGGTTAAACCTGGGGACTTCTTCTACGTTCCTAGCGGTACCATTCATGCCCTGGGTAAGGGCATCGTTGTACTGGAAACGCAGCAAAGCTCAGATACGACGTACCGCGTATATGATTATGATCGTAAAGACAAAAACGGAAATACTCGGGAGCTTCACCTAGAGAAAGCAATCGAGGTCACGACCATCCCTCAGGCTTATGAGCCCATTAAATACGATAGCACCAAAAGAGAGGGAATTACCGTAACGTCTTTTGTATCCAATTCTTTCTTTACAGTAGAAAAATGGGACGTAGACGGCCTCGCCCAAATACCTGCAAATGACAAATATACGATCTTCAGCGTGCTGGCCGGTAATGGCACATTAACTGTAGCAGGGCAAAGTTATCCGCTAGCTAAAGGGGATCACTTCATTCTTCCTGTAGAGTTCGGTCCGTATCAATTGGACGGCAAGCTTGAATTTATCATGGCGCACGAATAAGCGACACACACCAGCACAAAAGCGCGAGCGTAAAGAAGCCATCGACTTCTTCCACTCGCGCTTTTTACCATACTCTAAATTTGCAGTTTCCGTTCGTTAAATCGCTTCAAACCTGCAAATAACGCTCTCGAATAATGTTAAGGTGATGATTCGCATGCCCTGCCATAATAAAGGCAAGCGCTCGTGCAGATACATTCTTATCACTAGCGGTTCCGATGCGCAACCAAGCATCATCATCAAGCTGACGAACCAGCGCTAACGTCGATTGTCTCACGGTCGCAAAATCGCTGAGCAGCTCTGACACTGAAAACCGACCAAAATGTGCATTGCTGACAAATAAAGATTCTTCGAACGAAGGAAGCGGCGTTTTATCGCCTCTCGCAATTCTCAGCAGCCGGTAGCTCATAACACGCTCTGTATCGGTGATGTGCCCAAGTACTTCTTTTAAGCTCCATTTCCCTTCCGCGTAGCGAAAATCCCCTTGCTCTTCAGTACAATGGCCTAATTGTCGGACGGCGAGTTCAGGCTGAGCCTGTAGCAGGCTAACAACTTCCCCTTCCGGAACTAGCTGAATATACGGTTCAAAATATGCTGCATACTCACCAATCGCTGGCCTTGTTAACATACATTTCCCCCTTAATGAATTATTCTTCCCATACTTCATCCATCAGCTCTTTGATTTCTCTGCTTCGATCATCTGTTTTGTTCCGATTTGTCATCCATTTGTTACCATTCCATTCTACCACATCTCCGGCTTTTACCGTTGGGTCAACCAGCTTTCGCGGAATATCTCGCGTTTTGCCGTCCGATTCGATAATGCAAAAGTCACCTTCAAAGCCTTCTACTATATGGGCCATGCGTTCTCACCTTTCCGTCGTGATTTTGTACTTCTCACCGTCGGATGCAATCTCGACCGTTCCCTGTCGGTCGTTACGATATATTTTAGTATGGTGCTTCGCTAGTCGATCAAGGATAAGCTTAGTAGGGTGCCCGTATGAATTTTCACCGACTTGTATGACGGTGTATTTTGGATTCACTGCATTAAGAAAACGCTCAGAGGTTGAAGACTTTGATCCATGATGTCCTACCAGCAAAACATCAGCTTGCAGGTTAGCCCCGGAGGCGATCATTTCCTTTTCACTATCACGTTCAGCGTCTCCGGTAAGTAAATATGAGGTGTTGCCATAAGTCACCTTCGCGACAGCACTCATATTGTTATTATCCTCCGCTGGCTTCACAGGAGCGAGCATTCGGACCTGAACCTTGTCGTCGAATTTTAGTTCTAGCCCCGCTTTAGCTGTTTTCACCTTAAGACCTTTAGAGCGAATAGCCTCAAGCACCGATTTAAATGTCTGTGTGTTGGACGTAACCTTAGGCATATATACCTCTCCAATGTCCATATTGCGAATGACACGATCGAGGCCTCCGATATGGTCAGCATCGGGATGAGTACCAATGACAATATCAAGCCGATTTACACCATACTTATGAAGATACTGAATCATGGCCTGTTCCTGACTGTTATTCCCGGCATCGATAAGCATCGTTTTACCACTTGGACTAATGATAAGCTGAGAAGCCCCTTGGCCGACATCTAGAAAAATAACCCGTAGTTCGCTCGTTGATGTTACACCGGGAGAATTGGATGAATTATTTAACGCCTCCCCGCCTACCGTTCCTTCGATACTTATGCCGCACCCAGATAACAACATGCAAAATAGGCATAAGCAAAGGACCATCCGCATCACTTTGCCCATCAAACCCAATTTCCTATAACAATACTGATGTCTGCTCATTGATGTAGTCCTTTCAAAAAAAAGTCCGCCTTATTTTACCATAAGGCGGACCCCTTGTTTAGGTTTTATTTTACCGATACGCTAATGGTAACTGTCTTTCCCCCGAATTTAGCTTTAATCGAGGCACTGCCTTTAGCTACCGCTTCAATTCGCCCGGCACTCACTTTGGCGACGGAAGGTTTAGAACTGGTCCAAGTTGCGCTGTCCGTTACCGCTGAAGTTTTCCCGGTATCGTATTCAGCCGTAATGACGACCGTTTTAGCGGATCCCGGCGCCAGTACCAACCTCTTCTCTTCCACCGTAAGCTTGTTAAGCTTCGGTACCACATTAATCTTTACACTTACACTTTGACCTTGATAAGAACCGGTGATGGTAGCCGTACCTTCAGCGATGGCTTTGACCGAGGTCGTGGAAATGCTGGCAATATTTTCGTTTGAAGATTTCCAATCCATTTTGCTGGATAAGTTGACCGTTTTGCCGTTCGTGTAATAACCTGTTGCCTTAATCGCTTTTGATTTTTTCAAATTCAATTCTAGCGTTTGCGGGTCAACTACAATCTTGGTGATTTTAGGCTCAATCGTTACCGGAATGCTGAGTGTCTTATTCGAATAGGTCGCCTTCAACGCAGCGGTACCTTTCGTTAAGCCTTTAATCTTCTTCCCGTCAGCCGTAGTTTTCAATACCGCATTGGAACCTGTTACAGTCCACTCCAAATCCGTAAGATTTGCGGATTCTTCCCCATTTTCAAATACAGCATTTACTTTAGGAAGAACTGTATCTTCGCCAATGACAAGGCTTAAGCGTTCATCTTCAGCAACCAATGCCAACACTTTTTCCTTAACAGTCAACTTCACAGTAACTACACTTGAACCTGTACCACGAAAAGCGGAATTTGAGGTTAGCGCCGAGCCGATCTCCGGAAGTTTCCCGGTCAATGTCACAGTGGACGAAAGCGCAGTTCCACTCGTTTCTTTGGAAACGATTTTGCCGTCTTTTACCGTTGCGATGTCATCATGATCCGAAGTCCAAACCATCGTATCGGTCAAGTCAATCTTGTCGCCGTCCAGTTTCGTAGCAGTAACTTTAGGAACACTGACCGAAGCCCCTTTTAAAAGATCTAGTTCGGTCTTTTCGGCTTCAAGCTTGGTAATCGTTGGGTTGACGGTCAGTTTGAAGGTCTTGCTTACACCTTGATAACTAGCTTTGATGTTCGTTGTCCCGGCTGCTTTCGCTTCAACCACTCCGTGACTATCTACCGTTGCTGTCATTTTGTTGGAAGAGGACCATTCGGCACTGTCGCTCACATTCGTAGGTTGGTTGGCGCTGCTTCTCACTTCCGCCTTCATTTGCAGCTTTTCGCCTATAAAAAGCATTTGATCCGCAGTAGGCGTAAGAATAATGGCCTCATAAGGAGCGCGTACATAAATATCTACGCTCGTTTGGTTGCCCAGATAAGATGCTTTAATGGTCGTTTTGCCGACCGTGAGAATCGTTACTTTACCGCCCTTCACTGTAGCCACGCTGGTATCCGAAGAGCTCCAAGTCGCCTTGTCCGATACATCGGATTCCGTCTTGTCTGCGGACAACACAGTTTTAGCACGCAGTTGGATCTCTTTGTCCGCCATAATGGACTCAATATCCTGATTTTCGCCAACAAGCACATCAGGGGAGGCAACTTTATACAGCTTCAGAGCGGAGTAAGGAGAAGTTACCGTAGCTTCATAGGAATCCGTAAGGCCGAGATATTTTGCGGTAATTGTCGCCTTACCTTCACCTACCAGGGTAATTTTCCCTTTATCAACCGTCAAAACGGCGGCATTGGATGAACTCCAGTCCGCATCTGCCGTTACGTCTTTTGGATCAATCATCGTACTGTCCGTTTTAGCCAACGCTTTTACAAGCAAATCCTGTTCATTGCCGTTTAGGCTATATTTGCCGCTCAGCTTGTAATCCAGGGTTAGTTTCGAATATGTATCTACAACTTTTACAGTAATAATCGAAGAAGAACCCGAATATACCGCTTTAATGATGGCTGTACCACTTTTCGTAGGAGTTACTAAACCTTTATCCAGTTTAAGGGTAGCCCCATTATCAGAAGTATAAGTCCAAGTTGCATAGTCCGTTACATCTTTCTTTGAAGTGGAACCTTCCACGGAAGCCCATACCTTAAGCTGCTTTGTCTTGCCGACTCCAAGCTCAAACGTCGTATTCTCACCATCGATGGCTATAGAATTCACGTCTCCGGCGGCTGCAAAAACACCTGTTGGAAACAGGGCCGCAAGGAGCAGGGCCATAGTGAGGAACCACATCGTCATTTTCCTGTTAGCAAACATTCATTTCTCTCCTTTGGTTTTTTGTCACTCTAACCGGAACCTTTTTCCAGTCCTCTACATTTTGTATCGACATTTGGGAGTCATTTCGTTACCTTTTGCTAGAAAAAAATGCCTTTATTCTTTGTACAAGCAAAATATGATACCAATCCTCCCAACTGGATACATTTTACTATACTATCGTAACGGTTGCTATAAACGTTGTATCTAAACCACTTTCAAATCATAACAACCCGTAAAACGGGTGGTTTTTTGTTTCGCACGCTTCGAGTACTCAACTGGCTTAAGCCATAAGAAAAAAGCGTCCCATCGTCTATTCACGATGGGACGCTAATATATGCTGAGGACCGGGCTCGAACCGGTACGGTTGTCACCAACCTCAGGATTTTAAGTCCTGTGCATCCTTGCCATTCGCCAAATCCGCATGTTTAATAATCGGATAGTCCTGTGTACTTAACTTATTTATATCAGCAAATGGAGGGGAACACAAATTCCTATTCATGTACACTTCGCTTTGTTCTTTTCCACTAATTCAATTAACTGTTCAATCGTCAATGGGTTACTTTTACGATGATGAACCATTCTGTGACAGTTAGCGCACAAGACCGCAATATCTTCTTTTGGATCAACATAGTGCTCTTCTTTAACACTTGAAAGTTGTTTGATGTGGTGTATCTCAATAAAACCCTTTCCGTGAGTACCATATTGTTCTTCAAAATTAAACTTGCAACCCATGCAAGTTACACCATGATATAGGATTGCTGCTTTCTTTATCTTAGGATTGCGTTCATACTTATTGAGTGCAGATAACTTCATTGTGCCTTCTTTATGCAATTCAACTTCATCAAAATAATCCGATACATCATAAGAACTGTCATTCATAATATATTGCTCTAGAACATCCCTCTTTGGCGCATATATCCATCCGTAATGCCCCTTTAAAGTCTTCTTAGAAACCGTATATCCATATGAGTCCGCAACCGTAATCAACTTATTCAAATAATTATCGTAGTCTTCAGGTGGAACAGGATCGAAGTATGTTTTTAATATTTGTTGAGTCTGCCCCCCACTACCCCAGCCTTCATAATTTACGTGAGTTGTATCTACGTAACCGATGAATTTGCTGGGCGCAAAAATATCTAGTCTCGGGTGGTAGTACCAGTGGAAGAATCTCGAGAATCTTTGGCTTGCCTTGCTTTGAGTATGTAATCCTCGATTGAACTCAACCATATTGCATTCGATATACTCCCACTTCCACTTTTCAATAGGCATAGAATTCACACCTTCATTATGGCTCATCACTGCCAGAGTAGTATTTAGCTTATCCCTCAATATACCGAAGTGTCCGAAAACTCGCACTATAGCAAGTTCTCGGACATCGGTTTGTATTGATGTATCCTCGATATTCCGTCCATCATCCTGTGGACGAGATCATGGATGTGACCATAGTAACGATTACTAGTAAGGTACATTCTAACTCTTCTGAAGGTTCTCATAGATGCTCTTTAATTCAAGATCAATCCTTCTTCTGTCAGATCCTGAAACTATACCTGCGACTGTCTGCCAAGATAGTCCCTTGAACCAACCTATAATATCTGTTTCTCTTCTTTTTCGAGAATAGCTGTTAGCCAATCTTGTTGCATCTACTCGCTCGATATTTAAAGTCAAAACAAGGTTAAGCGAATCAAAGTTAGGCACACCTTCACTCGATAGTATCGACAAATCCTTAACTCCTGATCCGAAGAAGATATTTCTGCATCGTGCCTCATATTCCATTAGTTCACTGACACCGAATAAGGCCCAAGGTAGAAATCACTGGTATTATCGAAAAAACCTAGTTTACATCCACACTAAGCTAATCATCTAGTCGGATAATAGGATTATACCACTGATCCCACTCATCTTTGCCTTATCTTTCTTAGATAGTAAAACGCATGGTGTAACAAGCGAAACAGGGTCTGTCTCCTATTTAGTTTGGTTGAGCCATCGAAGATGATCCCGCTTATTGGAGCCTGAAAAGTGATAACATATGGCTTAACATTGGTTCGCCACTCATCAATAGACTTCCGTTTACCAAGTACTCTTAGGATGTTTCCGCGAACTCAGGCATAACCGCAATATGACGCACATCGCTGTTCTCCCAAATTTCGTTTAACATATACAAGCCTGTAATATTCTTTAGACTTGGCAGTTTTAGTTTTCATTGTTACCCGCTCCTACAGATTAATGACCTTATAGTAACCGTCGCCGACCCTCTCGAAATCATTAAACACAGTGGTGTGATGTCGCTTCGCGTTAGCACAGCATTTTGAAACGATATATGTCCTGATCGTCGATCAGCATAGTTCGTATTATTGCGCTGTATATACTCAATAGCTTCCTTAGGTGTGAACCGATTTTTCCCTTTGGCTTTAACTATCGATCTCGTTACCTGTAACAGCTCATCCCTGCAAGTGCTTTTCATTCGGAATCGCTCCATTCATGGTTGTCCTCATCTTACCATGAACTTCATTTTCCAGAATAGTAAGCTTCTATTGTGATTGAGTGTTGTGATTAGAGCGAATGTCCAATTCATTTCCGCATTCAACATCCATTGTTTTCATATTGTAGGCGGGCTACAATCTGTTCAAGAGGTGAGAACAATGTTGAAAGAAGAACTCCTTGAACAAGTTCGAGAGCACGGAATATCAATAAGCAGCAATATGATTGAGCGGTACGTCGAATATGGTCTTATCGTTGGAAATCGTGTTAGTTTAGGATTCTCCCAGGGTGTCGTTACCCACTACGATGCGCGGACAATAGACACTATTGTCTTAATTGATAAGCTTAAGTCTAGTAGGATATGTAAGCACCAGAAGGACTATATTTTCATCCTTTATTGGAAAGGCTATCCCGTTCAGTGGGACAAGCTAAAAGCTCGACTTATCGAATTCCATTCGATCATTATGAGTACATTCAAGGAAATTGCAGGTTATACTGCTCATCCTGACTATCCAGAGATCATTGATGATATCGCAACAGACGAGGCGGCAAATGCCCCTAAAGCAATTGGTCGGCCTTCAAAAGAGTTTGAAGAGAAGCAAAAGATCGAAGCACAGGAAAATGCTAAGCGGTTAATACTTCTAAGCAAGCTTATCTCTGATATCATTTCGAAGGGAACCATCTCTCAGGAAGTGTTTCGTGTCTTCAATCAACTATCCAATGTCGGATCGGAAATTGCAGGCGATACAATCCTTGAGTCTACAAATGCATGGTTACAACAAATGACCTGGAGGAATGCGGTTAGACAATCCGACGAACAGGACTATCGAGAAGCGTATGAGCTCATACATTTGCTTAAGGATTATTGGTCAGACCTTAAAACCCACTTTGGAAGCGTATATGACATTCCCTTCTTCGGTAACAGCATCAAGAACCTTGAGGATTATTATCAAATAAAGTTCATTACAGACAAGCCATCGTTCTACAGATATGTACTGATTGTCCTAATAAGTGGCGGTTTTCGTCAGCAGCTCATGCAGTTCTTGATCGATCCCACAACTAGAGAGAACTGGAATCAAATTATCGCTTCCCTGCCCGCTCTACTTGCTCAGACTTCGGGAGAGGAGGTGACACTCAATGGGTAACGTTGGAATCGCATTAGGCGGCGGCAAGGCCTTCTCTGCTCCTGCATGGTTCATTCTGGTTCTTATCGGCTTGGCTGTTATCGGCATCAACCATGTAATCAAAAAGGTAAAGAACTAAAACGAAAGAGCACCTACTCCTTGAGGGAAAGGTGCTCATCATTCTTTATTTTAGCTTTACCATACGCTTCTTCGATGGAAGCAGCCTTTTAATTGGTGAAGCCATTGTAATGCTGGTTCTTTAATTCATTATTCGTTAGCTCCACATACCGTTTCGTCATCTCTAATTGTGACGTGACCTAGCATCCGTTGCAACGCTAATGCACTCCCGCCTTGCCTCAGGAACAATATAGAGAATGAGTGCCGCAGATCATACGGAACAATATGCGTTCCGAGCTTCTTGCAGTAGAATTCAATCCTGTCTCCCATGTATGCCGATTTAGCGGTTTGCCCTCGTAAATGCAGAAGACAGGAACTGACTCGTCCCATTCATCTAGTCTGACCGATATTAGTTCAGAAATAACCTTGGCGCTGTCTCGGGCAAATAATGAAGCGTGCGGAGGCTTTCGCCTTAGCCGTCTCCTGCCTTACTTCAACTTCCAGTTCTCTGATATTAATATCCGTTCAAGAAGCGCAAACGCCTCTTTAGGCAGTATTCCAGTGTCCAGAAAGAAGAGCATTAAGGCTTGATCGTGAGCCTCGTATAAGTGCTTGTATCGGGAGAGATAAGCAGTTCACGAATCACGTTCTCATCCAGGTTGACGATACGCCCTTCCGCTTTTCGCTTCTTGAAGTTCAGAAGTGGATTATCATCAATCATTCCTTCGTACACCAGTTAAAGAACGTACTCAGATAGACGAGCCGATTATTGTAGGTCGCAGGTTTAATGCCATCCGCGCCCAAATAATCATACGCGCTCTTTTCAAATCCCTCAGCATCACGTGGTTTTCCCACTTCGGGATATCGACGGAAAAAGCGATTCACATGTTCCCTGTAGTCATTCATCGTTTGCTCGGATATCCCCTGTGCCTTCTTCCAGATCACAAACTGTCCAAGTGCCACCTCATATGTTGCTGGAGCCGACTTCTTTACTTTTGTTAAACGTCCTGCCAAAACAAAAACCTCCTTCACCTTCGCCTGAGATTTACTCAAGCGCCGCAAAGGAGGATTCATGCTTTCTCACTAATCCTGTGGTCAAAATGATCGATTCAGCTACACAGGACCAAGGGATTATGTACGATTTAGCGAATATCACCAAAGGGCCTTAACCCTGAAAAAGCTTATGATGCCGAGGACCGGGCTCGAACCGGTACGGTTGTCACCAACCGCAGGATTTTAAGTCCTGTGCGTCTGCCTATTCCGCCACCCCGGCAAATATGGAAACCTTGATATCATCAAGCATCTCCAAAATGCTGCATTTAATATTATATACAGATTGGATCATAAATTCAATATAAAATCTTTACTCACCGGTATCCAAGATTTCATCAAGAAACTGGTGCTCCGACATTACTTTAAATCCCTCTCTCCGCAATAGTGCCGCTGTTACACCGTTTCCGGCTATTTTTTCACCAGAAAAAGTGCCATTATAGATCATCGTAGTCCCACAGGAAGGACTGAACTCTTTGAGGACGACTTTAACCGCACCAACCTCGCGTGCAGTTCTTAACGTTTCATAAGCCCCTTTGACATACAGCTCAGTGACATCCTGACCCGATTTATCAATCACCTTGGCCTTTCCCTCCAGAACGTCTTCTCCAACTCCCCCAATGATCTCAGCCGGTTCTCTCGGCGTTGCAAAGCCTCCCAGCAGTTCCGGACAAACGGTGATTGCCTTATGATCTTGCACCAGTCTTGCGATCGCATCCTGCAGGCAATCCGTTCCATTGTATCTGACCTTCAAGCCGGCTAAATATGAGCTGACTAAGTACATAAGGCACCCACTCCAATAAATAATAGATAAGTAGACATAAACTATAGCAGCTAAAGCGCAAAGAACATGCTGAGAGATTATAACATAGGAAAATAGCTTTCGTCTGTTTCAGGAAAAATTCATCTTATTATTTTTACTATCTATTGCCATCGGAGGGTTAAAATTCGACACCCTACCTATTCTTCTGCAATTCGCAAATGGTCGCTGCAATAGCTTCGGCATGCTTTGTAGCGGGAATTTTTCCGATATACTTCCCATATTTATCCCCGCTTAATCGCAGTGGTTCCTCTTTCATAGCGGGAACAAACAGACCGAGTATCGACAATCCAACCCTGCCAAGTGGAAGGACCATCTTTTTCGTACCGCAGGCTTGCTGGGCAATTCGAACAATTTCATGTCCGAAAATAACGTCCGAAGCTACAATGTCATCCAGGTTAAAGGCATCCCCAACAGCCAAAACCAGGTGGTTAGGGTTACGAGCTGCTCTGCAAGTTCATCAAGCTTTTCACGAAATTTCAGCTCAATTGTGCAACCGGAACTTAATCTAGAACTAAAAAAAGGATAGGCCCATAGAGCATATCCGTTTAAATATTAAATCCGCGTTTTATCCCTATTCACATACAAATGTTCTCATTAAACCAGAGGCGCTTGAATTAATGTCGCGAAATTGAATCGGTGTACGTGACCGTCATTTAATGTAGTTTGACCAGTAACAAAATGTACATGTTTTCCATTTCCGACTGGGATAGCTGGTCCTGTTCTGATTTTCTTCAATTTATGAAAATGGTTCAAGAAATCCGTTCTTTCCAAATTAATTTCATGAACATGACTTTTTCCTACCCGAATCGCTTGCCCTGTAACCCCTGCAAAGCGATGGTTATGTCGATCTGCACCTTCTTCAGCCAATTTGGTGCTGCCTTCAAATTCATGTACATGTCTCTGTTCCTTTTTCACCCCTGTTCGTTTCTTCTTTATCCTTGGTGCCTTCTTGTGCATCCGCCCCATGCCTCCTTGAACATTTTTGAACTTCCGTACATCTTATTAAGGCAAATTCGATAAGTTCAGGGCTACTATCATGGGGACTAATAATTTGTTCAACGATGCGTTAGCCTGCTAAAGTCAATTACTAGGCATCTGTACAGTCATTTAGTTATTTACCTACATAGTATACGCATGTAAGAAAAAGAATTTGAAAGAACTCGAACTGATTCCCTTTGATAAGGAGTGAATTCAAATGGCATATATGGCACTACCACCACCACCCATTTTCGTCCCAGAAAAACCTGCGGTATCTTATATAATCGACTGCGTATATCAATACACTTATGTTTGGTTATGGAATGGAGAAAGCTTTTGGTTTTACCCGACGCAGGTCGAATATAGTGAAGTTTCAGGCTATCGTTGGAATGGAGTATTCTGGATGCCTTACAGAGTCAATCCAGGGCTTATCAATGCAGTTTCATGTGCTCCAGTTCCTACTCTATATTAGAACCTGGTTAAACTTTTTTGTTCCCTTGGGAGCGCCACGATGTCCAATGTGCAGCGCTCCTTGGAACACAACGTATATAGACAAGCTCGGCAATTAGTTCTACTACGGTTTGAGTGACTACTACAGCCGCTGCAATCGCAGCCATTTCTTCAGGTAGAGTAAGGGCTAAAGGAAGTACGACTAAAGAATTCCGTGTCCCTGCGCTAAAAATAAGGGCTCTCCCATCCTTAGGACCGATTCGAAAAAGGGATGATACCGATCGTGAAATAAAAGGAGTAATTATATGGAACAGAACATAGATGGGAATAACCGCTATGATTACACTAAAATCTTCATACACCCTCCCGATCTGTGAAGCAATTACGATAAAGAGAACAAGTGCCATAAAAGGAACTGGAAGCCATGCAGTTAATGCTAATGGTTTGGAGCCCTTAGCGCTTTTCTTAGCCCAGAACTGAGCAGCTAATGCAAGCAGCAATGGGACAATAATCAAAAAGATAAACGCCTCAACAAATGGGCCAATTTTTACAATTTCAGCTGCTTCCGGGCCAAGGAAAAGCCATAAGTAAAACGGGAGCATAATCATTTGAACTACGAAAAGGATAGGCGTAGATGCAAGAATCAACTTCTCGTTCCCTTTCCCTAAATGGGTAAAAACAATAACGTAATCAATACATGGGGATAGAAGCACAAGACAAACACCAAGAAGAACTGGGCTTGGTTGAGGAAAAACTAAAATTAATATATAGACTAGAACTGGAATTAGAACAAAATTAACAAGCAGTAAGGCTCCCATAAAACGCCCATTAGAAAGAGCCTCTCTCAAGTTAAGAAACGGAATTTGACAAAACATACTAAAGAGAAGAAAAGCAATCATTAATGATATAGCGTGTTCTAGAAACAGACCTATTGCGGGACTTACCAATCCAATTGCTGCGCCAGATATCAATGCTGCTGCATAAACTCCTATTTGATTCTTCTCCATACTTTCCAGACTAAGCATCTATATACGCTCCCCTTTTATATCCGATTTATACCACGAACAGGGCAGCACCCAAATAATCGTTCGGCAACCTCACGTTTCGAACTTCTTTACACCGAGGGCAATCTACGTTGCCTTTACCCACAGCTTTATGGTAAAAATTCATAGATTGAATAGCGAGAGGTGATTGCATTGGGTAAAAAGAGCATTAATTTACTCTATCATTCCCCGAACATAGCAAAAACCCCTTGCTAGGCAAGGGGTTTACGCATAATGGGCCCTGAGGGACTCGAACCCCCGACCAATCGGTTATGAGCCGACCGCTCTAACCAACTGAGCTAAGGGCCCGAATATCAAAATTGCGGGGGCAGGATTTGAACCTGCGGCCTTCGGGTTATGAGCCCGACGAGCTACCGGGCTGCTCCACCCCGCGTCAATAAACAGCGACAATTAATACTATACATGATAAATGCCAAGGGAGTCAAGAGGTAAGTCAAGGAATAAAGCGTACGCCGTACTTTCCTTTTCTTGAGCGGAATATTTCAATTTGCCGCATGTCATCAAAGCCATAAATCCAACCGTCCTGCTCCAGTCTGCGCGCTAAGCAGCCTGCTTGAAATTTCGTTTTATACAATTTATTAAAGTATACCCATCGCATGCCTGTTTAGACCATCCTTTCGCTAAAAATGTAGATATTGTCCTCGCTATATAGAATACCCAAGAACGACCAAAAAAAGCCGCCGGAAGATCCCGGCGACTTTCCCTGTATTTACATGAACTACCTTGATGCGTTTTGTGCTCACCCTTTGCCGCCGTTATTAGTCGGTATGAACGGCGTACCATCATCCTGGAATTGGGTTTTCGGGTTATTTTTAATTTCCAACAGCATTTTGTTCCCTTTATCTTCCCATTCCTTGAGTGCCTCGGCTGGCGTTTTCTTATTATCCAGTACTTCTTTAAAGTAATTATGCCCGATATTAGTTACACCGTACAGTCCCGGTTTATCTTGCATCAATTTCTCTTCTTTTGGATTGGTTGGGGCACTAGGTTTCAGAAGATAGAACGCTTGAATGTTGTAATCCAAGCCTTCTTTAGGCTTAATATAAGTTTTACGGGATACCATTTCATAAGAGTTACTGCGAGATTTAAGCTTCGCCCAATCCTCACTGTTTATAAATTTAATGAAGTCCCAAGCCGTTTCCGGATTTGGAGCAGAGCTGTTGATGGCGAACGTATTGTTTAGCCAAATATTGCCGCCGATGTCCGGTTTTTCTGGATGCACGGGCACAGATACTACGTCCCAGTCGATCGACTTGAAGTTCTTAATTTTTGCTGCATTGTTGTTCGCGTCAGAAATTTCATTCACATAGGAGCTTTCACCAATCGTCATGGCTACTTTACCTGAAAGGAACATATCCCCGTTAATAGGCGTCCAATTTTCTCCATTATTCATATCATTCATACCGCTATTGCTGTCCGGAATAACTTTGTCCTTGGCCAGCTTGCTCATCGTTTCCCATACCTTAGTCCATTGAGGCGAATTAACCGTCATTTTCTCAGCTTTATCGTCAAACGTTTTGAGCTGCAGTGCATTTACATAGGAAGACTGCATGTCATAAAAAGGATCACTGCCTTGGTAACGGTTGAATGAAAATCCGTAAACACGATCTTTCCCTTCACCTTTGGCTAAACGACGAGCCAGGTTGAAGATATCATCCCATGTCATTTTATCCTTTGGCGGTTCCACTCCGGCATCTGTAAACATCTTCTTGTTAAAATAAAGTGCCGATGAAGTAAAGGAAGGAGTCAGTGCATACAAGTTGCCATCCCCCAAATCCTTTATCCCGTCAATGACGGATGGAACGAAGTCGGCCGTGTCAAATTTATCCTCTTGAATCATTGGGTCGAGTTGCTTAACCATATTTTCTTGAATGAGCTGATTAAGTACAGAAGTATCGGTTACCACAACATCGACCGGATTGCTGCCGGTCATAATTTTTTTCATGCTGGCAAGGTAGTCCGGTTGTTTCGTTTGCTGCGTTCCATCGTCATACCGATATTGGCTTTGGTCAATGGCCGGCACAATTTCAATTCGGACATTTTGATGGGTGAATTCATAAATATCTGTGTATTGCTGGCGGAAGTAAGAGTCGTCATACCCGCCATAAAGTACGCCGATCCGCAGTACCTTCTCCTGCTCGGTCTCTTTCGCCTTGCCGCCAGTACATCCGGCTAACAGCCCCAATGTCAGCGTTGCTGCAAGTGATACTGTTATAATCTTTCGAAGTTTTCCATGTCTTGCTCTCATGATTTTTCCCCCTCTAATGATTTCGGTGCTGTAATAATAATTTTCTCCCCGTCAAACTCCATGCTTGCCCGGCCACCAATACCGACAGCCTCCAAATATTCCTTGGGCACCTGGAGTCTGCCAACCCGATCGACAACGACAAAAGCTTCGTGGACTTCCTGCAGCCCGCCATGAGAAAACCCGGACTCCATCGATGCCAAATCCAGATTAGGATTTCGCTTCACGAATTCTGTACTCGTTAGCCCATCGCGGATCGCAACAACTCGATCCACCTTCCCGGCAAGCGCCAAATCATGGGTAACAATAACGATCGTAATCCCTAACTCACGATTGACATTCCGAAAGATTTGCATAATCTGATCAGAAGTCGATGTATCGACTGAACCTGTCGGTTCATCGGCTAATAACAGCTTTGGTCGGTTCGAGAGCGAAATTGCGATAGCTACACGCTGCTGCTCACCGCCGGAAAGCTGATGGAGCTTGTTATGCATTCTGTCTTTTAGCCCTACCCATTCAAGCAGCTGCTTCGCATAGGCACGGTCCAATTTGCCGGTGAGCAACATTGGCATCTCAACATTTTCCAGAGCCGTTAAATAAGGAAGAAGGTTGCGCGCATTGTTCTGCCATACGAATCCAACGGTATTACGCTTATATTCAACCAGCTGATCATCCCGAATCTTGAGTAAATCCCATCCCCCGACGGAAACCTGCCCGGCCGAAGGCCGGTCAAGTCCGCCGAGAATGTTCAATAGCGTCGACTTGCCACTGCCGCTATTCCCGATAATGGCCATCATTTCACCTTGCTCCACGGTTAGGTTTAAGCCTTGGAGCGCTACGACCTCGATGTCTTCGGATTTAAAAATTTTAACTAATCCTTCGCAATGAATCATCTTCTACCGCTCCTCTCCCATTTTAACCGCTTGATGTACGCGCAGGCGGCGAATTTGCCACATAAGCAAACCGGCACCAAGTAACAGCATCACCAAAACGACGATGTAGAGCTGAAGTGTATCCTGCGAATTAAAGACGATACGGAACGGCGGTACTTGCGTCGTTACATTGTCGGCTGTTTGCAGGAACGGAAGATACAGCTTACCGGCTATTTTCCCAATTGCAATACCGAGAATAATGGATAGCCCTGCCGTTAAAATTTGTTCCGTGAGCAGCATAAAAGTAAGCTGTTTACGAGAAAGGCCCATAGCTCGCAAAATCCCGAATTGAACGACCCGTCCGGACAGATTGAAGAACCAGTAAAGAATGTAGCCAATCAGTGAAACCATTACCGAGACGAGGAATCCGAGACTGAGTATCCCGAAGACGCCCCCACGGGTCGGATGCTTGCTCTGAGTGATCAGTTCGCTTCGAACATCATCCACCGATACTAAGTCTACGCCTTGCTTAGCCAATATAGGTATAAGCGGTGCAACTTTCGCACCCGGCTTCATCTTCAGCCATACCTCGTATGGAATGAGCGGAACCTGATCATATATATAATCGAGGTTGGCGATAATAAATGGAGTCTTATCCGGATATTGGCTAGGCCAGTAAGGAACAATGCCGTAAACGGCAAATTCCACCGTCTGATCTCCAATCGAAACCGAAAAGACATCTCCCGGCTTCAGCTTATATTTCTCTGCAAAGTTGGTCGGCACTAAAGCTGCGCTTTCGTTCATTCCCAAAAAATTCAAATAGTTATAAGGGTGAACTGGGAACAGATCGTTGCGGAACCAGGCTACTTTAGAAAAATCGAGGTTATCGATTCCCATGATGTTGCCCTGACCGGCGGAGCGACCGGAAACAATAATGCTGCCTTTGGTCTGGAGTACGCGAGCCGCATGCTCTACACCATCTAGCTTGCGAAACACTTCAAACGGAGGTTCCGAATAGACCTCCTTCGTAGGCTTAGCATTTTGACCCGAGCCGCCTTGACCTCCACGACCAGGAGACCCTTGGCCACCCCCTTGTCCTTGACCTTGGCCCTGTCCTTGGCCAGAGCCGCCTTTACCAGGTCGGCTGATTTCAGGGGTGGATTGCCACACCGTCTTCATGATTACGTCGGTCCCGTATTTGTAAAGCGTACGTTCTGTCGAGTTCAAGTCAATCGTTCGAGCCGCCGAGGCGTTATACACCCCGAGTCCTAACGTCAGCACGAGCAGGATCATCAACGGATAATATGACGAAGACGAGCGCGACAGCTGGGTTAAGCTTAAATAATAAGGTACTGGCAGCCACTTTTTCCCGAGCCAGCCGATCAGTTTCAGCAGCCACGGAAAGACCCTCAGAAAGAATAGACCTATTGAGAATATGGCTAGCGCCGGTACAAAGAACAGGAATGGTTGGACCTGAAGTTCATCCGTTGTCATCCCCGTTTGAAACGTCAGCATTTGCCGTTCATTAAACAAATAGTAGCCGTAGCCGGAAATACCCATCAGCACGATATCCAAGTACCAACGCTGCCAAAATGGACGGCGATCGGAACGCGCCTGCTTCTGCTTAGCTTTTACGATGGACTGACGAGCGTAAGAAACCGCCGGCAAAAGCGTCGCCAATATCGCGATGACTACAGCAGCAATTCCAAGTGCCATAGCATCGAAATTAAAACCTACCGGAATCGATTTCCGGTTAACAAAGGTTAGGAATCCATCGGCTGCCCCGATACTTTTGGACATAAACCATCCGAGTAGCGGTCCTGCCACCAAAGCAAGGACTCCAAGAAGTATACTTTCCAGCAAGTAAATAAAGATGATCTGTTTCGTTGACGCTCCCCGGCTGCGCAGCACGGCGATGTCACTCTGCTGCTTGTCGAGCGACTGACGGGCATTCATCACAATATAATAGAACACCATGGCAATCATCGGTGCCGCCAGTGTAAACAGCAAAGTTTGCATCTGCAGGCTTTGCTTGCGGAAATCACTCAGCAGATTGTTGAATGATACATCAACCTTCGTATTTTTCAATTTCTGAAAAAGATCTACGTTCAAGCGTTCAAGAGTTCCCGATAACGTAGAGAGCTGACTCGTTTTTATTTCTCTAAGATCAAAAGCATAATACCAGTTAGCGTTGTGAAGCGGAATGTGCTTTTGCTGAAGCAAATCGTCGTTAAATGCCTTCTCTGAGACGTAGAAGTTATTCATCATTCCTTCAAAGTTTTGATACCAATAAGGATCAGTATCTTTGGACGCTTTGAACGTACCGACAATCTTAACCTTCAGCGTAATGTCAGAACCACCGGAAACAGGATACTCCATAATGTCTCCAACATGCAGATCCTGACGGTACATCGCCTCCTCCAGCATTAATGCCTCGATCGTATCCCCATCAGCTTGATCCGAAAACATTTTGCCCCCGGTCACTTCGGCATGATCCTTTAGTCCGCTCATGGAAACGATCGACATCGATCTGGTTCGGCTTGCGTCAACTTTGGATGGATCGACCGGATAGACTTCCGTTCCTCGGATAGCTCGCACGTTTACGAAAGCATCATATGGAAACCCGATTTCCTTCGGAACCTCTTTGGCAATATATTCATTGACGGCCTTAAGGCCATTTAAATCCGTCTTCGTTCCTCCCTGCGCCTGATAGCTCATAATGAGAGATCCGGCCGGAAGCCCTTTGCTCTCCTCTTTGAGCGTACTCGATACGACTCTCTTCAAGGCGCCGTCCGAGTACATCGGGATGCTTACCGTGAACGAGACGGCAACAATAAGACCTAACAAGGTACTAAGCGTCAGCCATTTCGTGTTCCACATTTTGCGGAACAATAAGCGTAATAAAGGTACACCCATTAACGACCCACTACTTTCTGCCCTGGCGTGAGTCCCTTAACGATTTCCACATCCGTTGAGGTTTGCATTCCTACCTCCACATCGGCCTCGCGTTTCGTCCCATCATCTTCAACGACTTGAACGTAAGTCCGTGAACCGATCGAGCGGAGTGCGGAAATCGGAATTAAAATAGCATTTTCCTTTCGCTGCGTAACAATCGAAACGCTAAGAGGTCTGCCTCGTTCCATCCCTTTGGGCCATTTATCAAGCGATACGATGACATACTTGTCAATAGAGTCTTTCTCAGGCGGTGTTCCTGATCCGCCACTGTTCCCATTACCACTGTCGGAAGAGGTGGTATTATTAGCCGGCATCGCTTTAACTTTTCCTTGGAACGTACCTGCAGCGTTTATCTCCACTTTTGCTTTCATGCCGACGGCGATTTTCTCCAAGTCTTCTTTGGAAAAAGAAGCAGCTACTACGAGTGAAGAAGTATCGGACAGGACTGCGATCGGATCATAAGCTTTGATAACGCCACCCTTTTCGGCTTTGACGGAAACGATCGTTCCCGAAAATGGGGCTCTTAGCGTACCATCGGCAATTTTCTTCTCCATATCCTCCAGGTCCTGACGTTGCTCTTCGAAAACGATCTGCGCTTCTTCGAACTCGACAGGATCCTTCTCATCCTTCGTACGAAGCGTCTCCTTCATTTGGATTTCCTGCTTACGGAATTCCAGCCGTTTCTTGCGTAAATCCTTTTGCAAAGCCTCAACATCCAATTCGACGAGTACATCGCCTTGTTTCACTTTATCGCCCGCTTTGACGCGCACATTTTTGATATGCAGACCATCCCCCGTAAAATAAAGCGGCTCCTCTCGCTGGCTCATCAGCTTGCCGACAGCACTCACAGGTATCTCAATCGTTTCCGTGCGCACTACATATTCCGGCTTTTTCGAAATGGTCGGCGCCTTAATGACCGGAATGGTCTCCTCCTCTTCCTCGTTAGGGAGCAGAGAGCAACCGGTAGAGGCTACGAGCGTAATACAAACGGTCAATAGCCCCAGCGTTCGCAATAGCCCCCCTTTCTTACTCGACAAATTTTCCATCCACCATTTCGTAAACATGGTCTGCTACCTCCAAGATTGTGGGATCGTGTGTCGTCATACAAATCGTCACTTGCTCCGTATGTATGATGTTCTTAAATACTGCCATGACTTGTGCACCCATTTGTGAGTCCAAATTGGCCGTTGGTTCATCGGCCAGCAGCAATTTTGGCCGGTGGGCTATCGCTTTGGCGATCGCAACGCGTTGTTGCTCCCCCCCGGACATTTCAAACGGTCGGTGAAACATTCTTTTTCCAAGCCCAACCAGTTCCAAGCAATGCGTTACGCGTTGTTTCCATTCATGAGAAGGAACCCCCGCCATCCGTAAGGACAACTCAACATTTTCCCAAGCAGAAAGCAGCGGCAAAAGCGCATAAGCCTGAAAAATAAAGCCGATCTGATCCCGCCGCAGCACCGTCCGCTTCTCATCGCTGAGCTTATGCAGAGGTTGGTCACGAAACCATATTTCCCCAGACGTAGGTTGGTCCAGACCGCCCAGCATGTTGAGCAGCGTTGTTTTCCCCGAACCTGAGCGCCCTCGAAGCATTACAAGTTGACCGGGAAGCACTTCCATATTAATGCCTTTAAGCACCTCTATTTCCCCGCCGCCAACCGGAAATGATCTTCGGACTTCTTTGACATGGAGAATCGGACCACTCTCTTTTTCCTGCTGAGCTGCTTGCTCGGTGGCTTTGCCCAGGTTCTCCTCTTGAACTGCCGCAGCCTCGGACGATTCAAGGTGGGGATTCTCCAAAGCTCCCTCAGCAGGATGATCATCTACGTCCTCTGGAATATGCGCTTCTTCAGGCTGCTTTGGTAACTTTTCTTTGCGAAGCCATCGCATCATCTTGTATCGGTCTCCTATATGTTTATTTGTCGTTCATCCCGCACGCTCTCTTGTCTATGAAAGCTTTACGTCTAGCATTATAAACGAAATTCTATGGCAAAAAGTTACAACGTTTTTTACGAAATTGATATTTTTACTTCCATATTTTTTACACTGAAGGGAGTCTATTTTTCTGGTAATATAATGGGTATTGCTACTAAATACGGAAAAGAGGCCTATCTATTGAAAAAAATAATTACGATGCTAACGCTGGCCGTTTTACTATATTCAGTCGCAATTTATCAGAAAGAATCGGTTTCTGCCAACGATTTACCCTATCAGGATATCGATGGAAGCTATGCTAGAGAAGCTATTGTTCGCTTAAATGAAAATAGTATTATGAAGGGGACGTCTAGCTCCCTATTTTCACCTACAAGATCAATTACAAGAGCAGAATTTATGACAACTTTAGTTCGTATTTTTAAGCTGGAATCCGTTGCGTCTTCGGTGCCGGCCTATCGTGATGTGGCTAAATCCGCCTGGTACTACGGTACGGTGCAAGCTGCTACAGAAATAGGTCTTACGGAAGGCGTAGGTAACAGCCTTTTTAAGCCAGTAACACCTCTTACTCGCCAGGAAGCCGCCGCTTGGATCGTTCGAGCTTTAAAGCAAAACGATACATCCAACACCGCCCCCACTGGATTCAAAGATGATGCTTCCATTGCAGATTGGGCCCGCCCTTACATAAATACCGTGTCACAACTCGGTTTAATGGAGGGGAATGATGGTAAATTTAATCCTAACCAGTCGATCACAAGACAAGAAACGGCCGTGATCCTGGATCGTATTCTGCAAAATGACCGCTGGGGTGGAGCGATTGCAAAGACGACAAATTCGAGGGAGACGATCCAGCTCGGCTGGCAGTATGGCCAATCGACGGAAGCGTATCAGCAATCCATTGTTAACTCAAACGTAAATGTTCTCGCTCCTAGGTGGTTTTTTCTTGAAAGTACCGGGAGGTTTTCCGATCATAGTGTTCCTTCTCTTGCCACATGGGCGAAAACCAACAACAAACAAATATGGGCTTTGGTCGGCAACCGGTTTGATCAGGAAGCAACGCATAAGCTGTTGTCCTCCTCCCAGTTGTCCGCAGCTGCCATTCAAGATTTAAAATCATTTATCCAAAAATATGAGCTAAACGGCATTAACTTAGATTTTGAAAATGTTCAGGCTTCAGATCGGAATTTGTTCACAAGTTTTGTTGCGAGCCTCGCTGACGAGCTCCATACCATCTCCGCTTCCTTGTCCGTTGATCTACCTCCGGATTTGGAAAGCGACTGGTCAGCGGCCTATAATTATGAACAGCTCGGCAAAAGCGCAGATTATATCGTCATCATGGCCTACGATGAGCATTGGAGCGGGTACACCGCCGGGCCGGTCGCTTCGTTACCATGGGCTCAGAAGCATTTGGACAAGCTGCTGCCTCGCATATCCGCCGATAAACTCATATTGGGCATGCCCCTTTACAACCGCGATTGGACGATCAGTAGCCAGGGAACGACCTTAACTTCAGAGGATGTGCTGCTTCCTGAGCAGTATAAACGTATGAATCTTTATGGAGCTGCTGCGAAATGGAACACGACCTTGGGTCAGTATACGATGGATTATTGGACCTCAGGAGCGTTGCACCGAATTTGGCTTGAGGATTCCCGCTCACTGGCGCAAAAATATAAAATGGCGGCAAACCGAAACATCGCCGGATACGCCTATTGGCACATCGGCGGTGAGTCGCCGGATATATGGACCAGTCTGCAAAATACGGAAAAGTACGGCGAATATACGTTTAAGTAGTGCTTATTGTTAAATGAAGAACGAACCTAGGTCGTTAACATTTTAGGGCCGCTTAGTTGTTCGACTGTGAAAGAAACAACAGCCGCTGGAGAGATGCTCCAGCGGCTATTTCACCTTACCAATTTCTATAAATCTTCGTTTCGTTCAACGCTGAACAAAATGCAGTTAGCAGATCACAGTTATGTCGATCGCAGTGCCCCTGCATTCTATTCGTCATCGTACAATCATTCTGCTTCTATTCATTTACTCTTAATTTCCAAAAGATGCCGGGTCCTGCCGCCACGATTTCAGCAGCTCTAAATCCTCCGGCTTAATGTCTCCGCGCTCCACAGCGACGTCGATCAGCGCTGCATAGTTGGACAATGTTTGCAGCGGAATTCCCGCCTCGGCAAACGCATTAACCGCTTTGTCCAGCTGGTAGCTGAAAATAGCCAGCACAGCCAATGGCTCAGCGCCTGCATCGCAAACGGCGAGCGCCGCTTTGAGCGAGCTGCCGCCGGTTGATATCAAATCCTCGATCACGACTACCTTTTGACCGGGTTTGATCAAACCTTCGATTTGATTTTCTTTGCCGTGGCCCTTGGCTTTATCTCGAATATAAGCCATCGGCAGACCCAACTTCTGCGCCGTAAATGCGGCGTGAGGAATACCCGCCGTAGCCGTCCCTGCAATGACCTCAGCTTCGGGGTAAGATTCACGAATAAGCGCTGCAAAGGAGTCCGCTATGAGATCGCGGATTTCAGGATAAGACATTGTCAGCCGATTATCGCAATAAATCGGCGATTTGATCCCCGATGTCCAGGTAAAGGGTTGGTATGGGCGGAGTGCAACGGCTCCGATATCCAGCAGATTTCCGGCGATTTGTGCAGCAACGGTTTTGGAATTAGCCATGACTAAATCATCTCCTCAATTATTTTCTCGGCAGCTTCTCGTGGATTTGGCGCTGCGATAATCGGACGAGCAACCACGATATAGTCGGTCCCTTTCGCAATCGCTTCCTTCGGAGTGAGTGTACGGGCTTGATCATTCGATTGGCTGCCCGCCGGGCGAATCCCCGGTGTAACCGTAAGAAAGGCTCGTCCACAGCTGGCTTTGATGGCAGGTACCTCTAAAGCGGAGGCGACGACACCGCTTAACCCAGCTTCTTGGGCAAGCGACGCATATCGAACCACTGATTCCTCCACGGTCCCTTGTATACCGATTTCCTTATTTAGCATGTGCTGGTTCGTGCTCGTCAGCTGAGTGACCGCAATGATATGAGGCATCTTCAAGGACGCACCCGCCTCAAGCGCACTTTGTGCTCCTTCTTTGGCCGCCTTCATCATTTGCAAGCCCCCGGCGGCATGCACATTGAACATATCTACACCAAGGCGAGTGACACTGTTTGCGCCACCTTTGACCGTGTTCGGAATATCGTGCATCTTGACATCGAGAAACACAGAATAACCGAGGTGCTTCAACTCGCGGATAAAATCAGGACCGGCGGCATAAAAAAGCTGCATGCCCACCTTCACGTAGCACGGAATTCCTTCCAAAGCCCGTATCAGCTTTTTTGCCTGCTCTACATCGGGAAAATCAAGCCCTACCATCAGCCGTCCGGCTGCCTGTTCGAATGGACTCAAATGCTGTCTCCTCCTTGTCATACTTGCGGCTCCGAAGCATCAGCTTCCGAGCCGCATATTTTCTATAGTCTACAATTTTATCGGGATGGCATCGCTTGTGAGGAGAAGTTAATCGTCTCCAGCATCTCCATCAACGCGCGGACTGTATCGAGAGAGGTCATACACACAACACCGTTCTCCACCGCTTCGCGGCGAATCCGGAAACCGTCTCGCTGCGGCTCCTTGCCTCTGGTCAGCGTATTGATGACGAAGTGCGCCTCTCCGTTTCGGATCAGGTCGAGGATGTTAGGTACGCCTTCCGACAGCTTGTAGACGGTCGTGACGTGAATTCCCGCCTCGATCAGAGCAGCGGCCGTACCGTCCGTCGCGATGATTTTGTAGCCGAGGTTATAGAAGCCTCTGAGCAGTTCCACCGCTTCCTGCTTATCTTTGTCCGCTACGGTGGCGATAATCGCCCCGGTTGCCGGGATCTTCATGCCTGCGCCGATCAGGCCTTTATATAGTGCTTTGGCATATTGCGGATCGCGGCCCATCACTTCCCCGGTCGATTTCATTTCCGGCCCGAGCGTTGGCTCAACCCGGCGCAGCTTGGCGAAGGAGAACACCGGCACCTTGACTGCAACCTGATCGCTTTCCGGCCACAGGCCGTCCTTGTACCCAAGATCGCTAAGCTTCGTACCTAAAATGCACTTCGTCGCTACGTTCGCCATCGGGATGTTCGTTACCTTGCTCAGGAACGGCACTGTCCGTGAGGATCTTGGATTGACCTCGATCACATACACTTCATTTTTGTAGATGACAAATTGGATGTTGACGAGCCCTACCGTTTTCAGCTCTTTGGCGATCTTAATCGTGATGTCCACGATTTTCTCCTTCAGTTCGGCAGACAGATGCTGTGGCGGGTATACGGCGATCGAGTCGCCGGAGTGTACGCCAGCGCGTTCGATATGCTCCATGATACCGGGAATCAATACCGTCTCACCGTCACAAATCGCGTCAACCTCAACTTCTTTTCCGAGCATGTAGCGGTCGATCAACACCGGATGCAGCGGATTGATATTGACGGCTTCTTTCATATATTTCAAAAGCTCTTCATCAGAGTAGACGATTTCCATCGCCCGCCCCCCAAGGACATAGGATGGACGAACAAGCACCGGATAACCGATCGCCTGAGCAGTTCCAACAGCTTCTTCAACGGATGTTACCGTGCTGCCTAGCGGCTGAGCGATATGCAGTCTTGATAAGAGCGCCTCAAACCGTTTGCGATCCTCCGCCTCATCGATGCTTTCCAAAGAAGTACCCAGAATCCGTACTCCGGCGGCTTGCAGCGGAGCGGCAAGGTTAATCGCCGTTTGGCCGCCGAACTGTACGATAACGCCTACCGGCTTCTCTTCCTCAATAACGTTCATGACATCCTCAAAGAACAGCGGCTCGAAGTACAACCGGTCCGAGGTGTTGAAGTCCGTCGAAACCGTCTCTGGATTATTGTTAATAATGACTGCTTCATACCCAGCCTTCTGAATCGCCCAAACCGCATGGACCGTTGAGTAGTCAAATTCAATGCCTTGGCCGATCCGAATCGGTCCGGAGCCAAGCACGACGATCTTCTCTTTTCCGGTCCGCACTACTTCGTTCTCCGTCTCATAAGTCGAGTAATAGTAAGGGGTGGAGGCTTCAAACTCGGCAGCACAGGTATCAACCATTTTATAAACTGGACGCAAGCCGTGTTCCTTACGGAGAGTAGTAACCTCTGCTTCCGTCAGGTGCGTACCCATCGGTTGCCCGGCAGCTCGCAGCTCGGCAATGGACCGGTCGGTAAAGCCTAACCGTTTTGCCTCATATAAAGTTTCATAAGTGAATTGCTCATCGGCTGCAATCACCTCTTCAAACTGTACCAACCTTTCGATCTTGTCGAGGAACCACCAATCGATTCCAGTCAGGTCATGAATGTTCTGCAGCGCATAGCCGCGGCGGAACGCCTCGGCGATCAAGAACAGCCGTTCATCATCAGCTTTCGTCAATCGTGCTTCCAGCGTCTCCTTATCCAGATTCTCTGTGCCTTTCAGCTTAAGCCGATGCGTGCCGATTTCCAAGGAACGGACCGCTTTTTGGATTGATTCTTCAAACGTCCGCCCGATTGCCATAACTTCGCCGGTCGCTTTCATTTGGGTACCGAGCTTCCGGTTGGCGTGTATGAACTTGTCAAACGGCCAGCGCGGAATTTTGCTGACGATATAGTCTAGCGTCGGTTCGAAGCAAGCGTAGGTTTGGCCTGTAACCGGGTTGACAATCTCGTCCAGGGTATAACCTAGCGCAATCTTGGCTGCCATTTTGGCGATTGGATACCCCGTCGCCTTGGATGCGAGCGCCGACGACCGACTGACCCGTGGATTAACTTCGATGACATAGTATTGGAAGCTTTGCGGATCCAGTGCGAACTGCACGTTGCAGCCGCCTTCGATGTTTAGCGCACGAATGATTTTCAGTGAAGCCGACCGAAGCATCTGGTATTCGCGGTCGGAGAGCGTCTGGCTAGGCGCAACGACGATGCTATCGCCGGTATGTACACCAACCGGGTCAAAGTTCTCCATGTTGCAGACCACGATACAGTTGTCGTTCGCATCACGCATCACTTCATATTCGATTTCTTTCAGGCCAGCGATCGATTTCTCAATCAAGCATTGCCCGATCGGACTGTAGCGAATGCCGGAGGCTACCGTCTCGCGCAGCTCCTCTTCCGTTGCGCAGATGCCGCCGCCAGTACCGCCGAGCGTATAAGCCGGGCGAACAATCACAGGATAGCCGATTTCGCTTGCAAAGCTCAGAGCTTCTTCTACCGACGTGATGATCGTGCTTTCCGGTACCGGCTGTTCCAACTCCCGCATCAGTTCACGGAACAAATCGCGATCCTCCGCTTTTTCAATCGAGGTCAGCTGCGTACCGAGCAGCTTCACATTTTCTCGCTCAAGGACTCCTGCACGTGCAAGCTCTACGGCCATATTCAACCCCGTTTGGCCGCCCAAGGTTGGTAGCAAGCCGTCCGGGCGCTCCTGCCGAATGATTTGCGTCACGAATTCAAGCGTGATCGGTTCGATATATACTTTATCTGCCATGTTCGTATCGGTCATGATCGTCGCTGGGTTGCTGTTTATCAGGACTACTTCAACGCCCTCTTCCTTTAGCGCCTGGCAGGCTTGCGTCCCTGCGTAATCGAACTCTGCGGCCTGGCCGATGACGATCGGACCGGAACCGATGACGAGAATTTTCTTAAGTTCTTTGTTGATCGGCATGACTTACAGTTCTCCTTTCGCAGCGGCCAACAGTTCGGCCTGACGAGGCTTTTGCGGATGCAGCCGTTTGTGTTCGCGAATCATTTCGATGAATTGATCGAACAGATAGCTGTTGTCGTATGGTCCCGGGGCGGCCTCCGGATGGTACTGCACCGAAAAAGCCGGGTATCTCTTATGCTTCAATCCCTCAATCGTCTTATCGTTATTGTTGATATGAGTCACTACCAGATCCGTTCCGGCAAGGGAGGATTCCGTTACCGTGTAACCATGGTTCTGGGAGGTAATATAACAGCGTCCTGTTTCTAGATCCTTTACCGGGTGATTACCGCCGCGGTGCCCGAATTTCAGCTTCTCCGTATCAGCTCCGCAAGCCAGGGCGAATAGCTGATGTCCAAGGCAGATGCCGAAGATTGGATACTCGCCGAGCAGCTCGGAAATCATCTTCGCGGCGTAAGGGACGTCCTTCGGGTCCCCAGGACCGTTGGACAGCTGAATCCCGTCAGGGCACAGGCGGCGGATTTCATCTGCCGTTGTATCATGCGGTACGATGATGACGTCGCAGTCGCGTTTGTTCAGCTCGCGCAAAATTCCGCTCTTTGCACCGAAGTCAACCAGCACGATCCGTTCCTTCGAACCTGGACTGCTGTATACATGCTTTGTAGAAGTTTGCGCCACTTGATTTCGCAGCTCGTCGATGCTCGTTTGCAGCATCATTTCCTTCAGCTCTTCTACCGATTTTGTAGAGGTGGTCAGAATCCCTCTCATCGTTCCCTGATGACGGATGATCCGCGTCAGCATACGCGTATCGATGTCGGTAATCCCAGGGATGCCGTATTCCTTGAGCAGATCGCCCAGGTTGTACTGCGCCCGCCAATTGCTTGGTGTCGGCTCATATCGGCGCACTACAAACCCGTGAATCGAAGGGGCGATCGACTCGAAATCATCCCGGGATATGCCGTAGTTTCCGATCAGCGGGTAAGTCATCGTGACGATTTGTCCGCAATAAGATGGGTCAGACAAAACCTCCTGATAACCCGTAATTCCCGTATTAAAAACGACTTCGCCCGTTTTGTTTCCTTCCGCTCCGAACGAGGTTCCGGTAAACAGCGTGCCGTCTTCCAACAACAATCTTGCCTGCATCCTGCAGCACTCCTTTACACTCAACTTTTTAGAGGTGATTCCATAACAGTCAGTTTAAATTAAGTAGTTCCTCAGTTCTCAGCTCAGACACTATATTCATTAAAGCCCATCTATTGGCTAGTTTCTCACGCGTTCTCTTCTGACCAAACGATCTTACCGCCTACAACTGTCGCAACAGGCCAGCCCTTCAGCTTCCAGCCGGTAAACGGGGTGTTGCGGCCTTTTGAAGCAAATGTGGCCGGATCAACCGCCCGCTCTTCATTCAAGTCGATGATCGTCAGATCCGCCGGCGCTCCCGGCTTCAAGCTGCCGGCCTCAAGTCCAAACACCCGCGCAGGATCGGAGGTCATCCGCCGAACCAGCATTTCCAGGCTCCAGCGGCCCTCGGCTACAAACCGGGTGTACAGCAACGGAAACGCTGTCTCGAAGCCGACGATCCCGAAGGGGGCAAGCTGCATTCCTTTCGCCTTCTCCTCTGCACTGTGCGGAGCATGGTCGGTAACGATTATGTCGATCGTTCCGTCCTCCAAAGCCTCGATGCACGCCACGACATCGCGTCTGGACCGCAGAGGAGGGTTCATTTTCCAGTTTGCGTCCAGCCCCGGAATGTCCTCATCCGCCAGGACCAAATGGTGCGGACATACTTCTGCGGTCACGTTGATGCCGATCTCTTTGGCCTGACGGATCAAGCGGATCGATTGCTCCGTACTAACGTGACACACGTGGTAGTGAACACCCGTTGCTTCCGCGAGCAAAATATCCCGCCCGACGTGAATCGCTTCCGATTCGTTCGGGATGCCTTTAAGGCCATGCTTCCGGGCAAACTCTCCTTCGGCCACAGGCGCTCCCTCTACCAGCGAGTTGTCTTCACAGTGGGCGATAACTGGCATTTCCAGCGCTGCGGCCAACTTCATCGCATCCTTCATCATTTGCGCTGTTTGCACGCCGACGCCGTCATCGGTAAAGCCGATCGCACCCGCCGCCTTCAATGCGGTAAAGTCGGTGAGTTCTCGTCCAAGCTCGCCTTTCGTAATTGCCGCATAAGGCAGCACATTGACCAAGCCTGCTTCTTTCGCTTTTTCCTTTACCAGTTTCAAGGTTTCCGGATTGTCGGTTACAGGCCTCGTGTTCGGCATGCACGCTATCGTGGTAAAGCCGCCTTTGGCCGCAGAACGTGAGCCCGTTTCAATCGTTTCTTTATGTTCAAAGCCCGGCTCGCGCAGGTGAACATGCATGTCGATAAAGCCGGGAGCAACCAGCTTCCCCTCCGCATCGATCACCTGAACGTCGCCATCTATTTTCGTTTCTCGGTGGCCGACAAGGCTTGCAGGTTCTATTTTTTCGATATGTCCGTTCTGAACAGTAATTTGGGTAAGTTGAAGCTCCCCATTTTCGTCCAAAACATTCGCATTCATAATGACTAGCTGCATGGTTTTATCGTCCTCCGCTCTTCGTTCATAAGTTTTCCTATACAGTCACTATCGCATCCGCTCAGTCGGTAAGATTACAACAAAGCACGCTCCATTACGGCCATCCGAATCGGTACCCCATTCTCCATCTGTTTAAAGATCCGGGACTGCGGGTGCTCTACCAGGGCATCGTCGATTTCCACGTTTCGATTCACCGGAGCCGGGTGCATGATGATAGCATGCGGTGCGAGCTTTGCGGCTCTTTCCTCCGTCAGGCCATAATGCAGCCGGTATTCCTCCGGTGATTTGAAGATGCTGCCTTCGTGTCGCTCGAGCTGCACCCGCAGCATCATGACAACGTCAACGCACAGCGCTTCATCCATCGACACATACGGTGCGTATGCGGCCAGCTCCGGAGCTTGCATATTCTCGGGAGCGCAAAGCTTCACTTCGGCACCGAACTTTTGTAATGCCCACAAGTTGGAGCGAGCTACACGGCTATGCTTGATATCCCCGATGATCGATACCTTCAGCCCTTTCAATTCGCCAAAGTGACGCTTCATCGTATACAAGTCGAGCAGCGCTTGCGTAGGGTGTTCGTTGTTTCCGTCGCCGGCGTTGACAAGTGGTACGGAAATTTTTTCAGCCAGTCCCTCAAGCATCCCAATGGGTTTGAGGCGGATGACGCCTGCATCGATTCCCATCGATTCCAAGGTACGGACGGTATCGTAGATCGATTCACCCTTTTCGACACTGGAAGCCGCTGCAGTGAAGTTGAGAACCTCGGCGCCAAGCCGTTTCTCGGCCATCTCGAACGAGAAGCGGGTACGTGTGCTATTTTCAAAAAACATATTGGCAACAAAGTGGTTTTTCAGGATCGGGATTACTTTATCTTCCTTATCATCCCAGTAAGCAGCTCGATCTAGGATCGACGAAATTTCCGACGCGCTCAGGTTTTTTAGCCCAAGCAGACTACGTTCCTTTACTGCGGAAGTTGTTAAGGCCATCTTAGTTCTCCTCCCGTGCATGCAGGATACGAACTAGGTCAGTGCCGTCATGTTCCTCTAGGAGAACTTCAATTTCTTCAGCCCGCGATGTAGGCACGTTCTTTCCGATATAATCCGCCCGGATTGGCAGCTCCCGGTGTCCCCGGTCCGCCAGCACTGCGAGTTGAATCGACTCCGGACGTCCGCAATCCATGATTGCATCCATCGCCGCCCGAATCGTGCGCCCTGTGTAAAGCACATCATCGAACAGAATGATTTTTTTGCCTTGGATGGAGACTGGGAAGGAGGCTTTCTTCGCTCCCCGCTCGGATTCCTTATTGTCGTCCCGGTAGGAAGTAACGTCCAGCTCCCCCCAGAGAATCGTTGTTCCTTCGATACTTTCCAGTCGCTCGGCCAGGCGTTTGGCGAGGTATACCCCGCGCGTCTTAATGCCGGCCAGAACGCAGTCCTCTATACCTTTATTACGCTCCAGGATTTCATGAGCAATTCTTGTTAATGCTCTGCGAATTGCTGTTTCGTCCATAATGATATGACTATCAATGCTCACAGCTTTGGCCTCCTTAAGGACTATGAATTTTACACCCGGTGATTCGGTCCGTGATAGGCATAAAAAAACTCCTTGCCTGGATCCAGGCAAGGAGTTTTGAGTCACAGCTAAACCATGACTGTCATGTGGGTTTAAGACAAACTCCGTTATTCAAACGTAGTCCGTCTTATTCACCATTCACGTTACCTTGCCAGCCTCACGGGACTGTTTTAAAGGTGCTTATTGATTTACATGAATTATGACAGAATGAGGTTAGCCTGTCAAGACACTTGGCCTGAAAAAGCAATCGCCCGATTCCGAGGAAAAAGTCATCCCCCTGTAAAGAGGTATAAAATTGTAACTTAACTTGTTAATAATTATACATTCTATCTTATATTTATTCAACAATGATTTTCTGTTACTTTCTTGCCTTCAGCTAGGGGCTTCCCTTATCCAACACAAAATGGGCCGACCAAGAGCTTACAGCCCTTGATCGACCCTTTTATGCATGACATCTTATATTAATTGTATTCCGTAAAGGATTTATTTCGCTTAAAAAATAAATTTCAAATCGCCAAGACGGCGTTTGATTTCCGAGATGACTCGGTGTTCCTCTTCCTCACCGTCCGCGATAAACGTGACTGAGAAGCGGATATAGTGGCCTGCATCATCCCAAGGTACTGTGGAGATCAATTTCTCACGGATCAAAAACTGCGAGAAATCCTCAGCCGAAGCGAAGGTTGGACCACCTTCAACACCTTTAGGTGCTTTAACATACAGGAAGAACGAGCCTTGCGGCTTTTTCGCTGTAAATCCAAGATCCTTCAGAGCGCTAACCAGCAGTTCATGACGGCGAGAATATTTTTCCGCAATCTTCTCTGTAATTTCCGGATGCGCAAGACCATAAGCGGCCGCCTTTTGGATCGCTATGAACTGTCCGGAATCGTTGTTGTCTTTCACATCGCTGAATGCTTTAACGACAAGCGGGTTACCGGCTACAAAACCTATTCTCCACCCGGTCATGTTGTAAGACTTGGACAAGGAATGGAGCTCTACACCCACATCCTTTGCGCCAGGAACCGATAGGAAGCTAAGTGGCTTCAATCCGTCGTATGTCAAAGCGGCGTAAGGTGCGTCGTGCACGATAACTACGTGATATTTCTTTGCCCATGCTACGACTTTCGCGAAAAATTCCGGCGTGGCACTTGCCCCTGTCGGATTGTTCGGGTAGTTCAAATACATTAGCTTCGCCTTGCGTGCAATATCTTCAGGAATTGCATCCAGGTCCGGCAAGAAATGATTTTCTTCGGTCAACGGTACGGTATATACCTCGCCACCCAAATACTTCGTATGCGTCCCGATAATAGGATAGCCTGGAACTGTCATAATCGTAATGTCACCCGGGTTAATGAAGCAGGTTGGAAGCATCGCAATCGCCGGTTTAGAACCGATCGAGTGAACAACCTCCGTTACCGGATCGATGCCTTCCACGCCGAATACTTCATGCAAATACTTCGCTGCCGCTTCCTTGAAAGCAGGGATGCCGTTATCCGCATAACCACGGTTTTCGCGTTTTGCGGCTTCCTCAGCCAGCTTGGCCACGATTCCGGCATCAGCCATATCGTCAGGCTCACCAACGCCCATGTCGATCAACTCAATATCTGGGAAATCCTTTTTCGCGGCTGCTTTTGCCCGTTTGATTTTCTCAAATTTATAAATGGCGGTATCTTTACCGTAATTCGCTCCGCCGATGCGGTCTGCAAACTGCTGTTGAATGTAAGTTTCCTGCCCATTCACCATACTCATAAACAAGCCCATCTCCTTCGCTGATCATAACAATTCTACTTAATTAAATATGAGGGAAGTCCCCTTCTGAGAGAATGGATTAATTCTCCGAACGTTTGTACTTTTTGGCAAGGCTGCCGCCCTGCCGCAGTGCAGCAGCTCAGCATTATTCAGTTAGCGATTTCTCAGGGATTGAAGCACGTCCTCCATATCAGCCGGGATCGGAGCAGCAAATTCCAAGTAACGTCCATCTTCAGGATGCTCGAAGCCAAGTACGGCTGCGTGCAGCGCTTGCCCTTCCATCTTAATCCCTTTGCTGCGACCATATAGCGGATCCCCGACAAGCGGATGGCCGATAAATTTCATATGCACGCGAATCTGGTGTGTTCGGCCGGTTTCGAGCTTCAGCTCCAGCAGCGTGTAATCGCCAAAACGCTCCACCACATGAAAATGGGTGACGGCATGCTTGCTGTTGCGATCTATCACGGTATACATTTTCCGGTCATGCGGGTCTCGTCCAATTGGTGCGTCCACTGTCCCCTGATCATGACTGACATTACCGTGGACAAGTGCATAATATTTACGTGTTACCGAATGGGCTTTGAGCTGTGCTGCGAGCGAAGCATGCGCCTTGTCGTTCTTCGCAGCCATAATGAGACCGGACGTATCTTTATCGATACGATGTACAATCCCCGGCCGCAGTTCTCCGTTGATACCCGACAGGTCTGTGCAATGGAACATGAGCGCATTAACGAGCGTCCCGGTCGCATGGCCAGGGGCAGGGTGCACAACCATACCGCGTTTTTTATTCACAACGATCACATCCCCATCTTCATAATAAATGTCGAGGGGGATGTTTTCAGGAATAATTTCGACGGGCTCAGGCTCGGGAACGATTAACGTTACCCTGTCCCCATCCGCAGTTTTATAGTTCGCTTTTACTTGGGCATCATTAACCAGGACACTCCCGGACTCGATCCAAAGCTGTATCTGGCTCCGCGAAACATCTTCATCCAGCTGTTCCTTGACGTATTTGTCGATCCGCTCCTTGGCTGAGGCGGCATCAACGATCCATTCGTATTTATCTTCTTTGTCTTCCTCGTATTCATCAAATTCTTTGTTTACATTCATACGTTTTCCTCATGCTCTTTTTTTGTTTGTGCCGATTGCTTCTCCCTCCGGATCTCCAGCAGGGAATCCAGGATGATTAGAGCCACACCAACCACAATGCAGGAATCGGCCACATTAAAAATCGGGAACGTGTAGGAGCCGAAATTAAACTGCAAAAAGTCGACGACCTCACCGTTTATGGCCCGATCCAGAAAATTGCCGATGGCCCCACCGAGAACAAGGGATAGTGCAACTGGCAGCAGCTTGTTCGGCTGATTTTTCACTTTTAGCATGTACCAAACAATTCCTATCACAACGACGGTTGTAATCACAATAAAGAACCAGCGCTGATCCTGCAAAATGCCAAAAGCGGCGCCACGGTTGCGATGAGAGGTGATCAGAAAAAAGTTTCCAATGACCGGAATCTGTTCTCCAATAGTTAAACCGGTTGCAATTAAATATTTTGTCCCTTGGTCAACCAGAAATACAATTAATGCGATCAAAAAATATACCACGCGGTAGTCACCTCATTTTTCAGGTTCCCCGCCGATAGATGCGGCAGGATTATCCACTTGTAAGCCCTGTATATTGTAGCACAGGCGGAAATCGCCCGTCCATGCGCGAAAGGATTTTCCTTAGGTAATTCGTCATGGTTTTGCGCAAAATAGCGCTATAGAGGTCGTATATAATATGTTCAACAGGACCTGGAAGGAAAGGAGAGCCCTCATGTCGCATTTAACGAAACAGCAATTAAATGAGCTTGAAACCAGGCTCAAAGATGCACGCACGTCGATGATTGAAGAGTTATCTGGCAATGATCATTACGGGATGAACGAATCCCTGCGCGACAACACCAACGAGCTTAGCCCGATCGACAACCATCCCGGTGACCTTGGCTCAGAAGTATATGAACGAGGAAAAGACCTCGCGCTCGCAGAACATCATGAGCTGCAGCTAGCACGGATTGAAGACGCGTTACAAAGGATACAAGATGGCAGCTACGGTGTATGCGCGACCTGCGGAAAGCCGATTGATTACGAACGCCTAAGCGCTATTCCAGAAACCGCCTACTGCAAGGAGCATAGCCCTCAATCCTTCGTTTCGGCGAAACGGCCAATTGAGGAAATTTTCCTGTCTCCTCCGTTTGGGCGTACCAGTCTCGATGAACGCGACGATCAAAACGGCTTTGATGGGGAAGACACCTGGCAAATCGTCGAAAGCTTCGGGACCTCAAATTCGCCGGCCTATGCTGAGGATTCCGAGGTGGATGATTATAATGATATGGAGATCGAAGCCGACAGCGAGTTCGACGGGTTCGTCGAGCCGTACGAAACATTCGTTGCTACCGATATTTATGGCAAAAACGTTTGCTTTTACCGTAACGGAGTATACCGGAAACATATGAGTGCCACTGAGCATTTAGACAGTGAGGACTCACTCGGAACTGGCCCTAATACGTATTAAGCTCCAGCTGTCTTTGCACGATCCGAACGATGTCGGCGATGTAGTCACCGATAATGGGCAGGTTCAGTGCGCCGAGAATTTGCAGGATATAAATAATAGTTGCCGCAAAAAACGTAAAGCCGATGGCCACGCCGACTCCTCTTGCTGTTCCTGATAATACATTTAGCCAAATCAAACGCCATGGGCGGTTTAACAGTTGGGTATATTCGGCGATACGCGATTTCTCAAGCTCTCTTGTCAAAGCGAGGATAAGACGATATATCGCGCTCAGCTTCTCTTCCGTCGATGCAGGAAGCTCTTCCATCGGCGGTTCGGGAGCTGTTTTTTGACCGGTCATCCATACCCCATCCTTTGCTATAGTAAAAATACAAACGAGCTTTAGCACCTCTACCTTGAAAGAGGAAAGCCTAAGCTCGTTTGTTTCAATTACTATTATTATGGCCGTCTGCCATGTGGGTCATACAGCCGTAATTATTTATAGAAGAAGATTAAGCTTCAATAGAGATTCCGATCGTTTTGCTGCCGAGATCTGCCTTTTCCGCCTTCTCATCGAGCTGACCGAAAGCTACGTCAGTAACAAGCACGTTCTCCCGTAGTACATGATCGAAGGCAGTAATAGCTTTCTTGAGTTCATCATCTACATCGAGTGTAAGGTGCACTCTTAAATCGATCGGTAAATCAAGCTTCTTCCGTGTATCCTGAACCGCACGAACCACCTCACGAACCCAGCCTTCTTGTTCGAGCTCAGGCGTAATGTCCGTGTTGAGGGCCACCGTAATGCCGTAACCGGAAGCGGAAGCAAAGCCCGGTTTTGCCTGTTTCTCAATCAGCAGCTCATCCGCCGTAACCGTCAAAGCTTCACCATCAGGAGTTGTTACATCTAGCTTGCCATTCTCCACGATCGCACGAGTCTCTTCTGCCGGACGGCTCTTGAGGTACCCTTGCAGGAAACCGACATTTTTACCGTATTTTTTCCCGGCAACCTTCAGGTTCAGCTTCAGCACGAAATCAACAAACCCGCTGTCACTCGTCTCGATATCGATTTCCTTGACATTGATCTCTTCCTTAATGATCTCCTCGTATTCACTCACCGCAAAATCACGATTCATCGATACGATTACGCTATGCAGCGGCTGCCGCGTCTTAATTCCCGTTTCGTTTCGAACGTTACGAGCGAGTTCAACGATTTGACGGGCGCTTTCCATATCCTTCTCCAATTCGAGATCAATCAACGATTCGTCGGCTTTTGGATAATCCGCCAGATGAACGCTCTCCCCGCCGCCCAGGTTCGTAAAGATGTCCTCAGCCAGCAGCGGCGCAAATGGCGCGATCAGCTTGGACAGTGAAAGCAGCACACCCGTCAACGTCTGGTAAGCGGACAATTTGTCTTCCGTCATGCCACTGCCCCAGAAACGGTCGCGGGAACGGCGGATATACCAGTTGCTCAGCTCATCGATGAAGCCTTCGATCGCCTGAGAAGAGTTGACGAAGTCGTTCACGGCAAGGCCTTTGTCGACCACGAGAATCAAGCTGTTCAGCCTTGACAAAATCCAGCGGTCAAGCTTATGGCTCGATGGACGGAAAGGATGTTCCTCCGGCTTATAGCCGTCGATTCCGGCATACAACGTCAGGAACGCATGGGTGTTCACCAGCGTATCGACTACTTTGGATTTTGCTTCCGCCACAATGCCTTTGGAGAACCGTTTGTTGTTCCAAGGTGCACTATCGGACAGCAAAGCCCACCGGAACGCATCCGTACCGAACTCTTTGATGATATCCCACGGATCGATAACGTTACCTTTCGATTTGGACATTTTCAAGCCATTCTCGTCCAGCACGAGGCCGGTAGCAATAACCGCCTTGTAAGGAGCTTTCCCCTTGAATAACGTAGATACGGCCAGCAAGCTGTAGAACCAGCCCCGCGTTTGGTCGATACCTTCGCAAATCATGTCAGCCGGATATTGATCTGCAAAAGTTTGCTCATTTTCAAACGGATAGTGGTGCTGGGCAAAAGGCATCGAGCCGCTGTCAAACCATACGTCGATAACCTCGGACGTCCGCTCCATAACTCCGTTTTCGCAGTGTGGACACCGTACTTTAACTTCATCCACGTATGGCTTATGAAGCTCCAAATTTTCACTGACATGTCCTATAGCATGCTCGCGCAGCTCGGCTGCACTGTGCGGCGCAAACTGCCCTTTGCAATCCGGACATACCCAAACGTTCAGTGGAGTTCCCCAGTAGCGGTTACGGCTGATGTTCCAATCCACTAGCTCTTCTAGAAACTTACCAAAACGTCCATCGCGAACATGTCCTGGGAACCATTCGACCGAGTTGTTGTTTGCAATCAATTGATCTTTAACCGCGGTCGTCTCGATAAACCAGCTGTCCATCGCATAATACAAGAGCGGAGATTTGCAGCGCCAGCAGAATGGGTAGCTGTGCTCGTATTTTTCCTTGCTGTAGAGAAGTCCCTTCTCGGACAGGGTCTTAACGATATCCAGGTCGCAGTCTTTAACGAAACGCCCGGCAAAATCACTAACTGTATCAGTATAGCGACCCTGACCGTTAACCACGCTCACAAAGCTGATGCCGTTCTCGCGGCACGTACGGTAGTCGTCTTCACCATGAGCCGGAGCCATATGAACAATCCCGGTACCGCTGGCATCCGTAACGAAAGAGGCGCCAACGATAACATTGATTTTATCCGCTTGGATGTAGCTAAACGGAGGGGTATATGTTTTGCCGATGAATTCAGAACCCTTGTGAGTCGAAAGGACGGTGTATTCACCCTTCATCACTTTCTCAACAAGGTTTTTGGCGACAATGTATACGCCGTCCTCCTGCTTCACTTTGGCATATTCCATGTCTGGATTCATCGCCAGGGCAACGTGAGCCGGCAGCGTCCATGGTGTGGTCGTCCAGGCCAGAACATATTCGCCTGTGTCATGCAGACGGAATTTCGCTGTCGCGCTGAGATCCTTCACATCTTCATAGCCCTGAGCCACTTCGTGGGAGCTGAGCGACGTTTGGCAGCATGGGCAATACGGGCTGACACGATGGCCACGATACAACAAACCTTTGTCGTGAATCGTCGCCAAAATGTTCCACACACTCTCGATATAATTGTTTTCCAGCGTCACGTAAGGATTGTCGAGATCGGTCCAATACGCAATTGCTTCAGTAAATTCGCGCCACTGCTTTTCGTAGCCAAATACGCTGTCCTTACATTTCTTCACAAATTCCTCAATGCCGTACTTTTCAATTTCCTGCTTGCCCGAAATGCCCAGTTCTTTCTCAACACCGAGCTCTACAGGCAAGCCATGCGTATCCCAACCTGCTTTGCGGACGACACGATACCCTTTCATCGTCTGATAACGCCCGACAAAGTCTTTAATAACCCGTCCTAATACGTGCCCGATATGCGGCAGCCCGTTGGCTGTTGGCGGCCCTTCATAAAATACGAAATTGGGACGTCCCTCACGATTTTCAATACTCCGCTTGAACGTGTTCTCCTTGTTCCATTTGTCCAGTATACGCAAATCGCGTGTACGAGCATGTTCTTTGACATCGACTTTTTTCATGACACTACTCCCTTTCACTTAGCATGGAAAAAAACAAAAAAAGCCCCGCCCCAAAGGGACGAGACTTTAGCTCGCGTTACCACCCTTGTTTCATGAACGCTTGGCTTATAACAACACCTAGCAACATGACACCTTGATCCCATACGCTTCATATGGGGCCGGGTTAACGGCCGACAGCCGGCAAAGCTTACGCTTTCTTCATCAGAAGTCCAAAAGATGTCTTCTTGAACTTCCCTCTAAAAAAATTCAGCTTTACTTCTCCGGGATGATATTCCGTCTGCGCATTGAACATTGGCTTTCAGCAAGATGCCAACTCTCTGAGGAACAATTTCGCAGCGTACTGGTTCCCATCATCAAATCATTTTAAATTTTTAACGTTAATCAACTACATTATGTTTATATTTATAACTTATTCATGTCCCTCATGTCAACATGAGAAGAAGCTATAAATGGCTCCATGTTATGTAACATTAGAGAAAGGCATCATTGACATCGCTGCGCACACACCGGGAAATTAAAACGCCATGCGATGGCTGATTGCCTTCAAATGGCGTTTGCTTCCTGAAATTGACCTTGGGCTTTCTTAGTATAGCTCCTGTACCTCAGGTGTTTTGTCATGAGATTGTTCGCGATTTTCCAGCGTATCCCAACCGTCACCGCTCAGCAAATCAAGCTGCGCTTCCACCAACGTCCGGAAACGGGCACGGTAGATGGAAGCCTGCTTCTTCAGCTCTTCAACTTCCATGGCAATCTTCCGCGATTTCGCCAGTGATTCATTGACAATTCGGTCGGCGTTCTTTTCCGCTTCTTTGACGATCAGCTGCGCTTCCTTCTTCGCGTTGTTCTTCACATCATCCGCTGCTTCCTGTGCAACGATAATTGTCTTGCTCAGCGTTTCCTCGATATTGGCGAAATGATCCAGTTTCTCTTGCATAGCTAGAAGCTGATTATGAAGCTCTTTGTTTTCCCGGATCACGATTTCATAGTCTTTGATTACCTGGTCAAGAAATTCGTTGACTTCATCCTCATCGTAACCGCGAATACGTCTGGAGAACTCTTTGTTATGTATATCCAGCGGCGTTAATGGCATGATCCCCACCTCCAATAAAATTCGCAAGCATCCTTAAAAAGATTTTGTGGCGTCCTAACTCAAATGAACAGGATTAGTTTGAACTATCATATTCGACAATAATCGGCCATCTCCTGCAAAGTCCTCATACAAATTTGCCGATTTTAACGCGGTGTCTGCCTTTTTTGGTCAATCCATCTATCTCAAGCACCTTAAAACGTCCAAATCCTTGCAGTGCCACAACATCTCCGGATTTCAGCGACTTCGAGGGATCCTCCTCAACTCTCCAGTTAACACGGCAGCGCCCCGCCTTTATAGGGATCAAAACTTTGCTCCTGCTTAATCGAAAAACGTCACTGGCGATTCCGTCAAGTCGTAAGGAGGCCACCGTAAGGTCCAATTGCTCAAGTTCTTTCTCCGCTGTGATTAGGCCGTCCAGCTCCAAAATCTCCGTAAGCACTTGCACGCGGTGCACTTGTCGAAGGTTCATATCCAAAAAGGAAGCGATTTCTTCGGCGATTACAACGTGACAGCCGTCTTCACGAACGTGAATATCTCCGATTTTCTCCCGTTTTAAACCAAGCCCAAGGACAGCTCCTAAAAAATCGCCGTGCTGCAAAGTGGGAAACTTTTGATCCTCTGAAGTGATGCTAAGTACCTTCATCCCCATCGGCTCAAGGCGCAGGTCCCTATAGTCCGGGGCTACCAGTCCGCGGCAACGTTCCGCACCTTCATATCCTCCGTCCAGCCGAAGCGTTACATCCGGATGCCGATTGGCTAAAGACTCCATAATAAAACACTGCCGCGGATCCAAAAAGTCAGTACGCTTGACTTCATGGTATTCCCCGGCATTTACGACCCATTCCCAGGCCCGATCGACAAAAGGACGCTCCTCTGGACTGAAGTGTTCATAAATATCAATTCGCATAAGGTTCACGTCATCCAATTATATAATGTAAGATGCTGATAAGCCCACTCGCAGCCAGCTGCAAAACTAACAGCGCCACAATCGGAGATATATCAATCATTCCCATGATAGGAGGAATAAATCGCCGGAACGGAGCCAAAAATGGTTCCACCAGCTTGCCGAGTAGTTCGCCGATAAAGCTATCTCGGGCATTCGGTACCCAAGACATTAAGATATAAACCAAAATCATATAAAAATAAATATTGTACAGCAGCCACACAATCGAGTCGATATTGTAAATCAAAGCTGTCTTCACCTCATTCTGTTATAATCGGGGTCTTCGGTCAGTATTTCCGTAATGGACCCCTGAATTTCGACGGTGTCCGGGGTGCAAAGAAAAATATTACTGCCGATTTTGGATATACCACCACTTAACGCATAAATAGTACCACTCAAAAAATCGATAATACGCATCGCCTGGTCGTTGCGTACCCTCTGAAGATTCACTACTACGGAACGATGGGAACGTAAATGGTCAGCGATCTCCTGCGCCTCGTCATAAGAACGCGGTTCATAGAGGATGACTTTTACATTTTTCTGGGAGTGAATGCTGACGACGTTGTTCCCTCTTTGATTTCTACGTGTTTCAAAGCTAGGAGTTTCAAGCTCTTCTTCTTGGTCAGATATTCCTTCCCTCTCCACAATCTCTTCCTCTTCCTGAAGGCCCAGCATGTTCATGAACCGGTTCATAACTCCCATTACGTCTCTTCCCCTTTCCCCACTAAAAGAGTACCAAGGCGAACCCAGGTCGCCCCTTCTTCAATCGCTACCTCAAAATCGTCCGACATCCCCATCGACAGCTCCGTGAGGGGTTCTTTCGTCAGCCCCTGTGCATTCAACTCATCGCGCAGCTCCCTAAGCTTCCGAAAAACGGGTCTAGCTTGCTCCGGATCGTCTACAATCGGGGCCATTGTCATAAGTCCGATGATCTTCACTCGGGTTAATGACGCCGTTTCCTTTAGAAACTCGGTCGCCTCTTCCGGAGTTATCCCTTGCTTGGACTCTTCGCCTGAAACGTTAACCTGCAAAAATGCCAAAATTGTCGTATCGAGCGCCGCCGCCCTTTTCTCCAGCTCCAGGGCTAAAGAAAGTCGGTCCAGCGAATGAATATATTGAAATCTACCGATAACGTCCTTTACCTTTCTGCTCTGCAAATGGCCGATAAAATGCCATACACCTCTGCCTTGAAGCGCCTCCCATTTAGGGACGGCATTTTGCGGACGGTTCTCTCCAATATGGACAATCCCTTCGTCCAATACGGATCTCGTCAATTCCAGCGACACATATTTGGTCACGGCGACGATGTTCACATCTTCCCGCTTACGTCCGCTGCGGTCGCACGCGGCTTGGATGCAGCTCTCTACATGCTTAATTCGTTCCTTAAGCGACATAGAAAGGATCACCTCACTTTCCTGCCAATCCAGCTAGCCATCCTACCCGTTACTCCATTTTGTTTGCGATATGAGAAGAACAACTCGGGATGACAGCTTGTACACCACGTTGTACATTCGATATGAGTCGGCAATATTCCTGCTTTTATCATAATGATTCGATTCAATTCTTTCAAGTTCAGCATGGTTTTTCCATCGTGCTGAGAAGGGGCGAAAAGAGAGTGGGCCTCGTAATCCGCCTGGGTTGCACCGATCGTTTCAACCGCCTCCCGTACCTTTCCCATAACCATCTCGTCCACCTCATAGCAGCATTGTCCGATGCTCGGCCCGATGGCTGTTCGAATTTCAGCACGGTTGCTGCTGAATTCCCGCTCCATCGTGTCAATGATCGCATGAGAGATAAGCTTAACGGTTCCCTTCCAGCCGGCGTGTGCAAGTCCGATCACTTTGTTTCTGGGATCCAGAAAATAAAGCGGTACGCAATCAGCATAAAACGATGTCAGCAAAACATCAGGTTCATTCGTGACGAGACCGTCCATATCCTGAAAAGCGCTGCTTCGATCAGCGTATCCTTTTCCTCGATCATTTTTACGGACTACGGCGATTTTCGTATCATGAACCTGCTCGCCGCATGTCCAGGTTTCCGGGTTAAAACCCAGCGTCTCTGCTAGGCGCCGCCGGTTCTCCAATACGTGCTGGGGGCTATCTCCCACGTGATAGGCCAAATTGAAGCTATCATATGGCGGCTCGCTTATTCCTCCGCTCCGGCTGGTGAAACCTGCGGTTAGCCCTGGAACCAGGTGGATCCAGCCTTCGAGTTCAAAGCGCTCCTGAGTTTGATTCATAGGGTTCCTAACAAACGGTTCCATCATCCATCCCCTTCGCTTTTTTCTGACTCCATTAAGTGTACCACAAAACGGCAGTACCTTCGCCCTAGCTTCTCCGTTCTGCCCGGCCATCCCGATCAATATAAACGGTCGTCTCATATTGCGGTTGAACTCTGGACTCTCTAAGCTCATCCATTTTGACCAAAACGACATCAGAGCCAATTTTGACGATATTTTTCCACGGAATGATAAGATCACTACCACCGCCGAACAGTCCCATAAATTTCGTGTTCACCGGAACGACAATCGCCTCGATGACTCCTTGTTTAAGGTCAAGCTCCAAGTCGCTAATATGTCCTAGCCGTTTACCGTCTACTACATTAATGACGTCCTTTGTCTGGAAATCAGAAATTTTCATACTCGCTCTCACCACATTGTCCATATTATGATCGCCCCCGTCCGCCCTCGATACATACCGTCCCTTTACTATATGATCGATGTTTCGAAAAAATTAAGAAAACCGTTCGGGTTGTCATAAATAGGGAAAGGGACTACCCTATAGGATCCTTAAGATCCTATAGAGCAGTCCCTATGTTTAAAAGCTGTTCATTGCATAAGCAAATATTTTCTTACAGTCCGAGAGCGCCGATAGCAGCATCTTCCCCGCCAAGACGACCGGAAGTAAAGGAGTAGCCGATGCCTACGCCGTTTCCGACATAAGTATCGTTAAACAATACGCCTTCGGATTCCAAACCTACTGCATACAAGCCTTTAACCGGTACACGTTTGTCGTTAAGCACTTGGAACTTGGTGTTAACAATCAAGCCGCCAACCGAACCCAGATTGTTGATTTCAGCTTTAATCGCATAGTAAGGACCATTGCCCATTGGGAGCAAGTAATCTTTGGATTTGCCAAATTCGGTATCAACGCCTGTCTTTGTAGCTTCATCATAGTTCTTGAAGGCATCTTTGAAAACTTGTACATCCATGCCGGCGTTTTTAGCCAATTCTTCGATCGAATTGCCTTTAAACCCGTCGCCATTTTTCACCATGGAATCGAATACTTTTTGCGCATCTTTCCAAGGAGTATCTACTTTGTACTGATCTTTGAAGCTTGCATAGAATTCTGGAGGCATACCTGGCACTTTAGCTGTATTTAATCCAGCCATGCCTTTAGCCGTCAGAGCATCGATTTGCGATTGCGAAACGATAACCAAATGGTAAGGTCCGTTAAATGCACTAGTGTTAGCTGCAGCAACTGGAACTAAAGTAGCCGCTTCATCCCGGAATCTAGCGCCGGAAGGACCAACGTTCATCAAGGTTGGAAGATATGTGAGCATCAAAGGATAGCTCGATTCAAAAGGAGTATATTCTTTCTTCAACTGAGCTGTAGCTTTTGCCAACGTTTGGTGCAGCATTTGTCCGCCGAAGTTGTCAGGAACTTTAGCGCCTGCAGCCCAAGCCATCTTCAAGCCTTCGCCGATGTTTTGAGCCAATCCGCCGTTCACGCCTTCGAAACCAAAGGCTTCTTTAACCATTTCTTTGTTGCCTGCGTAACCACCTGTTGCCATTACTACGCTTTTAGCCGTAATTTCAACAGTCGTTCCGTCTTCTTTTTCTGCAACTACGCCGGTAACAGCACCCGCAGCATCCTTAATCAGCTTTTTAGCTGTAGTTTGCGTGAGGACTTTACCGCCGTTCTTTTCAACGGAATCAGCCAGCATACTGCGCAGCGTTTGTTCGCGAGTGTCATAAGCTGGCAGCAAATGCAGCTGTTCTCCGCCAAAATTCATGAACTTAGTAACATAACCTTTGTTCTTCAACCAATCATAGGTTTCGCCGGATTTCGTCACATATTGACGAAGGTCGGCAGCATCAACTCTGTAGTGGTTGTTTACGATCCAGTTTGCAATTTCTTTCTCAACGTCGACTTTCAAGCCGCCTGCCACTGCAGCGGAGGAATTGTAGAATTTGCCTGCCCAAGACAGGTTGCTTGCTCCGCCGATCGTAGCTGTTTTTTCCACGAGGATAACTTTAGCGCCTTTGTCCGAAGCCGTAACGGCTGCCGAAACACCGGAGGCACCGGCGCCAACAACTACGACATCAGTCGAATATTTCTCCGTTTTACCGGCACCCGGTTTTTTAACGGATTTCGTTTTCAAGGCAGCAACATCGCCGCCAGCTTGCTTCACGGCGTTTTCCACCGCTTTCAAAATCGCATTACTAGTAATGGTTGCACCACTTACTGCATCGACTTTCAGCGTTTGGTTAGCCAGAATTTGAGCTGTGATTTGTTGGATCGCCTTATCGCCAAGGCCTTTTGTTTCCGTTTGTCCGAGGACTTTAATAGCCTTGATTTGATCTGCTTTCTCCATCGTTACTTGGACTTTAACAACTCCGTCCTTGCCATCAGCTTCCCCGGTATATGTACCTGCTTTGAAGGTACTTGCCGCTTTAGTTGACGAAGCAGGCGCTGCCAACTGTTTTCCTGGTTCCATACAGCCGCTTAGCATGGAAACCAAAAGCACGATGCAGACGGAAAACATGAGCATTTTGTTCAGTTTTTTGTGTTTTCGCATCTTCACTCTTCTCCCCCTACAGCATATTCGAAGCCTTTTTTGTGATACTTTTCACATTATCAAAAAGGAGGCTTCACTTTGAAGTTTAAACCTTGGTGCTGCACCAAGGTCAATCATTTTTCCGCGTCAGCCCCCTGGCAAATCGGTATGTTGACTTGTAAGTAGGATCGCTTATTCCCGTCATTATTTTCCGTCAAAATCAGCTTGCCGACTACATCACCTGATATCGTATACTGGTGCTCGTCCAAATAATCAAGCATAAATTGCAGGTACTCCTTTGACAAATATTCTCCGCAAGGCGAGGTGATGACGGCCGATACGCAAGTGGATGGGGCTATGTATTCCAGATGGTCGCTGATTTCAACCTTCAATTTGGGCAGATCATCCTCCGACAGGGTGAGGCCCCAACTGTAATCAAAACTGTCCGCACCCTCCATCAGCATTTGATCCATTCCGATTCGGAAACAGTAAAAAGTAAACGGAAGCTGCTCCATCAAGCTGTTTACGATGTTTTCCAGTCCTTCGTTTTTTAGCAGATCATTTCTGTTCGTTTGCTTGAATCGATAAAGCCCAGGCACCTCTGTAATCTTACATTGGTACAAGGAGCCTTCGATTGAGTGGATCTCCTGATTCAGCTCCTCCAGCTTGTTTAAAAGCATGGTGCTTCTCTGAATTTCCTCTTCTAGTTGTTCTATGCTTTCCCCGATTTTCTCAGTAATCGTTTCCAAAGAGGAGCTCTTCATTAGACCTGCTACATCATGCAGTGGGATTTGCATGCTCCGATACCACCGGCTCATCAGCAAGTCTCTGGCATCCAAATCGTTAAAATATCGATATTTATTATGATGATCTTTTATGGGCTTGACGATATCGTGCTTTTCGTACAATCTGAGCGTATCTCTTGTAATTCCGAGGATTGAAGAAAATTCACCAATACAATATTTCACTTTGCTCCCTCCAATCTGTTTGGCTCCTAATTAGCCATATCATGATCTTGCACTATGCTTAAAATGATACGGGTCGAAGTGAAATAAAAATATGGATTTCTTCACAAACCGCGATGTTTGATGGAGATTTTTACCTGATGAAAAAAAATAACAGGCAGTACGTTTGAACAATAAGTTTGGCATTATATGTAAATGACAGCACCGAAAGAGAAATGAAGGTGCAATAAAAACGGTCCCCGCAGGGACCGTTTATTTAAGACTTCACATGTTTTTGCATTTGTAAAATGGCGGATTTCTCTAGCCTCGATACTTGTGCTTGGGAGATTCCAATTTCATCGGCAACCTCCATTTGCGTCTTGCCTTCAAAGAAGCGCATGGAGAGAATCATTTTCTCGCGGCGGCCCAGTCTTTGCATCGCTTCACGCAGCGCGATTTCCTCGATCCAGGAGACGTCCTTATTCTTATCATCACTGATTTGATCCATCACGTAAATCGGATCGCCTCCGTCGTGATAAATCGGTTCAAATAAGGAAACCGGGTCTTGAATTGCGTCCAAAGCGAACACCACGTCCTCCTTTGGCAAACCAAGCGCTTCCGATATTTCAAAAATCGTTGGTTCCCGCGAGTTTTTATTGGTCAAGCTGTCCCGCATTTGCAGCGCCTTATAGGCGATATCTCGAAGACTGCGGGAAACGCGAATCGGATTGTTGTCCCGCAAATAGCGCCGGATTTCACCGATAATCATCGGGACGGCATACGTGGAGAATTTGACGTTTTGCGATAAATCAAAATTATCGATGGCTTTCATGAGTCCGATGCAGCCAACCTGAAACAGGTCGTCTACATACTCCCCCCGATTGTTGAACCGCTGGATGACGCTCAGCACGAGTCTCAGGTTGCCATTCACTAACTTTTCTCTGGCTGATCTTACGTGGTCTTGCTGCAGCGAGTGGAACAATTCACGCATTTCTGCATTGGTTAGAACGGGCAGTTTTGCAGTGTCGACACCGCAAATTTCGACTTTGTTTCGGGTCATCGTGTCTTAACCTCCCAAGGAGAAACATTAATGATCATTATCTCCTCGGACTGTATTTTTATTCCTATACAACGTTAAGCTGGGGGTGACCTACACCATCTTATTGAATTCCTTGCGGAGCCGTTTGATGATCCGTTTTTCCAAGCGAGAAATGTAAGATTGCGAGATGCCTAACAGGTCAGCAACGTCCTTTTGTGTCTTCTCGTCGCCGTCGACGAGGCCAAACCGCAGCTCCATAATCATCCGTTCCCGCTCGCTTAGCTTATCAAGCGCCTTATGCAGCAGCTTTCGGTCAACCTGCTCTTCAATGTTGCGGTAAATTGTATCGTTCTCCGTGCCGAGAACGTCGGACAAGAGCAGCTCGTTACCGTCCCAATCGATGTTCAACGGCTCATCGAACGAGACCTCGGTGCGAATTTTACTGTTGCGCCGTAAATACATCAATATCTCATTTTCGATGCAGCGCGAGGCGTATGTCGCCAGCTTAATCTTTTTCTCCGGGTCAAACGTATTGACCGCTTTGATCAGGCCGATCGCCCCAATTGAGACGAGATCCTCGATGTTGATTCCCGTGTTTTCAAATTTTCTGGCGATATACACGACGAGCCTTAAGTTTCTTTCGATCAGCATAGCCCGTATCGCCGCATCACCACTAGACAGCCGCTGCAGCAAGTATTCCTCTTCTTCGCGCGTCAATGGAGGCGGCAGCGCTTCGCTTCCGCCAATATAATAGATTTCCTCGCTTTTTAGTCCAAAAATAAACAACATTCGGTAGTACTGAAGCTGCAGCATCAGTTTCCATTTTACACGCATGTTCTCTTTCCTCCCATATTACGTTCCCGTTTTACTGATAGAGTCCGAACGGTTCTCTGTGCCCGATGCCCAAGCGGGGCTCATATCCGTATCCGTATGCAATGTGGTCTGTTCCGTCGAAACTGCTTCCGCCCCTTCTGTCAGCGCCGGATGTACGATAGCCTCATAAGAGCCTTCTGCCGATAATCGTCCCCCGTCCAAACCGATAAGGACTTTCGCCGTACGATATTCCCGACCATCCCAACTGATAGTAACCTCATCAGGCTTTAGTGCCAGCATAAACTGCGTACCTTTGTTAATTCCCCGATAAGGCACTAGCCGCAGCCGATCAGGCCACGGGAAAGAGCCGGCCTCCGCCGCCCACTCCAAAATAAGGTTGTCCGCACGTTCTGCGGTAAGCTGCCCACGGAGTGCTGCCGGGAAGTGCTTTTCCCACAGCTTAGCTTCCATCACCATAACTGGCAATCGGCTTAACGGGTCGGTCAGTTGATTCCCCGTATCGATCAAACCTTTGCAGTGAACTACTGCCTCCCCTAAGATCGCCTGAACATCAACCAGATAAGTGGCCATCTTTTCCTGCCTTTGCCGTGTGCCAATGACCCTTTTAAACCAAAACAATACGACAAAGAACAGAATGAGCGTAAATAGCGTGCCAACTTTTAGCGAAAACCCAAGTCCACCGGATGCCGTGTACCACATTCCGTTCCAAAGTTCTCCAGCATCCTGCAGCAAATAATGCACACCCAGGATACCGCCGGCCGCTGCAAAATTTACGATATAAAATGCGCCCATATTTCTTAAATAGTGCTGCAAGCTCTCAAACCCAAAAGCGATCCACAGCATGACAACGGAAAACAGAAATTTTACGAGAAACGTAAACATGAAGCTGAGCTCAGGCATAAACATCATCACCACGTATAGTGCACCCACTACCGCGGAAACAATAATCCGCCAAATGATAAGCTTATGCTTCCGCATCCATGCCGTCACGAGCAGAAGGCTAGCATCAATAACCAGATTCAGTAAAAATACAAGATCAATATAAACAACCACCCGCATTCACCTGCCTGGGGAGATGGTTATCAGTATAAAGATGTCTCGCTATGAAGTCTGTCTAATAATGGGGGCAGAATCCCACTAGTTTTGTCGACCTCTCCCGCCCAAATCCAAGAACATTCAGGTTTCATAGAGTTTCTGCGATTTTTGGCAAAAAAAGACCTTGTCCTATTTAATAGGACAAGGTCTTTGGGGAAGACGTACGTCTAAAATTTTCGATTACTCGTTATTGTGCCGTGAACGGTTACGGAGAAACGTAGGAATATCTAGCTGATCTCCACTAGGCTGATTGCCGAAAGGTCTCAGAGTTGAAGCAGACCGCGTATCTTGTGGTTCTGGAGCACCCGGGCCCGGAGCAGCCGTCGGCTTACGGCTCGGGTGAATCGTTGCTTTACTCTCAAAACCTGTAGCGATGACAGTTACTTTGATTTCTTCTTTCATATCTTCCTCGATAATAGCACCGAAGATCATATTCACATCCGGATCGGAAGCCGAAATGACGATTTCAGCCGCCTCATTAACTTCGTACAAGGACAGGTTTGCTCCACCTGTGATATTCATAATGACCCCGCGAGCTCCCTCGATGGAAGTTTCGAGCAACGGGCTCATAATTGCCTTGCGTGCAGCTTCGGCTGCACGATTCTCGCCGGTTGCCATGCCGATCCCCATCAAAGCGGATCCGCGCTCTGTCATGATCGTCTTCACGTCGGCAAAGTCAAGGTTAATCAGACCCGGTACTTTAATCAAGTCCGAAATCCCTTGAACCGCTTGACGAAGCACGTTGTCCGCTTCGCGGAACGCTTCCAGCATCGGCGTCTTCTTATCGACGATTTCCAGCAGTCGATCGTTAGGAATTACGATCAGCGTGTCTACCTTTTCTTTCAAAGCTTCAATTCCTTGCAAGGCTTGGGAGGAACGCTTCCGACCTTCAAAAGTAAACGGTCGGGTTACCACACCCACCGTAAGCGCACCGCATTCTCTGGCGATTTCGGCAATCACCGGAGCTGCGCCAGTTCCTGTACCCCCGCCCATACCGGCAGTAACGAATACCATATCTGCGCCTTTTAACGTATTCGCAATCATATCGCGGGATTCTTCGGCCGCTTTTTTCCCGACCTCCGGATTAGCTCCGGCGCCGAGTCCGCGGGTTAATTTATCGCCAATCTGTAATTTATGTTCGGACTTGGCCAAATGAAGCGCTTGGGCGTCCGTATTCACCGTAATGAATTCAACCCCCTTTACGCCGTTCTCGATCATTCGGTTTACAGCGTTGCTTCCCCCACCGCCTACACCGATGACCTTAATTTGAGCCAAGCTCTCCATATCGAAATCAAATTCCAACATACTCTTCCATCTCCCCCTCAATGTGCAAGGATGGCCCGTTCATCATCCCTGTACCCACTATATAAATTCGCTGAATAGATTTTTTAGGCGTTCTATCAAACCAGGTTTCTTGACAGTCTCTTGGTTGCTAGTGGCTTTGCTTCGATTTGATGACTTTTTAGTTCCTACATTGCGGACACGAATATTTTTGATGACTTTATACAAAATGCCAACGCCACCCGTAAACCCAGGATCACGAACACCGATATAATCCGGCACCGCAATCCGGACGGAAGCGGCAAGCTCTTCCTGCGCTATCTTAAGCAACCCCGGCATCGAGGCAGTCCCACCGGTCAAAATATAACCTCCAGGCTGTTCCCCGTATCCAAGCCGCTTGACTTCCTGGCAAATAAGCTGAAAAATCTCCTGCACCCGCGGTTCCGCAATAGCAGCGAGATCCTCCTGCGTAAATTCTTTATCAACATTGCTGCCGATCCGCGTAACCTTAAAGGTGACGTCAGCCGCTGCATCTTCAATACAAGCACAGCCGTATTTAAGCTTGGCTTTCTCGGCCTGATCGGTTAGAGTGCGGAGTCCGTAAGCAATGTCATTCGTTATAAATTCTCCCCCTATCGGAAGCGTAGATGTCGCCACGATCGTGCCGCTTTCAAAAACAGCGATCGTTGTGGATCCAGCACCGATATCCACCAGTACAGAACCCATCGTCTTTTCGTCTTTTGACAGGGCAAGTTGACCTGCACCAAGCGAAAGTAATACTAAATCCCGGACTTTTAGACCAGATTTCTCTACACAACGGAGTAGATTGTGTATTGCCGTTTTCGCTCCGGTAATGATGGTGGCTTCGACCTCAAGACGAACCCCGATCATTCCCCGAGGATCCTGAATCCCCTCTAACCCGTCCACCACATACTGCTTAGCAACAACATCGATAATTTCGCGTTCCGGTGGAAGCGCAATCACCTCTGCAGCCTTCATCACACGGTCGATATCCTCTTCGCTAATTTCACGATCCTCATTCTGTACAGCTACAACTCCGTGGCTCGTTTGGAGTCCGATGTGGTTTCCCGAAATGCCGACATATACTTCCGATATTTGAATACCTACCATCCGTTCCGCATGATCCACAGCGCTGCGGATCGATTGAACCGTTTGGTCAATATCTACAATCGCGCCTTTTCGAATTCCTTCCGAGTCGGCAGATCCAACCCCAATAATATTAAAGGTTCCATTATTAATTTCCCCAATAATAGCACGAACTTTGGATGTACCGATGTCCAAACTAACAATGATGTCATTGTTGCTCAAGCCCCTGGCACCTCCTATTTCCCATTCAAAATATACTTACCATGTTAGATGCACTCTCTACATATTCAACGCAGTTCAATCTTTCCCTCTTTTTTCTACAAATTTTTTGGCTTCCAACTTTTACATGGAATTAGGCAAAAGGGACCTAAAAAATACGAAAGTAGACCTGTTGCCCTACGCAAAAATAATAAGAAAAAAGAGGGAGTCAGGAAACTAGTCCATAAAACGTATTTTAACATTGTTTTTCACTCATGAGTAGTATCATTTTGCTCGTTATCTTCGGCCTTAGGCGGGTTATACGGAACATAAGAATCAGCATCAAGCATCGTCAGTTTTCCGGGATCCTGAGACTCCAAAATCTCGTTCATATACTCCGCTTTTTTAGCAAGGAGCGAGATCGCCGAAGTAATCTCAAAGCGTGACCGGGTGTACATTTTGATACGGTCCGGATAGGACAATGACGGCGAAGGAACGATCTCGGATATGTCTGCAGTGAGCGTATCCGGAATTTGGGACAACGTTGCACATAGCTTGGCTAAATTCGGATCTTTCGCCTTCCATCCGGTCAATATAGGCTTGTCCACCTGAAGAGAATCGTTATGCAATGGAATCTCCGTTCCGTTTGCCAACAGACCTGTCATTTTCCCGTCTTCCTTGAGTTCAAAAGCAGCCAGCGGATACTCCTCAATCTTAATATCCACGTTTCCGGGAAACGTTTTGTTCACGATAGCATGTTCAACTGAAGGAACGGCCTCCAATCTTAGCCGAATATTGTCCGCGCTCAGAGCAAAGTACGGAGAACCCACCTTTAATCCGGCTACGTCCAACAACTGCTGATCCGTTGAATACGTATTGCCGTGAAAGGTAATGACGGATATTTTACTGAAAGAGGAACGAAAAAAAAGGACGCTAAGTAAAGAGAGAAACAGCAAAAGGAGAATAATCCTAATTTTTCGCCCATGCTTCTTTTTCGGTTTCGGATTTGGCTCCTTCAAGGCAGGCACATTCGTTTTTGGCATGTCATTACTCCGCAACTTTCTGAATAGATATTACAAAGCCTATTATCCCCTCCAGTGGAGGGGACACATAATATGGGCAAAATAGAATCGATATAAAAACGAAGTATCAACTCAGGCTAAATCAAGCTGCTTCAGTGCGGGGGATTCGCGATGCATAGCCCCTCCCAGACGTTGAAACATCATTTCAATGCGATCATAGCCGCGGTCGATATGGTGGACCTGTTCAACGATCGTTTTCCCCTGAGCGGCCAGACCGGCAATCACGAGCGCAGCACCAGCCCTTAGGTCAGTCGCCTCGACAGTGGCTCCGTAAAGCCTAGGCACTCCCCGTATATACGCGGAATTTAGGTCTACAGAAATGTCGGCTCCCATACGGACCAATTCATCCACATGCTTAAATCGGCCCTCAAATACGGTTTCCTTCATCAAGCTAAGTCCGTCCGCCAAAGCTAAAAGAACCATAATTTGGGATTGCAAGTCAGTTGGAAAAGATGGGTAAGGCGAGGTAACAATCCGCTCTACTGCCTTCGGACGGCCAGAACTGATTATCGTTATTATATCATTTGTGGCTCCTATTTGAATACCAGCCCGCCTTAGTACATGAAGCAGCGCTACTAAATGCGCGGGATTGCAATGTGTGAGCGTTACGGTACCACGGGTTGCAGCCACTGCAATTAGTGCGGTTCCGGCCACGATCCGATCCGGAATGATTTCATAGTCGCATGGCTGAAGACGTTTTACTCCCCGAATCGTAATCGTATCTGTTCCAGCTCCGATCACACTTGCCCCCATAGCGTTCAAAAAATTTTGCAGGTCTTGAATTTCCGGCTCGCGCGCAGCATTGGAGAGAATTGTGGTGCCTTCGGCCAGAGCAGCTGCCATCATGATATTTTCTGTAGCACCAACGCTGGGAAAATCCAGATGAATGTCAGTGCCGACCAGTTTACTGGCCCTGCACCAAATCTGCTGGTCTTTCTCTTCAATCTTAGCACCAAGTGCTTCTAGCCCTTTTAGATGCAGGTCGATTTTTCGCTCCCCAATCGCGCACCCTCCAGGCTGGTAAATGCATACCTCCCCGAACCTGGCTAACAACGGTCCCATGAGAAAGATGGATGAGCGCATCTGTTTCATTAGATCCTCTGGCACGTGGCTCGAGTCTGCGCTCCCCGTATCGATGGTTACGACGTCCCCTAGGTGGACGGCTTTACAGCCCAGCCTGGCGAGTATGCCCAGCATGACATCAATATCGAGCAGACGGGGGACATTTCGAAGTTGCATCTTGCCTTCGGCCAGCATGCTAGCCGCCAGAATCGGCAGTGCTGCATTTTTAGCTCCATGGATACGAATGGTTCCTGATAGGGGGGTCCCCCCTTCGATCACCAATTTGTCCAATGTATCACCTCCGAGTTTACCGTTCACCCACGAAGAAGACCTCAGGCACCAGATTTACGCCAAATTTAGCGGCAACGGTGCCTTTAATTTGCTCCATGAGCGCTAGAACGTCCTCTGCTGTCGCTTGCCCGGTATTGACGATGAAATTGGCGTGTAGCGTGGAAACCTCGGCCCCTCCGACCCTTAGGCCCTTCAGCCCGGCCGCTTCAATCAATCTTGCCGAATGATCTCCAGGAGGGTTGCGAAAAACACTGCCAGCACACGGCTGCTGCAGCGGCTGCGTTTTGCGGCGACGATCTTTATAGGCCGCCAGGGCCGCAGCAATCTCCAGCCGATCTCCCTCTGCAAGCTTGAAGGTGGCTTTCGCCACAATGCCACGCTTTTCATGCAGGATGGAATGTCGATAGGCAAATTCCATTTCCTCTGCGGTATAAGTGACCAACTCACCTGTCTCCAGAACAATGTCAGCGGATTTAAATATACGTGACACATCGGACCCGTGAGCACCGGCGTTCATATATACGGCGCCGCCTACCGAACCCGGAATGCCGCCAGCAAACTCAAGGCCGGTTAACCCCTGTTTGCCCGCCATTATGCTCAGTCTCACGAAAGGAGCGCCTCCACCAGCTTCTACCTCTACTCCATTAAACTCAATTTGCTCCAGCTCAGCGCCTAATCGGATGACGGCCCCCCGTATCCCTTTGTCGGAGACAAGCATGTTTGAACCCTTGCCGACCACCATCCAAGGAATTTGCGCTTCGTGAAGCAAGTGAATGAGCTTCGTTAGCTGCCGGGCATTTTCTGGTACGATCATGGCGTCAGCGGGACCGCCGATTTTCCACGTTGTATATTTTGACATCGGCTCGTTAGGGATAATTTCCCCGACTTCCTGCCGATTCAAATTCGATATCCACTGCTGCATCGTAAAATCCCCCCCTTGACTTATATGGCAAATAGTAACCGCCCGACTTAACGTTTGCCGGCCATCCGGTTACCGCCGCAAACAAAGCCGGTTGCCCGGGTCCGTTGGAGCATCAGGACATTAGCTTTCCTTTTCTTGCTCCACATGGATTGTCACGAATTATAAAGTATCTTATGCCTTCCTTACGAAGAATGTGACAATCGCCCAGGTCCAAAACCGGCTGCTGTTTTCAAGCAATTTCTCGTTGCTTTCCGGCAATTACCGGCTTTGAATCAACCTCCGCATCTCCTCGACTACCAAATGGGCGGAGTCCGGTTTGCCAAGACGGCGTGAAGCCTCCGACATGGATGCATGCACCTCTAAGTCGCCCATAATGCGTTTAATTGCGTCAAACAGGCTTTGCCCCGTTAACTCCGGCTCCAAAATAACCTTAGCTGCTCCGGCCCGCTCCAGCGTCCGTGCATTTTTCTCTTGGTGGTTGTTCGTTACGTTTGGCGATGGAATAAGAACCGACGGAATCCCGAGCGCCGTAATTTCGGCCAAAAAAGATGCGCCGGCGCGATTGACGATCAGCGAGGTGCTGGCCAGCACCTCAGGCATATTGTGCACGTAAGGAAGAACTAGCAAGTTATCGGGCAGTTCCCCCACCTGGCTTTGAATCGTGTTCATCGTCGAGGCATAATAGCTCTCTCCGGTTACATAAACAAAACGCAAATGCTCCGCCTTGTTTAACAGGGGAGCCATTTGGATCATCGCTTCATTGATTGCTTTAGCGCCCCGGCTGCCCCCAACGACAAGCACGACGGAGCTGCTTTTCGGCAGTCCAAGAGAATCGTAGCCTTTATTTTTATCGGCCGCAAATACGGTTGTGGCACGCGGGTTTCCGGTGTAGACAATATTTTTGGCACCGGGAAAGGCCGAATTCATATTGTCAAAGCTGACTGCAACGGTCGATACATACTTGCTTAAAAAACGATTCGTCAAACCCGGAATGGCATTTTGCTCATGAATGATGCTTGGAATGCCAAGTTTGGCCGCAGCGTAAACGACCGGACCACATACGTAGCCTCCGGTGCCGATGACCACATCCGGTTTAAATTCACGGAGCAGCTTTTTGGAGGTTCGAACCCCTTTAAGAAACCGCATGATCGTTTTTACATTTTCTAAAGATAGCTTTCGACGAAAACCGGTGATATCTATTGCTTCAAAAGGAATATTTTCTTTGGGTACCAGCGAGCTCTCCAAACCTCTTTGTCCGCCGATGTACAAAAACTTGGAATTTGGAAATTCCTCAGCGCATTGGCTTGCGACGGCCAGCGCAGGATAAATATGTCCTCCGGTTCCGCCGCCGCTTAGTACGACGCGCATATTCTCACCTCGCATAACGTGATAAATTAAGTAAAATGCCTAATGCCGTAAGAATGAGCGTAAGCGAGGAGCCCCCATAGCTGATCAAAGGCAGTGTAATTCCGGTAACCGGCATCATTCCAATGACAACGCCGATATTAATGACCACCTGCACCCCGACCATTCCGACGATCCCCACAGCCAGCAGGCTGCCAAACGTATCGTCAACGGTCATCGCTATCCTCATGCCACGCCAAATTAAAATTAGAAATAGCAGTAAAACTAGGAGTCCCCCAATAAAGCCCAGCTCCTCCGAAAGGATCGAAAAAATAAAATCCGTTTGGGGCTCAGGCACATAGCTGTACTTCTGCCGGCTCATACCGAGCCCAAGTCCGGCCAAGCCGCCCGGACCGATCGCATACAGGGATTGAATGATCTGATAGCCGGCCCCGAGTGGATCCGACCACGGATCGAGAAAAGCGGTAATCCGCTGCAGCCGATAAGGCGCTGCCAGGATCAGCCCTATAAAGCCAACCACGCCAATTGCGGCAAGCCCCGCCAAATGCTTTATTCTCGCACCAGCGGTAAAAACGATAAATAATGATGCCCCTAACATCACCGTGCCTGTCCCTAAGTCGGGCTGCAGCATAATGAGTCCAAACGCGGCCCCGATACAGCCGAGCGGAGGAAGCAGGCCCTTTGTAAAGTGCGTAATCTTGTAATCTTCCTTGCTTAAGAGATAGGACAGAAACAAAATCATGCCGAGCTTCATAAACTCGGAGGGTTGGATCCCAAAAGAACTGATACCCAGCCAGCTTCTTGCCCCGCCCCTTACATCCCCAATACCGGGAATCAGCACGATTACTAGCAAGCCAAAGCAAATGATTAGCGCTAGCTTGGCGTAATTTCGCAAAAGCCGGTAATCGAAGTTCATCGTAAAAAACATTGCAATCAGGCCTAGCACGGCGAACAGCAGCTGCCGCTTTACGAAATAGAAAGAATCGCCGTAATCATGAAAGCCGAGTACCGAACCCGCGCTGTAAACCATCACAATTCCGATCGCTAGAAGCCCGAGTATACTGGCTAGAAGCCAAAAGTCCGGTGCCGTACGGGTCTTGCTCATCGTGGATGCCACCTCTTAACAGAAAGTAGGGGCTTTTCCACCCCCCTACTTAAAGGGTATGCACCGCCTCTTTAAAAATGCGTCCACGCTCTTCATATGACTTAAACATGTCCCAACTAGCGCATGCTGGAGAGAGCAAAACGACATCCCCAGACACCGCCAGACTGGACGCCTCCTTGAGCGCAGTCCGCAGCGTTTCCGCGGCGCTGTCTTCAGTATCGACAACCACAATATCGCTTAGACCCGCAAGTCTTGCGACATGAGCTATTTTTTCCTTCGTTTGGCCCATGACAACTAGAGCCTTTACCTTTCCTTTGAGGAAAGGAACGAGTTCCATATAATCTGAACCTCGGTCAAGTCCTCCGGCGATCAGCACAATTGGAGCCTTCAAAGCACCAAGGGCCATGATGGTCGCTTTCGAGTTGGTCGCCTTTGAATTGTTATAGTAAGCAACTCCCTGCTTCTCTTCCACATATTCCAAACGGTGCTCTACGCCCCGAAATGTTCGTAGAGGCTGCACTAGTGCTTCAGGAGCAGCCCCTGCGGCAATCGAAGCCGCAATCGCTGCGAGGGCGTTCCCTACGTTAAAGCGACCAGGCAGCGCAATTTCATGTACATCGACAATTTTCCGCTCGTTGCCCTCGGAATCGCGATAAACGATACTCCGTACAAGCTCATCATCCTGCCCACGCACATAAGACGGACGGACATACACACTTTCCATATCCAGCACTTCGGTCAGGGAGAAAGGAAACAGCTTCGCCCGAATATCGGGAATGAGCTTGCGGCAAACAGGGTCGTCCCAATTAATAACAGCCGTATCGGTCTCATGTTGATTGGCGAAGAGCTTGGCCTTGGACGTTATGTAGTCCTCCATAGATCCATGGTAATCCAAATGGGTCTCCGCCACATTTAGCAAGCAAGCGATCGCTGGACGGAAGTCTTGCGTCCCCTTGAGCTGGAAGCTGCTTAGCTCAGCCACCAGCCACTCTTCCGTACTGGCGTCCTCCGCAGCCTGGCAAAGCGGGGTACCAATATTACCTGCTACAATGGGGTGGAGTCCAGCGGATTCCAGCATCTTTCCGATCCACGTCGTTGTCGTCGTTTTCCCGTTTGAGCCGGTAATGCCTATTATCGGGGCATGCGTAAGCAAATAGGCAATTTCCACTTCGGTCACAACGTCGATGCCGAGCTCCAAGGCCTTGGCGACAGGTGCTACAGTATATGGAATGCCAGGGTTTTTCACGACAAGCGCTACGTCCTCATGAATGAGGTCGTCCGGATGACCGCCGCATACAACAGAAATTCCCAAAGCCTCCAGTTCGGATGCTTCGGGACATTGTTCCCTTTCCTTCTTATCGTTTGCCGTCACGACGGCTCCATGCTTATGCAGGGTTTTCGCGACCTGAACGCCGCTTTTGGCTAAACCGAGGACGACCACCTGCCGTCCCCGGTATTGATCTGGATGTTTCATCTCTACAACCCCTTGTTCAAATAAAGTCCGATGCCCGCCAGCAAAAGGCCGACAGTCCAAAATGTTACCACGACGCGCCACTCCGACCATCCCGACAATTCGAAATGGTGGTGGATCGGGGCCATTTTGAAAACACGTTTCCCCCTCGTTTTGAAAGAGACGACCTGTATGACGACGGACAGCATTTCTATAACGAAAATTCCCCCAATGATGAGGAAAAGAAGCTCGCTTTTCGTGACGATGGCAATAGCGCCAATCGCTCCGCCGATGCCGAGCGAGCCGGTATCGCCCATGAACACTTTGGCCGGGTGGGCGTTAAATACGAGGAAGCCCAGCACTGCCCCGATCATGGCCGCAGCACATACAGCTGCCGGAAGCGAGGTGGCCTGCATGGCGATGACGGCATAAGCGCCTAATGCGATTGCACTAACTCCTGACAGCAAACCGTCGAGTCCGTCCGTAAAGTTGACAGCGTTGCTGATTGCCAGCAGCATAACCACAATAAAAGGATAATAGAACCAAGGGCCAAAATCAAAGGAGAACGAGGTCCCCGGAATGCCGATTGCCGTACTGTGCCCTTCCCAGATCAGCAAGGCGCATACAATACCGGAAAACAGCAGCTGACCGATCAATTTTTGCTGAGGCGTAAGCCCAAGTGATCTTTTAAACACAATCTTTATATAATCATCGAGGAAGCCAACTAGACCGAAGCCAAGTGTAGCAACCAACATTACGTAAAAATCGGTGTTAATGACCGAAAACTTCAGAAAGGAAAGTGTAAAAGCCAAAATGATGATAATACCGCCCATCGTTGGCGTGCCTGCTTTTTTAAGATGGCTTTGCGGTCCATCCCCGCGAATTTGCTGCCCAAACTTCAGTCTTCTGAGCAGTGGGATAAGCAGTGGTGCCGAGATGACGGCCAGAATGAAAGATACGCCGATCGCTAACAAAATTAGTCCAAAATCCATGAGATCACCCTCCTTTCGCCGGTTTTAGTGTTCAAGTGAGCTTTGTTTTACCGCATCTACGACTTCTTCAAGCTTCATCCCTCGGGAGGCCTTAATCAAAACGATATCTTTAGGATGAAGTATTGAGATGAGGTGACGGATCAACTCAACCTTATTAGTATATGCATGAATGGTTGCAGGTTCCAAATGTTCCGCAGCTCCATCTGCAATGTGCGCAGCCAACTCGCCATACGCAAACAACTCATCCACTTGACTCGGCATCAAGGAAGCACCAATTTCGCGGTGATATGCCTCTTCAGAGGTTCCAAGCTCAAGCATATCCCCAAGGACTGCGATTTTTCGCCGGTATCCCTTCATTTTTTCCAGCACGCCAATAGCGGCTCTCATCGACGTAGGGCTGGCGTTGTAAGCATCATTTAAAATTGTTACGCCATTATTACCGGTGATTAACTCGATTCGCATCCCGGTAAGCTCCACATGGCCTAGCCCTTCACGGATGGAGGCTTCGCTAACCCCGTAATGACGGGCAACGGTTAAAGCTGCCAACGCGTTCAAAACGTTATGTTCTCCGAGCAAAGGCAGCTCCAAAGGCTCGCCACCTCCAACGTGTGAGGTAAACAGCGTGCTGCTTGCCAAAAACATGATCCCGCTAGGATATTCATCGTTGTCTGATTCCATGCCGAATGTCGTGGTTTTCATCTTGTCCGGCTTCTTCGTCTCAGACTCTCCAAGCACCTGACGGATCAAAGGTTCGTCCCCATTGTAAATGAACAATCCCCCGGGTTTCATTCCCGTGAGAATTTCCAATTTCGCCCGAGCGATTTCCTTCCTGGACCCGAGCTGCAGCAGGTGAGACTCACCGATATTGGTGATCACTGCTGTTTCGGGCTCCGCCAGCTTCGAAAGTAATTCTATTTCATAGCGACCGCTCATTCCCATCTCCAGGACAGCGATATCCGTGTCCTCTGGCATCGATAAAATGGTCAGTGGCAAGCCGATGTGATTGTTGAAGTTTCCTTGCGTCTTGTGAACCTTATATGTCGTGGAAAGCAGCGCATACACGAGATCCTTCGTCGTCGTCTTCCCGTTGCTTCCCGTGATTCCGACGACCTTGATCCCGGTTTGGCCAAGATAAGACTTAGCCAGCATCTGCAACGCCACAAGAGTATCGTCTACGATCACGGCAGGACCGGGAGGAGTTCCTTTCGTTTTCTCCCATAACGTTGCGCCTGCTCCGGCAGCGAGACAATCGCCGGCAAAATGATGGCCGTCGAACCGTTCTCCTGCCAAAGGCACAAACAGGCATCCCTTCGTGATGTGGCGTGAGTCGGTGACCACGCCTTGTAATTGAATGTCGGAATCGCCCGCACTCTTGAGCTGTCCGCCGCACATCGCGGCAATTTCCCCTAAGTTTCTTGTAATCACTTTGTCAAACCCCTTATCGCTTCTTTTGCTACGATCCGATCATCGAAATCGAGCACTTCGGTTCCGATCAATTGATAGGTTTCATGACCTTTCCCCGCAATCAATACTACATCGTCATGGCTTGCCATTTCAATAGCCTTTTGAATGGCCTTATGCCGGTCCACAATAAGCTCGTATTGGCTCTTATCAACCCCGTCTTCAATCAGTCCGCGTTCAATATCTACTAGAATCGAATCGGGATTTTCCGTTCGCGGGTTATCCGAGGTGACGATGACGTGCTGCGAATATTTGGCGGCGATTTTCCCCATAATCGGACGCTTCGTACGATCCCGGTCTCCACCGCAGCCAAAGACGCAAATGACGCGGCCCTGAGCGAATTCATTCACCGTTTTCAGCACATTTTCAAGCCCATCCGGTGTATGAGCGTAATCGACAATGACAGCAAAGGATTGTCCTTCGTCTACAGCCTCAACCCGGCCTTCTACCCCTTTGACGGCTTCCAGGCTCGTTTTGATCTGCGCAAGTGTGATTCCCTCCAGCAAACCGGCGGCAACCGCAGCCAAAGCATTGTACACATTAAATTTACCGACCATGCGCAGCGTCATATTCGTACTTCCTTGAAACGTATCTAAGTGGAAGGAAGTCCCTTTTGCCGTGATGGATATATTCGTAGCCCGAATATCCGCTTCGTTTTCAACTCCGTACGTAATGGTCTCCACCGCGGTCTGTTTGGCAAAATAAAGGCTGGCCGGATCGTCCGCATTTAGCACCGCATAGCTGCGAGCGTTCGGATCCTCCGGGTACAGATTGCCGAGCCGGGAGAAGAATAACCCTTTAGCGCTGCGATATTCTTCCATCGTCTTGTGATAATCCAAGTGGTCCTGGGTCAGGTTGGTGAAAATGGCCGTACGGAATTTCGTCCCTTTGACCCGCCCTTGGTCGAGAGCGTGGGAGGATACTTCCATCACGCAATAAGAGGCCCCCCCATCAGCCATGTCGTGTAAATATTGTTGCAAAACAAGCGATTCCGGCGTCGTGCCGGACATCGGATACGTTTGCCCAGCAAAACGCCGTTGAATCGTACCAATAAGTCCTACCGACTCCCCACGGTCCTGCAATATCTTTTCGATCAAATAAGTCGTCGTCGTTTTTCCGTTTGTTCCCGTAACACCAATCACTTTTAACCGTTCGCTAGGCTTTTGAAAGAATACATTCCCCAGCACAGCCATCGCTAAGCGGCTATCCTTCACTTTGAGCTGAGGAAGCGAAACTTCGTCCACCCACCGTTCCACAACTAGCGCCGCGGCCCCTTTCTCGGCAGCCTGCTTCGCATAATCGTGTCCGTCTACCGTGTGGCCTGGGAGGCATATGAACAGATCGCCCGGTTCAATCTTGCGAGAATCAATGGAAATCCCCCGGCAATTCGTATTTCCGTCACCATGAATTTGTGAAGCCAGTAAGTAAGATGATAGTTCTTTTAGCAGCATAGGTACCCCTCCGTCAGTTTCTACAACAAAAACACTCATTCTATATTATCACCAAAAAAGGCAGCGTTCAGGAAAATTATTCACTGTGATCATGTAATTCCTCCGCTTCGGCTTCGCTGCCCATATAAATACGTATCGTTGAGCCTCGCTCCACCCTTGCTCCAGCCTTAGGAGCTTGATTAATCACGGTGTTTCCAGCACCAGACTTCGCCAAATTGAAATTCATGTTCAAATCCTCATAAATCTCCTGTGCTGTATGCCCGACCAAATCGGGAACCGTTACAATCGGTGTCTCTCCGTATTTGTACTTTTTGGCGACCTGGTCCTTCCTAGGCGGCACTTTCATATATTCCAGAGCATCTTCGAGAATGTTGCGCACGATCGGTGCAGCTACGACGCCACCAAACTGAATACCCTTCGGATTGTCGATAGCGGTATAGACGACGATTTGAGGGTCGTCCGCCGGAGCAAAGCCGATAAACGACACGATATGCTCACTCTTCGAATAACGGCCGTTAATTACTTTTTGAGCCGTCCCTGTCTTTCCACCAACTCGGTAGCCGTCAATGAATGCGTTGCCCCCAGTACCGTTCGCTACGACACTCTCAAGTGCGGAACGAACCTGTTTGGATGTTTCCTCTGAGATGACTTGCCGCACCAATGTAGGAGCATTTTCCGAGACAACTTCACCTGTTTCCGGGTTGGTCCAGGCCTTAGCTACAAAGGGCTTGTAAAGCTTGCCCCCGTTGATGGCGGCCGAAACCGCAGTTATCTGCTGAATAGGCGTGACGGATACCCCTTGCCCAAAGGAAGTAGTCGCGAGCTCAACAGGACCAACCTGAGGGAGTTTAAATAAAATTCCGTTCTCCTCCCCGCTTAAGTCGATGCCAGTTTTGCTCCCAAACCCAAAATTTTTGATGTATTTAAACAAAGTTTCTTTCCCCAGCCTTTGGCCGAGAGTGACAAATCCAGGGTTGCAAGAGTTCTCCACCACTTGCAGGAAAGTCTGACTTCCGTGTCCGCCCCGCTTCCAGCAACGCAGCGTAGCCCCGCCGACCTTTACATATCCGGGATCAAAAAATTGCTCATTTAGCAGATCTACCTTTTTCTCTTGCAGAGCGGCTGCCAACGTAATGATCTTAAACGTAGATCCGGGTTCGTAAGTCATCCAAATCGGCAAATTGCGGTTATATACTGCCGAATCATATTCTTGATACTGTCCGGGCTCGTATCCGGGCCTTGCAGCCATTCCCAAAATTTCGCCCGTCTTCGGATTCATCGCAATGGTGAGTGCAGAATTGGCCTGCAGCCGGTCCATCGCCTGATCCAGCTCACGTTCAATGATACTTTGGATGGACTTGTCAATTGTAAGCGTAAGATCGAGTCCATCTTTCGGATTTACGAACTTTTCCGAGGATCCGGGCATTAGCCGTCCTCCAGCATCGGACAAATAGGATACACTGCCGTTCATTCCGCTCAGCAGTTTGTCATATTTGCTCTCCATCCCGGTAAGTCCCTGATTGTAGCCACCGGTAAAGCCCAGGATATGAGCGGCAAGTTCTCCATAAGGATAATATCTTTTGTTATCCTCGGCAACAACAATACCCGGGAGACCCAAATCACGAATTTGCTGCGCCTTGTCCATCGTAATTTTACGTCCGCCGGGTTGTAGTCTGACTATAGATTGCTTCTTAGTGATCGTCTTAAGGATCTTATCCTCGCTCATTCCAAGCAAAGGAGCTAGGCTTTTGGCCGTTTGCTCTGGATTTTTGATTTGTACCGGTATCGCCATAACCGTTGGCGTAGTAATGTTGTAAGCGAGAACACTGCCGCTCCTGTCGGTAATTTCGCCCCGCTTCGCTGAATAAGGAATATTCCGACGCCACGAATCCTCCGCTTTAGCGGAGAGCTCAGCACCTTTTCCAATCTGGACATAGGCCAAACGCACAGCAAGAGCTACAAACAGCAAACAAAGCAGCAGTAACAGCCAGAACAGTCTTCGTCTGACGGTGAATTTTGAAATTTTCATAAGTTGCCCCCCTATCCATCCTGACACATGAACGTTTTTTATCATGAATATTCAGGACAAACAGGGGTTAGAACAAGCTATGGAGAAGCTCCGGTATTATCTTTCTTTGACTCTCCGTCATCATCTTGCCCAGCCGTCTCCTGATCCGCTTTTTCGGCAGGGGGCTGAAGCGTTAAAATAACTTTCCGTTCACCGTTCTCCTTGGTCACTTGCTGCGAGACAATATAGCCCTGGCCTTTCGCCTCAACCTGAACTTTAAGCACAGATAGCAGTTCCATAGCATCGCGCAGCGATTCGCCCTTCAGGTTCGGAATATTAATGTTGCCTCCGTTCTCCGTCAACAGGTATATAAATTGGCCCGTCTTTAGCGTACTTCCAGCCTTAGGAAACTGCGAGATCACTTCCGTCCCTTTTCCTAGTGTCGAGTAAGAGATGCCTTTGCTTGCCAATGTGTTTTTTGCATCCAGTACAGACATCTTCACCAGGTCAGGTACCTGAATTCCGTTAGTAGGTTGCTTATCATTTTCTTTTTCGCTAGGCAGCTTTTTCGGCACACCCATGTATTGCAAAGATTGGTTTACAATTTTCTTAAATATTGGAGCCGCTGCAGTTCCACCGCCAAGCTCGGAGTCCTTCGGTTCGTCAATCACAACGATAACCGCAATCTTCGGATCGTCCACTGGGGCGTATCCAATAAATGAAACCACTTGCTTCGTATAGTCATATTTTCCGTTAACAACTTTGACTGCAGTACCGGTTTTGCCGGCTACACGGTATCCTTCGATATAGGCATGCCGTCCGGTACCGATCTTTTGGTCCGATACGACCTGCTCCAAGTAACCGCCAACTTCCTTTGCTTTATCCGGTGAAATGACCTGGCGAACAACCTTTGGTTCCGTCGTTACCGTTTTTCCGGTTTGCGGGTCGGTAATGGATTGGACGATATGCGGCTCCATCAGCTTTCCGCCATTGGCGATTGCTGAGACCGCAACGATTTGCTGAAGCGGAGTAACGAGCAGTTTGCCGTGTCCATAGGCCATGGCCGCAAAGTCCGCCTGTTGTACCGGATCCACGATACCCGCTGCTTCTCTAGGAAGCTCGATGCCTGTCTTTTGACCAAATCCAAATTGATCAACATAGTTTTTAAGTCGTTCAGGCCCTAGCATTTCATACCCTAACTTGACAAAAGCTACGTTACTAGACCGTTTTACGCCATCCAAGTATGAAAGCGTGCCCCAACCGGATTTTTTAATATCATGGATCGTTCGTCCGGGTACTCGAATTCTCCCGGACATATAGGTCGCATTTGGATTGAATACCCCCTCCTGCACCGCACCTGCAAGGGTTACGATTTTGAATGTAGAGCCTGGCTCGTACACAGAATAAACCGCATGGTTGTAGAAGTTTTTCTGATCGACATTGTTCCAATATTCGTTGGGATTATAGGTTGGAAGATTCGCCATCCCCAGAATATCCATCGTTTTCGGATCTGCCGCAATGACAGTCATACTGATCGGCTTCAGCCGGTCGAAAGCTTCCTGCATTGCCCCTTGGATGTAATACTGAATCGTATCGTCAATCGTTAGCTGCAGGTTTTTCCCGTTTTGCGCAGGCTTGTAAATTTCGCTTGCTTTCGGAATCTCAATGCCTTTGCCGTCTTTTTTATATTGGATCGACCCTTCTTTTCCTTTAAGCTCTTTGTCATAATACGCTTCAAGACCGGATTTCGCATTTCCGTCCCGGTCAGTATAACCGAGAATATGCGAAGCCAGACTGTTCTTAGGATAATAACGTTTCTCCTGCTTAACCAGATAAATTCCAACGTCATCTAGATCTTCATGCTCTTTCAGCAATTGATCTTTAAAAGCTTCTACCCGATCGCTAAGCTCCTGATCAATCTTCCAGCCTTCTTTGCGCACTTCACGCTGTGAAAAATATTCGCCGTCTTCCATCTTGGCATTCACGAGATCGCGGAGTTCCCCCTCATCCTTGCCGAGAAGCTTGCTTAAGCCTTCTACAATCTCATCCTGCAGACCAAATTTATTAATGATTTTCGGATTGATCGCAACCGTATAGGCCGGTGCGTCTACCGCCAGCACATCGCCGTTACGATCGGTAATCGTTCCCCGGGTGGCGGGCAGCTTTTTCTCCGTGGACCAAAGCTTTTCCGCATACCCCTGCCAAAAATCAGCTTCGACAACCTGAATCCAAAACGTTCTACCCATCAATACAGCAAAAAAGAGGGTAATACATCCCCCTATTAGCAGTGTTCGAAGCTTTATTCTTTTAATCATGGCATTACCTCTTCATATCATGATTTATTGTCCGAACCAAACCTCCGCCTGCTCAAAGATATCTGTTCTCTACTCTATTACCGACTAGTTATCAGTCCCAGCAGGCAGCTTCACATGAAACCCTTCTTCTACAGGTTCAACGTATCCAAGTTTGGCAGCTTCTTGAGGTATTTGCTGTTCCAGCTTTTCTTTGCGGATCGACATTTCCTTGACCTGAACGTTAATGGCCTGAATTTGCGTATTCAAATTATACATTTGCCGTTTAATGTTGTAGAGTGTTGAATTTTGCAACAAAAGACCGCCCATGATGGCCACACAAACCACGACTGTCATCATATATAGCAGCTTCTCACGAATCGGAAGCGTAGAGCGGCGAGTTACGACCTTCGTAGTTTCACGATAGCGCTGTGACGGATAACTGCGTTCTGCTACTTTCTCTTTAACTGCCAGATTGCCCCGTGTATATGCCATTTCACATTTCCTCCACTACGGTTTGCAATTTCTCCGCCACGCGTAACTTAGCTGAACGCGCCCGGGTATTGTGAGCCAATTCCTCTTCGGTCGGAACAAGCGGTTTCCGGTTAACCAATTTCACCAGCCCCTTGCCTCCACACACGCACATTGGGAAATCAGGAGGACAGGTACACTTCTCAACATAACTGGCAAAAATCTGTTTACAAATACGATCTTCCAGAGAATGAAACGTGATGACCGATACTCTTCCCTCCGGTGCTAAACATCGAATGGCCGCATGCAGGCCCTCCTCAAAAGCACCTAATTCGTCATTGACAGCAATTCGCAGAGCTTGGAAGCTTCGCTTAGCAGGATGTCCCCCTGTACGCCGGGCTGCCGCTGGAATGCCTTCCTTGATCAGCTCGACAAGCTGACCTGTCGTTTCAACAAGAGCTTGCTGCCGCTTCTCTACAATGACTTTGGCGATACGCCTTGAGAACTTCTCTTCGCCGTATTGAAATAAAATCCGTGCAATTTCCCGTTCAGGCCACTCGTTAACAATCTCTCTTGCCGTGAGTGAGGCCGATTGATCCATTCGCATGTCGAGCGGGGCATCGGCATTGTAGCTAAATCCCCGTTCCCCCTCGTCAAACTGTGGAGAGGAAACACCGAGATCAAACAGGATACCGTCTACTTGGGGAACACCATTAAGCTGTGGGATTCCTTCCAGTTCAAGTAGTTTTTGCTCCAAGTAACGGAAATTGCTTTTTACAAGGGTTAATTTGTCCGCATAAGGAGCTAGCCGCTCCTTAGCGTTGTCCAGCGCCCAATCGTCCTGGTCGAAGGCAATAAGCCTTCCGCCACTTGTTAGCTTGGACAAAATGACTGAGCTGTGACCTCCGCCCCCCAGAGTACAGTCCACATATATGCCGTCCGGCTTAATGCGCAGCCCTTCTGTTGCTTCTTCTTTGAGTACCGTGATGTGATGAAACAAGACTTACGCCCTCCAGACCTAGAAACAAATTTTTAGACAAACCTACTTGGCAACACATCATATGACTTTCCGACTAAATGACATTACAGGTCGAAGTTGAAGTCGACCAGCTTCTCGGCGATTTCGTTAAACGTCTCCTCCGATTGCTGGAAGTATTGTTCCCATGTATTTCTACTCCAAATTTCAACCCGGTTAGATACGCCGAGAACGACGCAATCCTTCTCCAGCTTGGCGTACTGGCGCAAATTACTTGGCAGGTTTACCCTTCCCTGTTTGTCCCACTCGCATTCCGTGGCACCAGAGAAAAAAAAGCGAGTAAACGCGCGCGCATCAGCTTTCATCAGCGGTAAAGCCTTAAGCTTCTGTTCCAGCACTTCCCACTCCTGCATCGGATAAACAAAAAGGCACTGGTCCAAGCCGCGGGTCACAACAAAAGAGGTCCCGAGGAGATCACGAAACTTAGCCGGTATGATAATCCGACCTTTATCGTCAATGCTATGTTGGAATTCCCCCATAAACATTGGATGACTCACTCCTTACCTCTTTCCCCCACTTTACACCACTTTACACCACTGTAAAAGTATCTATTCTGCATTTAGTCGCAAAATCCTTCTAAAGTTCATATTTTTTTTAAAACGTGGGAGAGAAGACGGAGGTCGCTTGGTAACTTAAAAACGTTTGGGCCTCCGATCGCTGTTGCCGCCGGATGATTGAATCTGATGACACCTGACAAAGGTGATCATCCGGCGGCAAAGGCGAACGCTTCGCTTCTTCAGCTCCAAACGTTCTCTGCGTTACTCTCCCTCCGTCTGAGTGGAACAGCAAAAAGCCCTCTTTCCCAGACCAATTCATTGGGAAAGAGGGGCTCGTTTAGCTTAAACTCGCGGAGGTTGCCCTTTTAGAGCTTCCGCCTAGCACATTTTAATGCTCCTGCCAGCTATCCAGATACGCACTCTGTTCGGCGGAAAGCGCGTCAATACCCACGCCAAGGCTTTCCAGCTTGAAGCGTGCTACTTGCTCATCCAGCTCGTAAGGCACGTTTACGACCGTATTGCCGATTTCTTTGTAGCAATCGTTGACATATTTCAGCGACAACGCCTGAAGCGCAAACGTCATGTCCATAATTTCGGCCGGATGGCCGTCGCCTGCTGCAAGATTGACCAAACGGCCTTCCGCCAGCAGATACATTTTCCGTCCGTCTTTAAGCTGGTACTCTTCGATGTTGCGGCGAACGGTCCGTACAGAACTGGAGCGTTCCTTTAACTCCGGTTTATTAACCTCTACGTCAAAATGCCCGGCATTGGACAATATCGCCCCGTCTTTCATGACATCGTAATGTTCGCCACGAATGACATCACGGTTACCAGTCACGGTCACAAAGAAGTCCCCGATTTTGGCAGCTTCGAGCATAGGCATAACGCGGAAGCCATCCATGTAAGCTTCTACGGCTTTGATGGCATCCACCTCGGTAACGACAACATTTGCCCCTAAGCCTTTTGCCCGCATTGCTACGCCCTTACCGCACCAGCCGTATCCCACGACAACGACAGTTTTTCCAGCAACCACTAGGTTTGTCGTACGGTTGATCCCGTCCCAAACCGATTGGCCCGTTCCGTAGCGGTTGTCGAACAAATATTTGCAATATGCATCGTTCACCGCAACCATCGGGAATTTCAGCTTGCCCTCTTTGTCCATCGCCTTTAGGCGCAAAATGCCGGTAGTCGTTTCCTCCGCGCCGCCGCGTACATTTTCCAGCAGGTCCGGCCGTTCGGAGTGCAGGATAGTAACAAGGTCGCCACCGTCGTCAATGATCAGATCCGGCTTCGTTTCCAGCGCTTTGATCATCAAAGCTTTATATTCCTCGGGTTCCGGATTGTATTTGGCATATACCGTTACCCCATCCTCAACGAGAGCAGCGCACACATCATCTTGTGTCGACAAAGGATTGCTGCCGGTGATCGTTACATCGGCGCCGCCAGCCTGAACAACCTTTGCCAGGTAAGCCGTTTTTGCCTCCAAATGCAGGGAGATTGCGACCTTGAGCCCTTTAAAAGGCTGCTCCGCTTCAAACTGCTTACGGATTCTTCCCAAGACCGGCATATGCGCTTCGACCCAATCGATTTTCAAATGCCCCTCCGGTGCCAGCTTCAAGTCTGTGATGATACTGTTCTGAAGTGAACTCATTGAATAATCCTCCTAGAGATAAAGTATTCGGTGCTTGCCTGTAACTTCATAAGGTATATCTAATAAACCGTCGATCCAGTCCATGCCGAATCGGTTCAAATAATAGAAGATATTGTATACCCTCTCCTGCGGCTTGTGCAAGGGGAACAGAGATAACTCGATTCGATCCCAGTGTCTCAGACCCGCCTCATTACTCTTCTCCAGCGCATCCATCGCCTTACTGCGTAAATACTCGATCTGATCGATTATTTTGTCCCGGTTCGCAGCGCCGAGTTTCAGAAGCCCGTTTTGGATTTCGCCAAGCTGCTCGATGAGCGGATCATACATACCTGCAAAGCTCAGCTTGATTTCATCGAACCGGGAGTCGATATGCAGCGAATCCTGCTTGGCTAGCCAAGCTTCACGTTTTTGATGAAAAACGTCCCGATCCCTAACCTCATCCCAAGTTAAACTATATTTCTCCATATATTTTTGAAGCGTTCCCTCTACAACGGTAAATGATTCCCTGGGCAATAATAGTGGCATTTTTAGTTCTAGCTGGTGAAAGGCCTTGCGCGTTAACGCCCAATAAGCAATCTCACCCGGCCCCAGAACGGCACCGAGCACGGGAAGCACACTGTCCTGCATCAACGGACGGGTTAGTACATTGTTGCTGAAGCGCTCAGGGTGATTACGCAGCTCTGCCAGCAATTCCTCGGCTGAAAGAGATACTTTGCCCTTTCTGTCGCTGAAACGCCCTTCCCGCTTAAACAGCAGCAGCCGCTCCTGTTCGCTTATGTAAAAAATGTTAGCCCCATCCTCAGCAACCTCAGCTTGCGGCTCATAGCCCAGCAAACCGAGATCACGAGCAGATTCGTGATAAGCCGATCTAAGCGCATCGTTCTTGAGAATCATCGACTCAAAAATAGGTGCCTCCAGCTTGCGCAGCTCAGGATCGGCCGAATCCATTAACACTAAACCGTGTTTTCCGAACCAGTTCCCCATCAGCTTGGCAAAGCATTCGGACAGATTTGATGAGCCTCCCGAATAATCCTTGAGGAGCTCCATTAACCCTGACCTGAATTCGCTGCCTGGCAATAATTGCTCTATCTCAGCCAGCGCGTATTCCCATTCCTCTGTACTCACCTGGGTTAAGCTGACGGAGAGCCGGGTTTCCTCCGCGCGTGAAATACGTGTGCGTTTTACCTGCAATTCAGAGGATAAAAAATAAGCATGATTTACTTCATCCCAGTCATGGTCTTCTCCAGCAATCCAAAACACCGGAATGACCGGTCGACCCAGCTTGCTCGCCACAGCTTTAGCCGCTTTAATAATCGTCACCGCCTTGTAGATCACAAGCAGCGGCCCGGTAAACAATCCGCTTTGCTGCCCTCCGACAATGACACTCGTTCCCTGTTGCTCGAGCTGGTCCAGCGACTGCTGAACCGCTTGATGAGGATTAAAGCGTAAATTATATTTCCTAAGCTGACTGACTAAAGCCGTTCGGGCTACCCGCTTATGCTCTGATTCATCAAGCCATTTGATCCGCTGGAGCCAGCTTTCCTCCGACGTCGGATCATTTTCATACAAAGACTCTACCGCAACGAAGTTATCAACATATGCTTCGGCCAGCGGCTGTGTAGACGGCAGTAGCTCCCGCTTAATATTCATCAGGTTATTTTCCTCCTGTTCATTCCCATAAAACCTTACTTGATTGTACCGGATGTTCCGCTCCTGCGTCAAAGGTCAAAGCTTATGCAAAAAGATAGAATAGCTCCGCTGACGATCCTGCTCAATAAGGAAAACTGGGCCGGCGGCTAAGTCCTTGTCTGAACCATACGTATTCGCAGAGGAAAGTGAATTAGACATAAGGCTCTAATCGACTTTCGCTTACTCACTCCATGCCCATCGCCTCTTTTGTTCGGCGACCCGCTCTATCACCACCAAGCAGATCTAGGTCCCAATTCTTGTGTTTATTTACTTAAGCATACTCCCATGAACTATATTCATTTTTGCAAAATAAAAAACTCCTACAGCCACTAAACATGCTGCAGGAGTTTCTATCTGACATAAGATTAGCCTTTTTTAGGCATCGATACGAAGTGACCTTTGGACACTTCAACCAGTTCGGAATTTTCCAGATCGAACATACCTCCACCGACTCCACTAACTTTAGCCGATTGAATCGGACCCTCCGCGTTGTCTTCCAGAAGAATCCGTTTCTTGTTCTCTTCAACTTCCGGATCTGGTATCGGAATCGCGGATAGAAGAGTCTTCGTGTATGGATGGAGTGGGTTCGAGTACAGCTCTTCACTTTCCGCCATTTCCACGATCCGGCCCAAATACATAACGGCGACCCGGTCGCTGATGTGCTTCACCATCGACAAGTCATGCGCGATGAACAAGTAAGTTAAGCCGAGACGATCTTGCAAATCCTTCAACAGGTTGACAACCTGTGCTTGAATGGATACGTCCAGTGCTGAAATTGGTTCGTCACAAATAATAAACTTCGGGTTCACCGCAAGCGCGCGAGCAATCCCGATCCGTTGACGTTGGCCCCCTGAAAATTCATGCGGGTAGCGAGTCGCATGGTCCGGATTCAAACCGACCATATCGAGCAGCTCTTCAACGCGTTTTTTTCGTTCTGCCCGAGACCCGGCCAAACCGTGAATGTCCAAAGCTTCACCGATAATATCCGTAACCGTAAAACGTGGGTTCAAAGAGGCATAAGGATCTTGGAAAATCATTTGCATATCGCGGCGCATCGCTTTCATTTTTTTCGGAGACAGCTTATTGATGTCCGTTCCGTTAAAATGAACGCTGCCGGCAGTCGGCTCATACAGACGAAGAATCGTCCGACCTGCAGTCGACTTGCCGCAGCCCGATTCGCCCACGAGGCCTAGTGTTTCACCTTCGGCAATCGAAAAGCTGATGTCGTTGACAGCCTTCAGAACATTGCCTCCGCCAACATTAAAATACTTCTTAAGTCCTTCTACTTCGATCAACGTTTTGCCAATACTCATGATGACTGCCCCTCCTTGGCCATCGGATGAAGTTCCCAGCAGCGAGCCATATGTGTTTCGCTAAATACGGTAGCACTAGGATCAATACGGGTGCAAATCTTCATCGCATGGTCGCAGCGTGCGGCAAACGGACAGCCAAGCGGCGGCTTAATCAGGTCAGGCGGCGTTCCGATAATCGGAATGAGTGGCTCACCCTTCTTTTGGTCCAACCGAGGCATAGAACGCAGTAAGCCTTTTGTGTATGGATGCTGCGGATTTTTGAATATTTCCCACTTCGTTCCGGTTTCCACCACTTCACCAGCATACATAACGATGACGCGATCACACATGCCAGCCACAACACCAAGGTCATGAGTAATCAAAATAATAGAAGTACCGAGATGCGATTGCATTTCTTTCATAACATCCATAATTTGCGCCTGGATCGTAACGTCAAGCGCTGTCGTTGGTTCGTCTGCAATGAGAAGAGCCGGCCGGCAAGCAAGAGCGATGGCGATCATAACACGCTGCCGCATGCCCCCGGAGAACTCATGAGGGTATTGGTTAAAGCGGGCTTCCGCATTTTTAATGCCAACAAGCTTCAGCATCTCAATGGCCTTTTCTTTCGCTTCACCCGCTGCCATTTTCTGATGTTTGATTAATACTTCCGTGATTTGTCGGCCTACTTTAATCGTAGGATTCAGTGATGTCATCGGGTCTTGGAAAATCATGCCAATATCTTTACCGCGAATCGATTCCATTTGCTTGTCGCTTTTTTTCAAAAGGTCTTGCCCTTGGAAAATAATTTCACCTTGCTTAATGATTGACGGAGGGGACGGAATCAGACGCATGATCGTTTGGGCCGTGACGCTTTTGCCGCTGCCGGATTCGCCGACGATCGCAACCGTTTCCCCTTTTCCTACTTCAAAGTTCATACCGCGGACAGCTTTCACTTCTCCGCCTCTGACTGAGAAGGAAACATGCAAATCTTTAACTTGTAATATCGGCTCCATCATTCCACCTCCTATTTCTTCAATTTAGGATCCAGCGCATCGCGCAGACCGTCGCCAAAAATATTAAATGAGAGCATTGTCAAACTGATCAGAACCGCTGGGAACAGCATACGCCAAGGATAATACAACCAGCCGGTCAAGGCATCGTTGATCATCGAACCGAGCGAAGCAACTGGCGCCTGTACGCCAAGTCCAAGGAAGCTCAGGAATGCTTCCGCAAAAATAGCATTAGGCACAGACAACGTTACGGTTACGATAATCGGGCCTACCGCATTCGGAAGCAGATGGCGGAACAGCAAACGTCCGGAGCCGGCACCCATCGAACGGGAAGCCAGAACGAACTCGCGATTCTTCAGCTGCATAATTTCACCGCGCACAATCCATGACATATTAATCCATCCTGTGATCGTCAAGGCCAAGATAATCGTTCCAAGGCTTGGCTCCATAACAACCAACAGCAAAATAGTAACCAGCAGGTAAGGAATGGAGTACAGGATTTCGGAAAACTTATTCATGATTTCATCAACGCGGCCTCCAAAGTACCCCATGATGCCGCCATAAATTACACCGATCAACAGGTCAATACAAGCTGCAGCCAAACCTACAACAAGTGAGATTTGGGCTCCCCTCCAAGTACGAACAAACATGTCTCGTCCTAGGTCATCCGTACCGAACCAGTGCTGAGCGGATGGTGCTTTGTTTGTGGCGAGCAGATCGTTGGAATAGTAGTTGTAGCCGGAAACCTTCCAAGCGATCCACGGACACACGAGCGCAGCAATCGTAATTAATGCAAGGACGACAAGAGCCGTCATCGCCATTTTATTACTGCGAAGCCGCTGCCAAGCATCGCGCCAAGCTGAAATACTTTCACGGGAGATTACTTCCGCTCCCTTCTCATCGGTTCCGATTTTGCGAAAATCGTCAGGAGTCAATTCGACATTAGCCGCTAAATTATTCACCGTTTTCGTATCCATTCTTACCCCTCCTTCCCTTTGTTAAGTTTAATGCGAGGATCTACAAATACGTAAGCGATATCCGTGATAAAGCGAGCTACCATGAGCAGGACACCGTAGAAAATGGTAATCCCCATAATAACCGGGTAATCGCGGACACCGATCGCCTGAACAAATTGTTTACCGATACCGCCAATCCCGAAAATTTGCTCGATGACGACCGAACCGGTAACGATGTTGGCTGTCATCGGACCTAAGTAAGTAACGACTGGCATAATCCCGTTACGTATAACGTGGCGGAACAGGATCGCGATCCAGCCCAGACCTTTAGCTTTAGCCGTTTTGATATAATCGGCATGCAGCACCTCAAGCATGCTCGAACGAGTCAGGCGAGCAATAAACGCGATTGGCTGCGCGGTCAAGGCCACCACAGGTAGAACATAATAAATCGGTCCGTTAAAGCCCATCGTTGGAAACCAATGAAGCTTCGAAGAGAAGACAAACTGCAGCAGTGATGCCACAACAAAGCTTGGTACTGCAATGCCCAGCACCGCTAACACCATCGCCACATTATCAATCAATTTTCGATGATACAGCGCTGCCAACATTCCGAGCAGAACCCCTACCACAACAGCTACAACGATTGCAACCGCGCCCAGCTTCAAGGAAGCCGAGAATGTTTGTCCGATAATTTTGGATACATCCTGGTTGATCATCTTCATAGATATTCCAAAATCACCTTGGACCACATCACCTAAATATTTGAAATACTGCTGATAAACGGGCTTATCAAGTCCATATTGTTCATACAGACGCGCTAGAATTTCCGGCGGCACCTTTTTCTCCGCTGTAAATGGATCGCCTGGAATGGCTTTCATCAGAAAGAAGGTGGCCGAAATCAAAATAAATAGCGAAACCAACATATAAAAAAACTTATTGGCTATATAACGCACCATGCCCGTTAACACCTCCTCTTTTATAATTTCGACATATATCGATTTTAGGTGAAAAGGAACGCTTTGTCTATTCTATATATTTGCAAATCGACGAAATGCCTGGAAGAAAAGTACGCACAAAAAAAACGGGATATATATGGAATGCCCACATATATATCCCGAAGTTAGTATATGCTTCGTTCTAACTTGCTCAGTTCCTGATCTTAGTGCTCAAGAAGATATGCGCGAGTATAGTCGATCGCACCACTGAAGTCAAGCACTACGCCCTTCAGGTATGGTTTTTCAGCTGCTACGTTAGTATAGTAATAGAGCGGCATCAGGGCTTGATTGTCCTTGATCAGAATTTGTTCGGCTTTAACGAAGTTTTCGTTACGTTTAGCGTTATCCGTAAGTGTTTTGGTTTCGTTAATCAGCTTGTCATATTCTGGGTTTTTGAAGCCATTATCGTTATTTCCGCCGCCAGATAGCCACATATCCATGAAAGTCATCGGGTCGTTGTAGTCAGCTGTCCAGCCAGCGCGTGCAATTTGATAGTTCAGGTTTTGACGATTTTCGATAAATACGCCCCATTCTTGGTTTTCCGTCTTCACGTCAACACCAAGATTTTTCTTCCACATATCAGCTACAGCTAGAGCCACTTTCTTGTGAGCTTCACTGGAGTTGTAAATCAAAGTGATTTCAGGAAGTTTCGTGTAGCCTTCTTCTTGCATACCTTTTTCAAGCAGTTTCTTAGCTTCTTCTACATTCTCTTGGAAGTAGTCGTCTTTATGTTCCGTACGGAACTCCTCTTTTGCCCCCATAATACCTGGCGGTACATAACCGAAGGCAGGAATTTGTCCACCAAGCGTTACGTTGTCAACGAGGGCTTTACGATCAACAGCCATCGCAAACGCTCTGCGGATGTTGAGGTTGTCGAAAGGTTTAGCCGTTACGTTAAATTCATAGTAGTAAGTACTTGCGATACCTTTAATTTGCAGCTCGTCTTTCAATTCTTGTTTCAAAATTGGAATTTGGTCGGTAGGAATTTCGCCGTTTGGCGCACCTGCGCGATCCAATTCGCCGTTTTTGTAACTTGTCAACTCAGTAGCACTACTGTTAACAAGGGACATCGTAATTTTGCTCAGCTTGATGTTTGCTTTATCCCAGTAGTTTTCGTTCTTCGATACTTCAATGGATTGACCTTTGACCCAGTTGGTCAAAGTAAATGGTCCGTTCACGATCATTTTGCTTTGATCTACAGCCCATTTTGGATCGTCCTTAACCGATTGGTGAACCGGATATAGCGTATAGAAGGAAGTCAGGCCCAAGAAATAAGGCGTTGGAGTTGCTAATTCAATTTCCAGGGTGTAATCATCTTTTGCTTTTACACCAACTTGGCTGAAATCCTTAATTTTTCCATCATTATATTCTTTACCGTTTTTCAAATACCACAATTGGTAAGCATAAGGTGCAGCAGGTTTTGTGTTGGGGCTTAGCACCCGTTCCCAAGCAAAGACGAAGTCTTTCGCCGTTACCGGGTCGCCGTTGCTCCATTTTGCATCTTTACGAAGATGGAACGTATATTTTGTACCATCAACTTCCCATTTTTCAGCAGCTGCCGCTACAGGTTGACCTGATTCATCAATACGAGTAAGGCCTTCATACATCGTTTTTAGAACCGTATTGGCTTGGCTGTCTTTCGCTTGTGCAGGGTCAAAAGTAGGCGGTTCTGCACTCAGGTTAATTCTCAGCGTTTGGTCTGCAGCCAGTTTCTCACTGCCGCTGTTTCCACCGTTGGAAGTAGCGCTGTTGCCTCCATTGGAAGCGCCTTTGTTCGAGTCACCAGATCCGCAGGCCGACAGCAAAGTGCCGACAGCAAGAACGAGCGTCAAGAGCAGCAATAAGCTTTTACTCTTCTTCATCTAGCAAATCCCCCTTAAAATTTTGTGGTATATGTTTTTAGATTATACAACCAGCGGTCAAAAAAATCCAACATAAATTTAAAGATTTCGCCCCAGAATTGATGAAAAGGGCGAAATCTTTTAACAAAATAGACCGTTATATGATATTGACAACTATTTTTCTTAACAATTAACTTCGTATGTCATGAATTTATTCGTTATTTCCCATTTATACCATTGTAAATTTATGCAGCTGAGATGTATGTAATAAAGCTGATCAAGAACAGCAAGATATAAGCTAACCCCGTTCCAGCAAACGCCAGACGCCAAACCGCACGCAGCAACCTTTTTACATCCACTTTTCCTTTCATGCGATTCTGGGCTCCTCCAATCAAGCCTCCGGAGATTAATAAGACCAGCAAGATTAAATAAAAGCCAAAATTAGAACCAGACACATTGTTAAACAGAGCCGAGACTGACAATATAAGGAATAGTGTCGTAACGTCCATCGCTATCATGATCGCGGCCTTTTTATCATGCTTGATCGAACGGTGAATCACGTACACGAGCATAAACGGTAGGACCGGCAGCATGGAAAATACGATTACAGGAGTAGTGAATACAGTACCCAAAGCCTCACCTCCTAAATTGATTAGAGAAAACCTTACTTGAAAAGTAAGTAACTATAATTTTATATGTATGTTAGGTTATATATTCCGTACCAGCTTCCATATAAACTCCAGCCCGGGCACATAGACATTCGAGTCTTTAGCCATCTGGACCAGACGTCCATTAATGTAATCGATTTCGGTAGGATCACCATGAAGTACATCTTTCAGCATAGAGGATGTATTGGTTGCCGTAGATTTGCATGTAGCTATTATCTGTTCAAGCATATTTGAATCAAAAGAGATCCCATTCGTCCGGTAAATGAGTTCGCCTTCCTCAGTCAGCTGTCTTAGTAATGCTCTTCGTTCTTCAGTAGCAAGCAATTGACCATTCGGAACTCGCCAGAGTGCCGTTAACGGATTAATCACCGCGTTAATTAGCAGCTTTCTGAAGATTTCTCTATCGATGTCTTTCGACAAAAAGGCCGGGAATCCTGCTGTCTCAAGCCGTTTTACGAAACTTTCTCCGCATTCGTCATGCTTTTCAGCACCCAAAATCTGTGGTTCTGTCTGCCGATTGCCTAATCTTAGACTAATGCCTATCCGAGTCTCCCCCTGACCTGACCTGCTAACACTTCTGCCGCTTAGCCGCTTTGCTCCTTCAGTCGTAATCGCCGCATAAATTGGCTGGCTCATAAGAGCCTGCTGAATATTTTCGAGATGACCAATACCATTTTGGAAGCAGACGGCCACTGTATTGTCCCCAGAGATGCTGCGAATCCCGTTCAGCAGTTTTTCGTCTATATGTCTTTGCTTTGTCGTAATTAATAAAAAGTCAGGGCTACTTAATCCGAGTGCTTCATGATGTCCATACAAGCTCATCACATCGAACCGGGCTCCATCAATAATTCGAGCTCCAACCTCTGGTTCTATAAGTTCAATCCCCTCCATTTTAAGAAGCGCAGCCTGCTCAGCCGTTCTTGTCCAAAACCGCACCTGTTCCCCGGAGTCAGCTAGCTTAGCACCAAACAACAGCCCCAGCGCCCCTGCCCCAACGATATCAATCTTCATTATAATAACTCTTCCTTTCCCGATTGTTATCAATTAACGCTCTTCCATCTTTTCCTACTACCTTTATACCAAACCCTCCCCCTAAAACACAAAAATCCCGCTTTATCGGCGAGATCCTTGTGTTTTCCCTCTTCTATTCGATTCGCTCTAGATTTCCGTTCGCATCCATCTTGAATCTCGATTTGCTTTCTTCTTCCTCTTCATTGAGAAAAGCGAGACGCCGCGCCCGATCCATAATTTGAATCAACGCCTTATAGTCGTCATTGACTACCCTGTAGTCGGTTTGAACTTCGTTAACTTGGGCCGAGAGCCGTTCATTTTCTTCGCGAAGGACGGCGATTTCCTCATCCTTCTCACGCAGCTCCTTCTCCAGTGATTTCATCTGTCTGTTTGTGTCCTGTACCGTGTTTTTCCATCCACGTAAAAAGCGAATCACGGCATCGATGGAAATCGTCTCTTCCGTTACACTTTCACTTCTATAGAGACTGTCATCCATCTCGACGGAAGTTAATGAGGCCATTGCGGAATTAACCGATAACGGAGTTTGCTTTTTCATATAATTACGTTTCTGTCTTTGCGCTTTGGCAATACTAATGGCCGCCTCATATTTTTTACGTACACAGCTATTCCAGCGGAACCCGCATGCGGCCGCCGTTCTTCCAATCCGTTCTCCTACTTCCTCGAAAGCGGTCAGTTGGGTACTGCCTTCACGTATATGGCGGAGTGTAACTTCGGCCAAAATCAAATCGTCCTCCGCGCTCCATGCATCTTGTCTCACTGCTGTCATGCTAAAAAAACCTCCTAACGAGCATCTAATTCTAACCGACTTCCTACCGGACGGTCTCCGGCGATATATGGGTAAATTGCATCTTACTCCATTTCTATGCCTCTCATAGAGTTCATAGAATCTATTTGATACTAAAATGTATTTCCAAAATTACCTCTCCCCATACATGAATTTCTGAAACGGTAGAAATCAATATCGGATATCTTGTTGCCATTAAATAAATCACATATTACGGGCTAAATATCCAATATTTGTTGACTTTTCATTTACACTTTTGGGGCTAGCAGGTATAATGAGGAAGTAATATGGGATGTTTGTCGATACATATGAAAGGGGGATTTATTCGTGGCACGGATGTTCCGCGTCCTTGGTTTTTTTACCCTTGCCATTGGGCTTATGGCCTTTGCCGGCGATATGACGGAGATGGCTCTGTTATTTTTCCTGCAAACCGCCTTTTTCGTTATTTTCGGGTATCTGAAATTTACGGAGAAAACCTACATCCTGCTGTTCTGGGGGTATATGATCGTAGCCTTTACCGGCTTCAGCTATTGGACAGTCTTCATAATGGGTCTGCCACTTTAATCCACATAACGATGCACGTTCAAAAGGCGATTCGGCTGTAAGCCGGACCGCCTTTTTTCATATGCCAGGTTATTTTCAAACCTGTTATCATATATATAGTACAACTACTTGCGGGAGAGGATTGCTATTGAGAAAAATCATCATGCTCTTATGCCTGCTGTTGTTCCTGACAGCCGCTTACTCATACCCCCAATCGATCCAAGCATATACAGCTCCTCTCACAGCTGATGAGCAGCACGTTCTTGAACAGAGCTTGTCAATCCATGAAATCGACAGAGAGATAGCGCGAATCGAATCCCAGCAAAATGAAACAGAACGTTCCATTAGTGAGCTTAGTGAGCAGCTTGAGGGAAAAAATGAGCAAATCAAAGATATTAGAGAGCAAGCTGGTGCGAGGCTACGTGCTTACTATATGGGAGAGCGTGAAGATTTGCTTGCTGCGCTGCTATCTGTCGGAAGCCTGAGAGATTTTATCTCCGTTCTCGACTATTATGAGCTGATCATGGATCGTGACCGTACGGTCTTGAACAACTATAAAACTGAATATGCAGATTTGAAAAAGACCAAAACCAAGCTAGAGTCCGTGTCCGCTGAATTAACTCAAATTAAGACAAATTTACAGCTTCAGCGAAATCGTGTCGCCGCTCTGCAGGAGCAGGTCGATACGACGCTAGGGCACAGTACCGATCCAGAAAAACTTATGGCCATGATCGAAGAATTAACGAAGTATTGGGAAAATATCGGGCTTTATGAGGTTAGGCGGTATTTCCGTGCGCTATCAACGGCCATGTCGGACTTCTCCGATTTTCTAGATGACCATAAAGACAGCCTCGTATCGGAGAAAGGGGGCTATCGCCTTGAAGTTCGTGAGGAAGATATTAACGCCTTTCTTCGCGACAAAAATGAGCGGCTTCAGGACGTTTCGTTCGAGTTCGGGCAGGACAAGATTATCGTCCACGGCAGCAGAGAAGGGCTGAGACTGGAGGTTGAGGGTCATTACACCGTTGAGAATGAACCGGAGAACTCCATTACTTTCCACGTCGACCGTTTGTTCATTAACGGTTTTGAGCTTCCTGACACCACGCGAAAGGAATTGGAGGAGGATTTTGACCTTGGATTTTATCCTAAAAAAATAGTCCCCTTCGTCGAAGCTACTGAGGTAGACATCGCGCAGGGAACCCTTACGGTCAAATTGAAATTATCCTTCTAACTTCTATTGCTAAGGTAAATTGTTATTTCCCGATGCTGCCAAGCGATTCTTTGAACTGTTTGAGGGTCATAGATCCGTTTAAAAAGCTTTCCGACAGCTTGCTGAATTTCTCCATTTTTCTAGGAAGCGAGGCTTCAGCAGGCATAGAAATTCCCGACCCTGCGGGTAATGATGCTGGAACCCATTTAGGTAGATCACTCATATCCGGGTCATAATAAATCGTCTTTATGACGGGAAGATTTCCAGTAAACTCATACCAGCGCAGCTGGTTCTGCTGCGAAGTCATGGCCGATATCCATAGACCGGCTGCTTCAGGATTTTGCGTTTGAGAAGACACGACATAACTTCGTCCGCCAATCCAAGTCGTCATCCGGTCTTGTTTTAATTTTGGAAACGAGATAGAAGCCCGCGGGAATTGGTGTTTCTTCGCCTCCGAAGCTTTCGTTAAAATAAATGCTACATCCCCGTTATAGAACTGATTCCAGAGGTCTTCGGCAGCCGTCGAAGCGAGCCGTGCGTTCCAAAGAATGGGACGAATTTGCTCCAAACGCTGAAGCGAGTTTTGTAGTTCCCCGGTCATAGCGAATAATGAGCCATCTTGTTCACCCGGTTTTAGACCGCCTCCCATTTGCCATAGCAACGTCATCACCGCATTAGGATCATCAAAGTTTAACGCAAGCAAATGTTGGGCAAATGGTTGTTTATGATAGAGTGCAAACAGTGTCCCCCATGCTTCCGCCGAATCTGGAGGATGCTCTATACCGTACTGCTTAAGCAAAGTAGGATTATATACATACACATATGGATCTGTATCCATAGGAACTCCCCAAACGTATCCGTTCCATTCGTTCGGAGTTAAGGAAGCGCTTAACACTTCACCCGAAAGAGAGCCTGAAAAATAGCTTTCCGTAGGAAGCAAATACCCGTCGGCCGCAAACCGGCGAATCCAACCATTGTCGAGCAGCAACACATCTGGCGAATTCCCCAGCTTAAGCTGCTCCTTCTGATAGGTCGCATATCTCTTCTCTGGTGGTATGTTGACCAACTCCACCTGAATCAGATGATCCTCCATAAACTGCTGATTCATTTTTTGAAGATAAAGAAAATCGGACTCGTCCATCTGAACCGCTACTTGAATATGCCCCTTTTCTTGTAAAGTCACCCGCTGCGGGGGAGTCATTGGCTGCACGTCACCGTCATTGTCCGAGAGGACCTGCGCCGTTTCCTCACTCGGTGACAGATTGATTAAAGCGAGTAATAGGATGGCAAATAGCACCCAGTGATTTTTTCGCTTCACACCTGTTCTTCCTCTCCACAAGTTAAACCGCAAGATAACTACTCGCTACACCCTATTGTAGCAAATTGTCCTTTGTATTGTCCCGCAAAAAATTAGGTAAAGCCGGATGAAGGTCATCCGGCTTTTTGTCATCAATAGATTTATCTAGATCAAAACGTACTTACAACAAATCGGCGGCTAATTGGGCGAGCTTAGAACGTTCCCCTTTCTCTAGCGTAATATGTCCGCTAATTCCTTGGTCTCTGAACCGTTCAACCAGACCCGTCAATCCATTGCTGGAAAAATCGAGGTAAGGATGGTCAATTTGCTCCGGATCACCCATAAGAATAATTTTACTGCCTTCACCAACACGCGATACAATTGTCTTAACTTCATGTCGCGTCAGATTCTGAGCTTCATCCACAATGATGAATTGGCCGGGGATGGAGCGGCCACGGATGTAAGTTAGTGCTTCAACCTGGATACTGCCCAGCCCCATCAGGATTTTATCAATGTCCCCGGATTTTTTGGTATCAAACAAAAACTCTAAATTGTCGTATATCGGCTGCATCCAAGGACGAAGCTTCTCATCCTTTTCCCCTGGCAGGAACCCGATGTCTTTTCCCATAGGAACAACAGGACGTGCAATGACCAGTTTCTTGTATTTATGCTCATCCTCTACTTTTAGCAGTCCAGCTGCTAAAGCCAGCAACGTTTTCCCCGTTCCTGCTTTACCGGTAATTGTGACCAGCGGAATATCATCATTCAGCAACAGTTCCAGCGCCATCCGTTGCTGAGCATTTCTGGCGCTGATTCCCCAAACGGGTTCATTACTTAAATAAAGAGGTTCCAACCTAGTGGCATCTTCGTTCAATTTTAACAAAGCGGATTTCCCTGTGCCCATCTCGTCTTTCAGAATCACAAACTCATTAGGATATAAGCTATAGTTCAAACCTAGCGGCTTAACAGGTAAAAAGCGGTAGGTGTAAAACTCATCAATTACTGAAGGATGCACCTTAATCGTCGAGTACCCGCTGTACATATCACTCGGTCCTACCGTCCGATCGGAGAGGTAATCTTGAGCGGTTAATCCGAGTACATCCGCTTTGATTCTGACCAGCACGTCCTTGCTGACCAAAACAACCGGACGAGGTGAAGACAACTCCTTCTGTTCGAGATGATAATTAAGCGCCACTGCTAAAATACGATTATCATTCGTCACTTCACCGAACATTTCTTGTACCTTGATAAAGCTTCGGTGATTCAGTTCCACTTTCACTCGCCCACCGCCTTCCAGCGGTACACCGTCATGAAGATGCCCCGTCTCCCGGAGACCATCAAGCAGACGTGATACGCCCCGAGCATTGCGGCCGAGCTCATCTGCATTGCGTTTCTTCGTATCTATTTCCTCCAGCACAACGGCCGGAATGACCACATCATGCTCATCAAAGGCAAATATTGCATTGGGATCATGCAGCAGCACATTGGTATCCAGTACAAATATTTTCTTCACAATTATCCCCTCCAACGCGGTCATTGCAGCCTTCTCTTATTCATACATATTTTTTTCCGCCCAGGGAAATCTAACAAGCATCATGGTCAGTGGTTACGCTAGCATATGATTATTTTTCGAAAGGGCGGATCCAACATGCGAATATGGCTGTGTTTGTTATTAACGGCATTCCTGCTCACCAGTTGTGGAACTGCTTCTAGACAGGCATCACCCTCTCCACAGAATCAAACGGAGAATGTTCCTAGAACGCAAAGCACTGACTACAACATGTATGGGAATGGGAACAGCGCTGGAATTTTGACGGATCGTGATAAGCAGATTTATTTAGAGAAACTTGTTATGAAAGTCCCAGGTGTCAAGGGCGCCCATTGTGTCGTTATGGGTAATACTGCCGTCGTCGGTATCGATGTCGACAGCAAGCTGGAAAGAGCACGTGTCGGAAGCATCAAATATACAGTGGCCGAAGCGCTTCGCAAGGATCCTCACGGAGCCGGTGCTATCGTTACGGCGGATATGGACATCAATCAAAGGATTACTGAAATAGGCAAAAAAATACGTGAGGGTCACCCCGTTTCCGGATTAGCAACCGAACTCGGAGATATTATTGGGCGTATCGTCCCGCAAATGCCTAATGATACGCGTCAACACGATAGCGGTAACCGGATGCAAATGGCCCCAGGAAAAGGTAATCAGCAGCAGAACCGCTAAAAGTTTGTCCCAATCATCGAAAAAAGCCCAGCGAATTATCGCTAGGCTTTTTTCATTGCGGCAAAAACTTGACTATCCAATTTGTCAGCAGCACGCTTGTCATAAATTTTGGCGTATTCCGGCGCGGCTACGAGCTGTGCCCCATAGAACAAAGCATTTCGAACCGCGTCGATATGCACATCGAAACAGCACATCTTAAATGGAACTTCAGCCAAAGGGTCCTGCGTGACAGTCGCGCTGCCGTTGATGGCATAAATCGTATCCTGTCCAAACACCGTGACCGTAACTCTAGGATTGGCTTTAATATTGTCTACGAGCCTTGACCGATGATCCAAGGCTAGCCTAAGCGTTGAATGATCAACGGCATAAACCCAGGATATCGCACTGGACGTAGGACCTCCGGATTCCTGATCGACCGTATTCAGCAATACGAACGTTTCGGACTGGAAAACAGCATAAAGCGAATCGGATAATTGGGAAACGAACTCAGACATAGAACCCAGCCCTCCTGTACATTCATATCCCTTTTCGGGACTGAACCTCAAGACACTTTAGCAACCCTGTAACTTAATTGTATTATACCATCTCAGAAAACTTGCATTCAATCGTCAGCGGCCTGTGGCTCCTTCGGTTTCTGCCTGTGCTGCAGCAGGCTTAATGCCCGCAATTTCATCCTTTAAGGCCTGCTTCGCCTTATCCAGTTCATCGTCATTCAAATAGACGTACGGGCTTCTCCAGGTTCCGGTTACCGGCATAAAAGCAACATTTTCTTTGGAGATGTTCCAATATGCCGAGATGATATTTTTCATTTGCTGTGATTCCAGATCCGTCTCCATGTTCTTGCCGACAGATTCGATCACTTTTCCCGCTCCCATAACCCCGTCAAGCGATTTCGCTTGATCAATCAGGGCATGCAGCACTTCGTTTTGCCGTTTATTACGGCTGAAGTCATCAGAACCCTTCGTTCTCGGGCGACAGTTCGATTTCCGATAACGAACGTAACCAAGGGCTTCCTCTCCTTTTAGATGCTGAGCCCCTGCTTTGAGATTAATATCGGTCCCGTCAGCTCTGTCGCGGTAGCACATATTCGCGTCCACATTGACGTCAACCCCACCCAAAGCGTTCACAACATCCCGGAAGCCTTGAAAGTTGACCACAGTAACATAGTCAATCTGAAGATCAAAAAACTTGCTCATCATCGTCTTCATTTCTTGCTTGGCAGAGGTGCCGGTTTTTTTCTCGGCGGCTAAAAAATTTGGATAGAATGCATTGATTTTGTTCGTTTTATAGCCGTCCATATCGAGCTTGGTATCACGAGGCAAGGAAACCACCGTTGCAGATTTCGTTTCCGGGTTCATCGAGATCACCATAATGACATCACTTAGATGAGTGCCGGTCTCCGGACGATAATCCGTACCGAGCAGAAGCATCGTGAGCGGTTTGACTTTGGCAGATTTTTCAGCAGGGACATCCCCAGATGTACCCGTCGCATCGATCACTTTATCCGCAGTGTAAAGCAAATAGCCTCCGTATAAACCGACTCCAATCACCGCAATGATGATGAGCGTCAGCATCACTTTCAAAAACTTCTTGAAGCCGCTTGACTTCTTACCCTTTTTCGATGGACCTTTTGAAGAACGTGTTGGAATTTGCCCGCGGGGCGGCAAGCCGCTGCGTTGAGAACTCATGAAACAAGCACCTTATTTCTGTCAAAAATTAAGTCGTATTTATAATGACGTTTGGCGAAGCAAAAAGGTTACCGGAAAGGGAGACCCTTCATACTGCTTTGTCCCCCGAAGCCGGTGAAGATTCATTTTTTTTTCGTTGACGGCCTTCCACAAAATAGCGGATCCGCACCATCAGCATCAAAATGACAGCGACAAGCAAGCACTGAATGATCGGTAGTTTGTCAATTTGAAAAATGAGCAGAAGGAAAGAACCGCTCGCCATCAGAAGATACAGGATGATCTCTTTAATCAAAGAAAGCTTCTGCTGTGCACGAAATACTTTGTTGTACACAAATACAATCAGCACAAAAATCATCAGATAGGCAATGACAGGATGCTCTGCAAACCAAGCCTGCAAGGCGGACCCTCCTTCAATTGTCAATGAATAGCTACATTATAAATTGGCTTCGGACATTTTACGATGCTTCTCAGCCCGCTCGCGTTCGCTCTTGTTCAAGATTTTCTTACGCATGCGAACCGATTTTGGTGTAATTTCGCAATACTCATCGTCATTCAAGTATTCAAGCGCCTGCTCCAGAGAAAAGAGCAGTGGCGTTTTCATCTTAACGGTTTCGTCCTTCGTTGCAGAACGAACGTTGGTAAGCTGCTTTTCTTTACAAATGTTTACGACAATATCGTTATCACGTGTATGTTCCCCGACGATCATGCCTTCGTAAATCTCAGTTCCTGGCTCAACGAACAAAATCCCACGATCTTCGATCGAAAGAATACCGTACAGCGTCGACATCCCGTTTTCACTGGATACCAAAACTCCCTCGTGACGTCCGCCTACTTGACCGCCGATCAAAGGACCGTAGCTGTCAAAGGCATGGTTCATGACGCCATATCCACGCGTTAAGGTCAAGAAATTCGTACGGTAACCAATCAAGCCACGAGCCGGGATGAGAAACTCCAGACGCACTTGACCATTCCCGGTATTCACCATGTTGACCATTTCAGCTTTTCGGGAACCAAGGCTCTCCATGACTGCCCCCATACTCTCCTCGGGAACATCGATCATCAGACGTTCAAGCGGCTCCATCTTCACGCCGTCAATTTCCTTAACGATAACCTCCGGTTTGGAAACTTGCATCTCATATCCTTCACGGCGCATGTTTTCGATCAAAATCCCCAAATGGAGCTCACCGCGACCGGAAACGATAAATGCATCCGGGCTGTCTGTTTCTTCAACACGAAGCGACACGTCTGTCTCCAGTTCCTTGAACAACCGTTCACGGAGTTTACGAGAGGTTACCCATTTACCTTCGCGGCCAGCAAAAGGACTGTTGTTCACGAGGAACGTCATTTGCAGGGTAGGCTCGTCAATTTTCAAGACAGGCAGTGCTTCAGGCTGGTTCGGATCGGCGAGGGTTTCCCCGATATTGATATCCTTAATCCCGGAAACAGCGACAATGTCCCCTGCACCAGCTTCAGGAATTTCTATACGACGCAAGCCTTGAAAGCCAAACAATTTCTCGATACGCGCGGATTTTTTTCCTCCGTCACGTGTCATGACAGTAATAGCCTGCCCTTCACGAATAATTCCACGGTTGACACGACCGATAGCGATCCGACCCAAATATTCGTTATAGTCCATCAGTGTAACGAGAAATTGGAGTGGCTCATCCACTTTTTCTGTAGGTGCCGGAATGTGATCAATGATCGTTTCATACAAAGCCAGCATGTTGTGATCTTGTTTTTCCGGGTCCAAGCTCGATGTTCCTTCAAGCGCGGAAGCATAAACAACCGGGAATTCCAATTGCTCATCACTTGCTTCGAGCTCGATAAACAGATCAAGCACCTCATCGATAACTTCCGCAGGACGAGCTGCAGGTCGGTCGATTTTATTAACGACAACAATCGGAACCAAATCATGCTCAAGCGCTTTACGTAAAACGAACTTGGTCTGCGGCATGCAACCTTCATAGGCATCAACAACGAGCAGTACGCCGTCAACCATTTTCATAATCCGTTCCACTTCGCCGCCAAAGTCGGCGTGCCCTGGTGTATCGACAATGTTAATTAAGTAATCCTTGTACGTAATGGCCGTATTTTTGGCCAAGATCGTAATACCACGTTCACGTTCCAAATCGTTTGAATCCATAGCGCGTTCTTGAACAGCTTCATTTTTCCGAAAAATACCCGATTGCTGCAACAGCTTATCAACTAGTGTCGTCTTCCCATGGTCAACGTGGGCAATAATCGCGATATTACGGATGTGACTTCTTTCATGCATAAGTTTATCTCCATATCCTTTCGTCTCTTTAATGTTTTATAAAAGATTGCGCCTCAGGCGGTTATTTAAGCATGCCTAAAAACGAAGCGCAATGCGGTTAGCCACAAAACAAAGCGTCGGACTTTAATGCCGACGCTTGACATATCCCTTATATTATACGCTAAATATTGAATAATTCAAGAACTTCCCAGCCGTCACCATAATCCCCTTCTATTCCCTCGAGTCCCTTTGGAGGCGATTAACCAGACTCCCCCAATAATCAGCAGAGCCGCAAGAACGTATACGATCTGTAAGGAGAACAAGGTGAAGCTCAGAAACAGAACTGAGACCGCTCCAACAATAAGCGAAGAAATTAATATTCCTCGCTGAGGCTGGGGTGAGAACAAATAGAACTCAAACAAACCGACAGCAATTCCAAGGAAGAACAACGGCCACGTATATTTGAGGGTGCTCCATCCTCCAATGATTCCGGCAAAGAACACGATGCTGTATACGACGAGAATTCCGCCGGGAATGAGCAGCTCCGAAGGTCCCTTTCTCCAAAAATGCCAAAGATGCAGCACAATGCCCGGAATCAGCAGTATTAGCGGCCATAGCGTCTTTCCTAGGAAGCTGAAAACCCCTAATTTTCCTAGTAAAATGATGACACCGGCGGCGAGGATTAATACACCTGTCATTATTTTATTATTTTCGGACATATCCATCACACACCTTCCAGAAGACAATGAAGGACAAGTCGCACCAAAAAGCGACATTTCCTTCTCACTTCCAGTTTAAATGAAAAACGGTCAAAAAACCACTCTTCTCCTTCAAGGTGAAGATGATTTTTTAACCGCAGCCATTTAAAACACTATTCTGAAAATTAATTTCGCTTGACTCTCGATTTTTTATACCAGCCGAACAGCATAATTAATCCGGCTATAAAAACAGGAATCATCTCCGATAGCCTCGGAGCAGCAGCTACCAGCAGTGGGCCAAACTGAGGATCCTGCAGCACCATATCTCCCGCGGTAAACCCTAAAATGCCTGCTCCTGCATAGGTTAAAATCGGCAATCGTTGCAGCCAATCAGCGATTAAATTACTTCCCCATACGACGATCGGTATGCTGATGGCGATCCCGATGACAAGGATAGATAAATCTCCCTTCGCCAAAGCGGCGATAGCGAGTACATTGTCCAAGCTCATGATAAAATCAGCCGCCAGAATTGTTTGAACCGCCTTCCACATGGAGCCTGCGCCAGAGACACGGGTATGTTCCTCCTGCGGCAATAGTAGCTTCAAGGCAATTGCAGCAAGAAGAAGGCCTCCAGCTGCATGAATAAACGGAATTTGCAGCAAGATAACGGCTACCCAGGTTAGCACACAGCGAAGAACGACTGCCCCCATCGCTCCCCACCAAACCGCTCGCTTTCGCTGCTTTAACGGCAAATTTTTACTGGCCATTGCGATGACTACGGCGTTATCGCCACTAAGAACTAAATTTATGATCAATATCTCCGTTAATAGAAATAGCTGCTCCACCTTCGATCCCTCCCATACAACTTGTATGAGCGGATTAGCCAAGCTATGCCTTTTTTGAAAAAATACACTGGACAAATGAATCCTTTTGATCAATAAATACGTATATACATCCGAAGAGGAAGTGACATACGTGGAATTATTTAGTGCAACATTTTTTCTCGCCTTGATCAATATTGTATTTATTGATTTAATTTTAGCGGGAGACAATGCAATCGTAATCGGAATGGCGGCAAGAAAACTCCCCCACTCGGTGCAAAAGAAAGCGATCATATATGGTACAGCAGGTGCCGTGACCCTTCGGATCCTGGCTACTGTCGTTGTCGTTTGGCTCCTTGGGATTCCATGGTTGCTTGCCGTAGGCGGCTTACTGTTAATCTTCATCGCGTATAAGGTGTTGGCTGATGACGGAAACCACGATTCGGTCGAAGCCAAGGACAAGCTTTGGCCCGCCGTACGGACGATAATCATAGCTGATGCAGCGATGGGCCTTGACAATGTCATCGCGGTAGCAGGCGCAGCCCAACAGCATATCATCTTGGTCGTAATAGGCCTGCTTATCAGCGTACCGATTGTTGTCTGGGGAAGCACCCTATTTATAAAGCTGCTGGACAAGTTTCCGTGGATCGCTTATATCGGCTCGGCCGTCTTGGCTTATACCGCAGGTAACATGATCACCGAAGAACCGCATTTTCTTCCTTTCTTCGAGGACAATCCTGTACTGCGCTACCTGCTAATTTCCGTTGTTATTATCGGAGTAGTTCTTGCAGGTTTCTTGAAAAAGAAACGCCAAATGCAAACCGAAGAAGACAAAGGCCATACACATCCGGCTACGCATTAAAAAATCCGTCAGGAGAATCCTGACGGATTTTTTAATTTGTAATCGTCTATCGCCAAGCTACTGTTAAAACCATTTATCCTGTATGACATCCTCGGACGTATCAGAGGCGCTTCGAACAATAGGTTGCCCCGGTCTGATGAGGACAGTTTCCGTCCCATTTACAGCCCGCTCAATCTGCTCCTCCAAATCCGGAAGCGACTGCTCGATTCGTTCGACGATGCGGAGATTCGGATTGGTTGAAGGCGACTTGGGCACAAACAGAGTGCAGCAATCCTCATATGGCAGTATAGATAAGTCGTAAGTGCCGATCCGCTGCGCTAATGAAATGATATCTATCTTATCGCTCATAACTAACGGGCGAAGTAGCGGCAAGTCCGTCACCCGGCCGATGACATTCATGCTTGACAAGGTTTGACTCGCTACTTGACCCAAGCTATCCCCCGTTACCAAGGCAAGCGCTCCACTCTGTTCCGCCAGCTTGGTGGCGATTCGCAGCATTGATCTTCGCATAAGAGTAATGACAAGGTTCTCCTGTCCCGTTTGTACCAAAGATGTTTGAATCTCTGTGAAAGGAACGAGGTGAAGCTTGATCTCTCCAGCATACCTTGACAGCACGGCAGCAAGATCAATAACCTTCTCTTCAGCTTTTTTACTCGTAAACGGATAACTGTGAAAATGCACGCATTCGATTTCAAGTCCACGACGTAGTGCCGACCAGCCGGCTACGGGACTATCGATACCGCCGGATAACAGCAGCATGGCTTTACCGTTGGAGCCTAAAGGGAAACCTCCTGCACCAGGAATAATTTCGGAGAACAGATATGTCCCATGCTCCCGTATTTCTACTCTCAGTTCAATCTCTGGATGGTGAACATCAACTTTCAACTGCGGGCAGGTGCCAAGTATCGGTCCACCTACGAGCCGGTTCATATCCTGAGAGGAGTGCGGGAACTCTTTCCAAACCCGGCGAGCACTCACCTTAAAAGTGGTCCCATCAGGCGCAGGTTCCGCCTTCATAAAAGAAACGGCGGTTGAAACGATATCCTCCAGTTTTGATGGAGCCACTTTCACTGGACAAATAGAGGTTACACCAAACACTTTTTTCATTTCGACAATAATATCATCCATCGGTTCTCCGTTAAGGATGAGGTAAATCCGGCCGAACTCCTTTTGAATTTCCGTTCGGGGATACGGCTTAAGAAGCGTTTGAACATGCTTATAAACGACTTTCTCAAACTTAGATCGGTTACGTCCTTTCATCATAATTTCCCCAAAGCGAAGTATTAACAGGTCATAATCTCTCACTCGGCTGTCTCTCCTATCGTAATCTTTGCAAACGCCGAACAGCATCGTCCAAGGCATTAAGCAAAGCGTCAATATCTTTATCCGTATGCTCCTCACCAAGACTGATACGTATGCCGGAGCTTGCTTCATCTCGGCTCTTTCCCATCGCCAGCAACACACGGCTCGGCTCACTTCGTTTGGAAGAACATGCTGAACGGGTTGAAACGAAGAACCCTTTCTCCTCGAGGATATGAAGGAAGGCCTCTGCTTTCATGCCTGGATACGAAAACTGTACGATATGTGGTGCCCCATCCACAGGCGAATTTATACTAAGCTCGGGTATCGCTATAATTCCCCGAATAAGTCTTTCTCTAAGGCCGGAAAACTTCGTTCGCCGAGCGTCTAAACCTTCTCTTGCCATCCGAAGAGCTTTGGCAAATGCCACGATGTAAGGAACGTTCTCAGTTCCGGAACGCAAGCCTCCCTCCTGGCCTCCTCCAGCCAGCAGCGGAGCGAGTTTAAGCCCCTCACGGACGAAGAGTAGTCCAACGCCTTTTGGCCCTCTTATTTTATGCGCGGATAGGCTATATAAGTCAATGCCGCTCTCCTTAATCGACAGCGGAACCTTTCCGAACCCTTGAACCCCGTCAACATGAAACAGTACACGTGGTGCCTGTTCCTTCAACGCCTGCCCGATTTCAGATACCGGTTGAATCGTCCCCGTCTCATTGTTGACGTGCATGATCGATACGAGCACCGTCTCCTGACGAACGGCCGCCAATACTTGCTGTGCGGAAACTTTGCCGTCCTCATCTACAGGAAGGTACGTTACCTCCCAGCCAAGCTCCTCAAGCTGCTTGCAGCTCTCGAAAACGGACGGATGCTCCGTTTGCGTCGTAATGAGGTGCTTACCGCGGCTGATATATTGCACAGCAGCTCCTTTTATCGCCGTGTTATTGCTTTCCGTTGCCCCTGCCGTAAAAATAATTTCTCTGGGTTTAACCTGCAGCGCCGCCGCGCAAACCTCCCGGGCTTTGCTTAGCAGCTTTCCGCTAGTTTCCCCTAGTTGATGCAGAGACGAAGGATTGCCATAATGTCTGCCCATAACTTCAGCTACGGTTTGGGTCACTTCCTCATACGGAGGCGTCGTAGCCGCGTGATCAAAATATAGCATTGCCTTCACCTTACCTTAAAAAAGACCAAAAAGAAAAAACGCGGAAAACCGAAAGCGAATTTCGGAGCGTTTTTCCTTTTTTGCTCTTAAATTTGTGATCTATTTCAAGCTTCGTATTTCGAAAGTGCGGTTAAAATTTTGCCGATGTACTTCTGCGTCTCCTGCGGGAGTAGATGCAGTTTGTCCATTAATTCCTGGTCATTGCTGATGCCGAGCTTCTGCAATCTTCCCGGCCCGGCATTGTAAGCCGCTAGCGCGGTCTTGAGCTCGCCGCCATAACGTTTAAGCTGGTAGGACAAATAACGCGTCCCCCCATCGATATTTTGCGCAGGATCAAACGCGTCGCTTAAGCCCAGTCCACGCGCCGTTCCGTCCATCAACTGCATTAAGCCTTTCGCCCCTGCGGAAGACACCGCTTGTGGGTTAAACGAGGATTCCGTATCAATTACGGCCTTTATCAAGCTTGTTGGAACGCTATAAGCCTGACTCGCTTTAGAAATGAGCGACTCCAACCCACCAGTTGTCCCGGCAGCGACTTCCGGATTTTTAACTTCAGCAGCAGTAGATATCTTCGGTACGTCTTGCAATGTCTGCAACAGCATACTGTCCAGTGATCCGGATAAATCCGAACCGGCAGATAAGCTTCCTGTCAACCGAGAACCTAAATCGGATGAAGTTTTCCCTTGCTCGGACAGCAGCATCTCCTGCAGTAAAATATCGAATAATGATCCATTCGTATCGCTAGATGATCCTTGCACCGAAGTGCCATCAAGATTCATTCCATTCATCGTCTGGAGTTGTATGTACTGCGACATTGTACGCGGGTCAATTTGCATGCTTAAAACTTCTCCTCTTATAAAGTCAAAACTGATAATTATATTCTACACATAAATATCGGCAATAACCACCACTTTTTGTATAAAGGTGTCGAAATTAAAACAGGCTAACGTCCTCATATTCTGACGTTAGCCTGCGGTGGGGTTATTTGAGTTTTGGCATTTTACCATTCAAGCTTGGGAAATTAACGGGTAAAAGGCATGAGAACAAAATAACTGAGCGTGGAAACAACTCCAAGTCCAATGGCCCAAGCTCCAGAAGTTTTGTTACCTTGACTATACGCATAAAATCCCAATACCGCAGCGAGCGGTCCTAAAAAAATAGACCACATAAACAACGATGCAATTCCCAAACCGACCCCTACATAACCTACCGTTCGTCCTCCCGTGGCCATTCTCGTACTGGTATCGGTACGATCAACTCCGGACATTTCCCTTTTCTCACCCGGTGAGCTAGGCTTACGTTCTTCACGAATCACATTCCCACTAAAAGTACCTGCCGGTGTCACTTCAGCTGCATATTCCTCCCGATGAGCTTTTCGGGGATAATCTGCACGTTTCTGTTCCTCAGTTGTTGAAGAGTCAGGGATGTCTTTTTTGGAATCAGTCATGATAGCACCTCCGAAATGAAATTCATTTTCCGGGTGTCAATTCCCCGTGACCTCCGGGTGTCAGTTAAGACGATTTGGCCTTCGGCTTAAAGGTGTGGCAGCAAGTAACCGAAGACGTTGCAGCCGAATCCTGATGCTCGGAATCAAATGTCTCCCCAGCAAATTCGGCATTGTATTGACGGGTTGCGTGCTGATCGATATCGATCATGATGACATCGGCATTACATACGTTTTGTGCTCCCCAATAGGAACAGTTGGATACACTACATTTTACCAAGGGCTTTTCCTTGTTTGGCATTATGATCACCTCGGATTTCATTTTCCCCTTTCCCCAGACGCACTATTCAGCCGTAAAGTAGAAAAAAGTGTAAATAAACAAAAAAAGATGCCTGATCGAAAAGATCGGCATCGTTATAATAATCGTTTAATCAAGTTATTTGGCGCTCGCCTTGTTCAAGCGTAGCTGAGTTAGATAATCACTCTCGTAATAGCTTAAATCGTCGCGAAGCTCCTCGAACAGACGGGTCACATCCAGTACAACGTCACGGGCATCTCTGGTCGGTTTCTTGCGGAACCGAATGGCGTCCTGTCCCGTATAGGCATACCTTCCATCTTCGGAATAACTCTCATTTTTGGGATAGAAGAAATTATTAACACAATCATGGTATACATGGTACAACACTTTCTCAGCCGACTCCTCCTCGAAGGTACCACGGCGTAAAATCACACCAAGCTTCTCGTAGCATCCTTCGGAGTAAACAAGCAAATGCCGCAGGTCAGACAAAAATCCTTGGTAGAACAAGGTTAAATCTTCATCATGTCCTTCCATAAGCTGTGGCAATGAATAGTAATTCAAAAACGACTCGATTCTGCTGGCCGCGCTCTTCAGCTTTTCCCTAGTTGTTTCACACAGCTGCCTGATGTTATTGGCTTGTGGCATGCGAACAATTCTCCTTCACCTGTAATGATCTGTTTTGTCATTAACGAAATTATCGTATCACAATTTGTTCAAATACGGTATCCCTTAAGAATAAAAACAAGGACAACACCTCACGCTATACACATAAGTTTTAAGCATAAAGGAGGTTTACCCAATGAAATGGCGTAGATGGGCCGCAATTGGACTTTCTGGTGCTGCAGCCATTGCAGCGATATCCCTGTTGTTTCCGCCCTCAGACACGTCCCCCCGGGAGCGGGTATCCAAGCTGGCCGTCCCTAAGCCGGCTCAGGAACAACAGATTAAACAAAAAATTCTCCAACGCGACATGTCGGCGACCGAACGACTCAATCGACTGGATGCCAAAGGTCATGTCCGTACCCTTGCAGCCTCATTGATGCAAAACCCACGTAAAAGCTTACCTGCCACTGTCCGGGAGCTTCAAAAGGACCATAAGCAGTTTCAAGCCATTTTGTGGTTTGATGCGGCAAGCGGGAAAGAAAAGCAATTTCGTCGGGCGGATTTTCATCCCGATCATACTGTAAAGAAACAGATGGATTCCTACCTGAGCTTTGCCCGTAAGGCGATTAAGCAGACTAAGTCCTATGAATCCCCTGCCTTTCCCGAGAAGCAGCCGAAATATTTTATAACGGCGGAGCCGGCAAAATCTGGAAAACAAGGCGTTATCGCCATTATGGACGTGAGCATTCTTGGTCAAGTCCAGGCGCATCAAGACAAAAATTTACGGCTTATCCCTTATCCTAAGGAAGGCAAGTACAGGGTAGAATCCGTTCATGCCGATACGCTTCGCGACATTACGGTTAAAACAGGCCACGATAACGAGAACGCAAGTCATTATTATGAAAATGAAATCGTGGTAACGTTTCAGCGAACACCGACCGCTCAAGAGCTAAAGCAGATGCAGGAGGATATCGGCAGTCGCCCGGCGCGCCGCATCAACCACACGTACATTTTCAGTGGGGCAAAAATGGACATGAAGAAGCTAAAAATCTATTTCCAGCGCAAATGGAACCCTAAATATATTGAGCCGCATTACCTGTACCTCACCAACGAAAATACAGGGTATTTTAATGATGAAGGTAATGGTTACTTTGATTCTGGATCGCCTGATGTTCCAAATGACCTATTATTTTCCGAATATCAATGGAACCTGCCGATCATCGAAACAAACCGGGGTTGGCAGCTCTCCAAAGGAAGTAATGAGGTAGTCGTCGCGGTAGTGGACACAGGTGTTGACCTGAAACATCCCGATTTAAAAGGGCGACTGTTAAAGGGGTATAACGTCATTAACCCGAAAAAGCAGCCTCTGGATGACGTTGGCCACGGCACACATGTAGCCGGTATCATCTCCGCTAACGTCAACAACAATGAAGGGATAGCCGGAATGATGTGGGGCGGCAAAATACTGCCAGTTAAAGCACTGGATAAATCCGGATCTGGGACAACCTATTCTGTAGCCCAAGGAATTATTTGGGCGGCCGACCATGGAGCTAAAGTCATCAATATGAGTCTGGGAAATTATGCGGACTCCCAGTTCCTGCACGAAGCGATCAAATATGCTTACGATCGGGACGTCGTCTTAATCGCTGCCACCGGAAATGACAATACAGAGCGCCCTGGCTACCCAGCGGCCTATCCTGAAGTGCTATCCGTTTCAGCAACGGACTATAATATGCAAAAAGCTTCATTCTCGAATTACGGGGATTATATCGATGTTATGGCACCGGGGGAAAGCATTGCGAGTACGTATCCGGGCAATCAATACGCCGCATTGTCTGGCACCTCCATGGCTAGCCCGCATGTGGCAGCGCTGGCTGCGTTGATAAGGTCGGTCAATCCCGAGCTTAAAAACACCGAAGTGATGGACATTATCCGAAATAACGTCATCGATCTTGGTGATGCCGGACGTGATAAATATTTTGGATTTGGACAAATCGATGTATATACAGCCCTTCAGGCCGCCGGAAGCGGCGGAGCGCCTCTACAGTTCTGGCCGCAGTCGATCCAACGAAAAATGGACCATGTCCTTGAGCGTAGTAAGTGACTTAATTGAAATTGACATAACTACGCTAAACAGCGGACAATAAAAAAACACGGCAGTCTAGGACAAAAAAAATCCTGGACTGCCGTGTTTTTTATTATGGGATATTCCCCCATCTTTTTTTCATACGATAAGCGGGTGATGGGAATCGAACCCACGCTACCAGCTTGGAAGGCTGGAGTTCTACCATTGAACTACACCCGCAAAAAACATAATCGGGATGACACGATTCGAACATGCGACCCCCTGGTCCCAAACCAGGTGCTCTACCAAGCTGAGCTACATCCCGATAATGAAGAAAAAAATGGCGCGCCCTAAGAGATTCGAACTCCTGACCTTTTGATTCGTAGTCAAACGCTCTATCCAGCTGAGCTAAGGGCGCAAATTATGGAGCGGACGACGGGAATCGAACCCGCGACCCTCGCCTTGGCAAGGCGATGCTCTACCGCTGAGCCACGTCCGCATAATAATGGTGCGCGTGGAGGGACTTGAACCCCCACGTCAAAGACGCTAGATCCTAAGTCTAGTGCGTCTGCCAATTCCGCCACACGCGCACATTTCAAAGTGAGCCATGAAGGACTCGAACCTTCGACACCCTGATTAAGAGTCAGGTGCTCTACCAACTGAGCTAATGGCTCTTACTGGTGCCGGCGAGAGGACTTGAACCCCCAACCTACTGATTACAAGTCAGTTGCTCTACCAGTTGAGCTACACCGGCATATGAATATGGTGGAGCCAAGCGGGATCGAACCGCTGACCTCCTGCTTGCAAGGCAGGCGCTCTCCCAGCTGAGCTATGGCCCCACATTCAATTTTATGATGGGCCTAGTGGACTCGAACCACCGACCTCACCCTTATCAGGGGTGCGCTCTAACCAACTGAGCTAAGGGCCCTCATAAAAAATAGCCCCATTAAGGGGAAGTGCTTGGCGGCGTCCTACTCTCCCAGGACCCTTCGGTCCAAGTACCATCGGCGCTGGAGGGCTTAACGGTCGTGTTCGGGATGGGTACGCGTGGAACCCCTCCGCCATCGCCACCAAACGTTTTCTCCGGTCGTGTTACTCCCGGATACTTATTCAAGGTGTTAATCCTTGAAAACTGGATACGAAACTTAATTTGCGTGTTAGCCCTTACTCAGTTCCCGGGGTCCCCGAAAAGTATTAGGAATACTCTCCGAAGCCTCCGCTTCACTTTTTGGGGTAATTTTGGATAAGCCCTCGACCGATTAGTACCTGTCAGCTCCATACATTGCTGCACTTCCACCTCAGGCCTATCAACCTCGTCGTCTTCAAGGGGTCTTACTAATTGGGAAATCTCATCTTGAGGGAGGCTTCACGCTTAGATGCTTTCAGCGCTTATCCCGTCCGCACTTAGCTACCCAGCTATGCTCCTGGCGGAACAACTGGTGCACCAGCGGTGCGTCCATCCCGGTCCTCTCGTACTAAGGACAGCTCC